>JBAZRJ010000027.1:0-26568 GCA_041662985.1 Clostridia bacterium
AGAAAAGGGTTGAGGATGAAAGAGGCAATTTGTTTTTAAGCATTATAAATTTAGTAAAACAACTGGATTCCGCACATAAAAAGCCAAGAGTGCTTTTCTTGGAAAATGTGAAAAATCTAAAAAACCATGATGAAGGCAGAACTTACAAAGTGATCCGGAGTGAAATTGAAAAACTTGGATACACGGTTAAGGAACAAATATTGAATACAATGGATTATTCATGCTTGCCGCAAAATAGGGAAAGAATATATATAATATGCTTTTTGAATAAAGAGGATGCCAATAGTTTTTGGATGTTTGATAATATAAAGAATTTTAAAATTCATCATACTATTAAGGACAGAGAAAACCAAATAAAGAAAATTGTAGATTATTGCGACAAAGTTAGCGACAAATATTATTATACAAAGAGCAAATATCCTAACTATTTTCTTTCGACAGATGATTATGAAAAAATACCAGAGAAAGATAGAAACAATGTGAGAGTAAATTTAGAAGAACAGGTAAATGAGCTATATCAGTTTTATCAAGTAAGAAGAGGAATGTATGTAAGAAAGAATAAAAGCAACGTTTGCCCTACGCTTACTGCAAACATGGGAACCGGAGGACATAACGTTCCTTTAGTGAAAAATCACAGGGGTGTAAGAAAGTTGACACCGGCTGAAACACTTAGACTCCAGGGATTCCCAGTTGGAAGTGGTTTTAAAATGCCCGAGAGATTTAAGGGAAGGCCTTTTGCTGATAGTTATTTGTATAAGCAAGCAGGCAATGCCGTTTCTGTGCCGGTTATTGAATTAATAGCGACTGAGTTGCTATCAATTTTAGCAAAAAATGATGAGAACAAAAAAATGAGTGGAAGCCTTATATGTGAATCTGATTAAAATAACTAATCTAAAGGAGAAACTCTCATGCCTATAGATCCTCACGAGAAAAAAAGACAAGATTATAATCCAAAGATTGTTAACATTCTATTCATAGGTGAGTCTAGGCCTAATGGTGGAACATTTTTTTATAATGAGGATTCTAAGTTATTTATTTATACCAAAAAAGCTTTTGATGAAGTGTTTCAAAACAACTTTGATTGTAAAAAATTCAAAGAAATGAATTGCTGGCTGTACGATGTTTGTAACATTCCTGTAAATAATTTTAATAATCCTGAAAGAACGCAGCATATATTAAACGGAATCCCTGGATTATTAAATACAATTAAGATATTAAACCCCCGGATTATTATTGTTGTTAAAAGGGGAGATTTTCGTGACAGGTTACTTGAACCTCTTCAAAATATCGGTTTTGAAGAAAACGATAGAGCTTTTTTTCTGCCATTTCCATCTAATGGTTGGCAGAATATTTATGTTAAAAAATTAATTAAAATTATAAGTGACCACAAAAATCTATTTCAAATTGAAACGGGAGACGATACCAATGAATTTCTAGAATTGATTAACCAAAAATTATGTGTAAAGACATGCTGTACTACTTGTGGGAATATGCCGTTTAGGAAAGAGTGCCTTAGACTTGGACCAAGGCTTTATGAATCCATGATGAAGCTTGAGGAGAATCAAATATCAGAATTGAATAATTATTTAGAAAGCGTCAACATTGCCTTTAGATGCATTCGGGATTTAGATAAACGCGAAAAATTGGTAAGGCACTGGCCAAATGTGTTTAAAACACTAATGGATGATTTGTCTTATGAATATAGAGGAATTATTTTAACTGGATACTTTCAAGAATTTAATGATACATAATAAAAGTTATAGGACATTCCAGTTAACTGCCCATATTTATGCAAAAACGTACCGCATTTTATACCGCATCAACTATTATCAAATATAATTAAGTTATTGTCATGAATAATACTGTTGCAACTCGCCACTAAAGAGCTGAAATCTGAACCATAACTCCCGCAAGGGCTTCAAGACTTGTTGCGTAATGCGATATGGCGGACTCAAAAACCAGTCATATAAATCAATGTGTCACGAGGTGTGAAGCTGCCGACTCAGGATGTTTACTTCCAATCATTTCTGTAAACATACTCGTCTTCAACTTCAACCTCTGCCACACTTTTTTTTTTCAAAAAATCAAGAACCGTCTCCGACCTGACCTTTGATCCCGGGGTAAAATTAAAAATTAACGTTTGAGAAGAATAAGTTCAAAATTGTACCGCATGCAATGGCATACGAAAAGTGAAATTTTGAGGCTTCTTTTTCTGAAGAATGTTTTGTTTCATCGGTGCTGTTTGTTTCTGAATAAGGTTGTATAGTTTGAGAAAGGAAGCATTGCATAAGATAAACCGACAAATGTTTAAACCTTCCGACAGCATTCCCCTTAATAATAACAATAATGAATGCAATTATTCCGCCTGAAATGAAAGATAGTGTCAGAGTCCACAAAATGAACTTGTACCCCATGATTGAACCGATGACGGCAAAGAGCTTTATATCACCGGCTCCGAGCATTCGTAAAACATACATTACAGAAAGCAGAATCAGCGGCAATACAAAACCAATTAATGACGATACCAAGCCATCAATTCCAAAAAAAATCAGATTCGAAATAAAGCCGACTACCAATGAAGGAAATAGAATTAAATTTTTAATTTTATAGGTTTTTATATCGCATATTAGTGAAATTAAAACAACAATAATTAGTTCAGCATAAACTATTATTATCTCAAATCACCCCAACTAACTGCCCGTCAGAAAATATTTAAGAACCGATATTGTTTCTCTTGCCTGATAGAGTAAACGGACGCTCGAAACATTTGGAGCCGCTGCTCCTGAAGCCGTAATATTAAGAGCTTTGGCAATTTGAAGCGAACGGAATACGTGAAAATCATTTGTTGTGATAATCGCAGTTTTAAATCCCTGCGCATCCATAATCGCTTTCGAATACTTCAAATTTTCATATGTGCTTGTTGATTTATCATCCATAAAAATTGCATTTGCGGGAATACCCTTTTCTACAAGCCATGATTTCATCAGTTGAGATTCGGCCATTATTTCATCGGCACCCTTAGCACCGCTTACTATGATTTTGGATGCATAACCCTCCTGATAAATCTTCAAAGCCTCCTCAAGTCTGTATTTCAGCATCGGACTTGGCTTGTTTTCCCAAAGCTGACACCCGAGAACGATTATAACGTCTGATTTTACGGGTTTTGCATTAAAAGTTGAAAGTATAAGGACGTTGACTACAATTACTACAAGCAAAAGAAATGCAGCTGCGATAAGTATAATCCTGCGAATTTTTTTAAAAATATGATGATGCCTCCTTAAATGGTTCTGTAATAAATAATATTCCTTCTGACAAAAAATTACAACAGCAATTTTCGAAATATAGGCTGCTATTTACTTTAAATAACCGTTGTAATATAATTTTTTGTAGGGTAAAAAGAAGCGGAAGGTTCGGAGATTTTCAACATGAACAGAATAATATTGGATTGCAAATCACTTGAAAATGGCAAAGAAAAAGTCATTGAAAAACTCGGTTTTACCGTAAAGGTATTTCATAATAAAAATGATGATATTTGCGTTAACCGGATATCGATTGAACATATAGACATGAATATAGAATTGCTTCCTTCAAAAGGGCTTACGGTGAACGAAGCGTTTTTCAGGGGTCAGCCGTATTTTTGGGAACCGCCGCTTGATGGACTTCCAAACCCTGATAATTTTAATCCTTTTGAAAAAATGTATATCGACGGAATCTTGACCGAGGGGTTTAGTTGGCTCAAACAGTTTACGGGCGGCGTCGAAATGCTTGGGCTGGAAAATTGGGGGATGCCTGAGACAGAAGAGGCGACAGGGTTTTCTCTGCCGATGCACGGAACGGTCTCTATGATACCCGTAAAGTCAGTAAATATAGATATAACCGAAGACAGTGCGGAGATATCCGGTACCTTTGAAGTCCGGAATACAAGAGAAATAGAAAAGCTCCCATGGTATAAAAACGGCGAGGTAATTTTTGAAGTCACAAAAAGAATTATTATAAAACCCGATAGTGCGAGAATTATCCTAAAAGATACAATAACAAATAAATCAGTTGAAGCCCGTATTGCAAACTGGGGATATCATGTTCAAATGAGAGCATTTGAAGGCGCCGAGTATCTTATTCCGAGCAAAAAGATGAAAAGAATAGGGGAATCAACTGCCGCAAACAACCATGAAATATGGTATAATTCTAAGGGAGAAAATGTTCGTGTCCAGGTTATGAACCGTCACACAGTTTTAAAGGTTATTGATGAATTGGCCGGAGAAAAGAGCGGAATCAGAACACTCTTAAAATATCCTGACGGTCATGCTATAATGGCAGTCATACCTGCATGTCCGTGGATTGCGTCATGGATGAGCTCGGGTGGAGCGGGCAGCCGGGAGTGGTGCCTTGTAGATGCTTCCGGTAAAAAGGGAACATCTATTATGAAGAAAGACTATAGCGGAATCGGTCCCGAATTCGGAAGCAAGGATTTATTTGGCGGAGAAGACGAGGAAATCCAATATAAGCAGGACGTACTGGAGCCAATGCAATCAACGGAAACATTTATTGTTTTTGAAATGCCGGAACCGGCGCAGGCGAAGATATTCGAAGAAGAGATTAATTACTACATCAAAGACAGAAAGTTTGGCTAAGATAGATTTTGCAACCGTAGAGTGAATAATTAAGGAATTAAAAGAATGTTCATAAAATAAATAATAAAGGTTGATAATTTATATTAATAAATATTAAGGAGGCAATTTACATGAGTGCATTTGGTGTTATCGTTGCAACAAGAGGGTTTTTCCCGCATTCATTGGCGGAAAAGGGCAGAGTGGAAATCATAGAAAAGTTGAAAAAGATGGGACACGAGCCTGTAATTATGCCTGAAACAGAGACAAGGTACGGTGCGGTCGAAACGCATTCCGATGCAAAAAAATATGCTGAATTTTTTAACAAAAACAAAGCCAAAATTGATGGAATTATTGTTATTCTTCCGAACTTCGGCGATGAACTTGGGGTGGTTGAAACTATAGCACTTGCAAATTTGGACGTTCCCGTGCTTGTACAGGCATGCGACGACGATCTTGACAAAATGGACCTTGCGAATAGAAGAGATGCCTTCTGCGGCAAGCTTTCGGTTTGCAACAACCTGAAACAATATAACATCAAATACACAGATACCACCTATCATACATGTGCTATCGGCAGCGAGACATTCACAAAGGATATCGAGTTTTTTGCAAAGGTATGCCGTGTGGTAAAGGGTTTAAAAAATGCAAGATTGGGTGCAATAGGTGCAAGACCTGCGGCATTCCAGACCGTCCGTTTTTCAGAGAAGCTATTGCAGTCTGCGGGCATTACAACGGTTGTAGTTGACATGTCTGATATAATTTTTGCGGCTCTTAAAATGGAAAAAACAAAAGAAGTTATGGACAGAGTCGCTGAGCTGAAGGCTTACGGCAAAATTCCGGCAACAATAAATGAAGAAAATATAATCAAGCAGGCAAAATTGGGTCTGGTTATGGATAAATGGATTAAGGACAATGAATGCGATGCGGCAGCAGTTGAATGCTGGGATTCCGTTCAGAAAAACTTTGGTTGCGCAACATGCGTTTCGATGAGTCTGATGGGAGAAAAGGGAATTCAATGCGCATGTGAAATGGACGTAATGGGTGCGTTGACAATGTATGCTCTTTATCTTGCGTCGAATGAGCCTTCCGGATATCTTGACTGGAACAATAACTTCGGAAATGACAGAAATAAATGCATCTGTCTGCATTGCTCCAACTTCCCGAAAAGTTTTATTAATAATGATTTCGAGATTTCGAACCTCGATGTGCTCGGAGCTTCGCTTGGAGAGGAAAAATGCTTCGGGGCATGCAAGGCAAACATTTCAAAAGGTGAGATGACTTATGCGAAGGTTTCAACAGACGACACAACGGGTAAGATTAAAGTGTATGTCGGAGAGGGAAATTTCACAGACGATAAGGTTGTAACGGCAGGCGGTGTGGCAGTTTGCGAAGTACCGAATCTGCAGAGTCTTATGAAATATGTCTGTGCAAACGGTTTCGAACATCATGTTGCTATGAATCGCTCAAAATCTGCTGATGTAATCGAAGAAGCCCTCGGAAAATACATGGGATGGGATGTTTACAAGCATAGTTAAGAGTAAGCATAGAATTGACAAATAAAACTGACAAACAGAACTGACAAACAGAACTGACGAACAGATCCGGCGAATGAATTTGACAGAACCGGTACAAAAAGAAACAAATCGAAATTTGAAAAGATGATGGAAAGATTTTATATTAACAAGGGGGTTGGAAAGTTGTCCGAATATTTACTTGGAATAGATTTCGGAACCGGCGGCGCGAAAGCTTGCATAATTGACAGCAAAGCGAATATTTTGAGTTATGCTTTCAGTGAATATCCCATATATACAGAAAAACCGGGCTGGTCCGAGCATGAACCGAAATTATATTGGTCTATTGCATGCGATATTATAAGCGACTGTATAGCCAAGGCAAATATCAATGCTAAGGATATTAAGGGTATAGGCACTTCGTCTGCTCTTCCTTCGATGGTTATGGTTGACAAGAACCACGAGCCGATTAATTTCGCATATAACCTGATGGACAGAAGGGCTGTGAAGGAAGTTCAATGGTTAAAGGATAACATCGGCGAAGAAAAAATATTTAAAATTTCGGGCAATCGTCTCGACGACCATCCTGCGCTTGTTAACTTAATGTGGGAGAAAAAGAACAGAGCTGAGGATTTCAAGAAAATATTCAAGGCACTGACGATTGACGGGTATATAAGATTGAAACTCACAGGAAAGGCGACTATGAATTATTCGGCGGGCGCTTTCTATGGCGTGGCCTATAATATTCTTACGCGGGAATTTGACCGTGACATATTGCAAAAAATAGGGATTGATATTAATATACTTCCCGAAGCATCGGCATGCGAAGATATTGTCGGAGAGGTTACGAAAGAGGCGGCTGAATTGACCGGTCTTGTAGCAGGAATTCCTGTTGCGGCAGGTCAGGTTGACTGTAATGCGGGATGGATAGGCGGAGGAGCAATTGAAGAGGGTGACATTCAGATGAACCTCGGAACCTGCGGAAATTTTGGAATAATTCATAAGGCACCTAATTTTCAGCCGAGTATGATAGCATGTGCATATACGAACGATTCAAAAAATACATACATTACAATACCGACCACGACCACGGGCGGACAGCTTTTGAGATATATGCGCGACAATTTTTCACATATTGAAATTGAAATGGAAAAGCTCGTGGACATCAACTCATATCAATTTATGGATATGGAAGCTGAGCTGATTAACCCCGGAAGCGACGGACTCATAGTTCTTCCTTATTTAATGGGTGAAAGAACTCCAATCTGGGATGTTTACGCAAGAGGAGTTGTGTTCGGACTTTCGTTGACTCATACAAAAGCGCATCTCGTCCGCGCTATGATGGAATCAGTTGCCTATGCGCTGTATGACTCCTTCAGATTAATAAAAGAAACCGGGATAAAGATTAACTTCCCGATAGTATTAAATGAGGGCGGAGCGAAAAGCAATGTCTGGAGAAGAATTATTACCGATGTTTTCAATGTGCCGACTGTTTTGGTTAAGAGCCGTGTAGGCGCGCCGTTCGGAGACGCAATCCTTGCAGGTGTTTCGGTTGGAATTTTCAAGGATTTCTCGATTGCAAAGAAAAAGACCGAGTATGTGGAATTAATGGAGCCAAACGAGGAAACCCATAAACTTTACATGGATTACTTCAAAGTCTACAAAAGCATCTATAACAATCTGAAAAACGACTTTGTTGAACTGGACAAACTGAGAAATAAATATTATAAATAACATATAGAAAGAGGAGAAGTGAATGGAATTATATGATCATTTAAGAAAAAGGGAAGAGGACGGCAAACGCATAAAAAACGGTCTTGTCGGATGCGGACAAATGGGATCGGGTTTGGTGCATGTCACCAACAGAATGCCGGGTATTGAAACCCATGCAATTTCAGATATTGATATCGAGCGCCCAAAAGAAGTGTTCAGGAGTATGGGGATACCGGAAAACATGATTTGTGTTTCAAACAAAAAGTCAGAAGCAGAAGATATACTTAAATCAGGGAAATACCTTGTAACCGATGATGCATTGATGCTTCCGCAGCTTGAAAATCTTGATGCAGTAATTGAAGCAACGGGCATCACGGATATCGGAGCAAAGGTTGCGTGGACCGGAATAACGAATGGTAAACCGATAATAATGTTAAACGTTGAAACCGATGTAACCGTTGGCGTTCTGCTTGACAGGATGGCAAGAAAAACAGGAAGCATCTATACAGTCGCGGCAGGCGACGAACCTGCTGTCTGCAAGATGTTATACGATTTCTCAAAAACAATGGGTTTTGATGTTGTTTGTCTGGGAAAAGGAAAAAACAATCCTATTAATTATGAAGTGACTCCTGATATGGTTAAAGAAGAAGCGCTTTCAAAGGGTATGAACCCTAAGATGCTTTCGTCATTTATTGACGGCACAAAAACTATGGTTGAAATGTGTGCGGTTTCAAATGCAACCGGACTGCTCCCTGATGTTCCGGGAATGCATGGACCAAAAGTTGAGATTAATGATTTAAAGAGCGTATTCATTCCTGTAGCTGACGGCGGAATTTTAAGCAAAAAAGGCTGTGTTGAATTCTCGACAGGGAAAGTCGCACCGGGAGTTTTTGCAATTGTTGAAACCGATGAGCCAAGAATTATTAGCGATATGAAATTTGTATCAATGGGACCGGGTCCTTACTTTATGTTCTACAGACCGTACCATCTATGCAATATCGAAACACCGATTGCCGTGTGCGAAGCTGTTATTTACGGTGAGACTACGGTTACGGCTAAGTCAATGTATTCGGAAGTTGTTTCATTTGCAAAGCGCGACTTAAAGCCGGGCGAAATAATTAAGGGGATAGGCAGCGAGGATATTTACAACAAGATTTATACATATAAAGAAGCAAGGAATGTGAAAGCTATTCCAATGGGAATTGCGCCGGGCGGTACGCCGACCAAAGAAATTAAAAAGGGCGAGATGTTAACCGATAATAATTACAAACCTGATGCAGACTCTTTTATCTACAAACTGCGCAAAATGCAGGATGCAATGTTTGAGAACGAGAGGTAGCTAAAATGAAAGGATACGACGAATTTAAAAGTGTTGCGATTGGATGCGACCATGCGGCATTTGAATTAAAGCAGGCCATAAAAGAATATTTTACAAAAAAGGGTTTTGAGGTTTTTGATGCAGTACCTGTATTTATGAACCCGATACCCTATGTTGATACCGCAGGAAAGGTTTGCAGGAAAGTTCTCGAAAATAAGGGAACACTGGGAATACTAGCATGCGGAACCGGTATAGGAATGTCAATTGCAGCAAACAGACATAAAGAAATAAGTGCGGCAATACTGTATGATGACTTCACCGCTGAATTCAGCCGAAGGCATACAAACGCAAATGTCATTGTTTTTGGGGCGCGCACAATGAAAAACGAAGACGTTGAAAGAAGAATAGAAATTTTCCTGTCGAACGAGTTTGAAGGCGGGAAATACGCCGAAAGAAATAGATTATTGGATGAGCCGGACATTTAGGCGAAACGATAAGAGGGAGAAATATGTCAATTAATGAAATGATGAAAGCTTTGGTAATCAGGGAACCGGGAGTTTATGAAGTTGAAGATGTGCAAAAGCCGGTTTGTCCTTCGGACGGAATCCTGCTTAAGGTTATGGCGTGCGGGCTGTGCGGTTCGGATTTAAGAACTTTAAGAAGCGGCCATAAAAACATCAAGCTGCCTTGGACAATAGGTCATGAAATTTCGGGACTTGTAATCGAAACAGGGAATGATTATGAAGGACGTTGGAAGAACGGTGATAAAATTGCCGTTGGGCCAATGGTTTATTGCGGGTACTGTGAATTTTGTACCTCCGGTGTTTACGAACTTTGCGAGAATTCAAGAGAAATCGCTCAGCAGTGGCCGGGCGGCTTTTCAGAATATATGGCGATTCCAAAAGAGGCAATTGAAAACGGAACAATCCAGCCGATACCCGAAGGTGTAGATCCTGTTGTTGCAACAACATCAGAGCCGGTTTCATCCTGCATAAATGCTCAGGAAAAAGCAAATGTAGGACTCGGTGAAACGGTTGTAATTATAGGAAGCGGTCCTATCGGATGTATTCATGTGAGCATTGCGAGAGCAAGAGGCGCAACGAAGGTTATAATCGCTGATGTTTTCGACGAAAGACTGAAATTATGCGAACCTTTCAAACCTGACATGACAATCAATTCCTCAAAAGTCAATCTTGTTGACGAGGTAATGAAGGTTACCGACGGTAAGGGTGCGGATGTTGTCATAACTGCAAATCCTGTCGGGGAAACCCAGGTTCAAGCACTTTTGATGGCTAAAAAGGGTGGAAGAATCGTATTTTTCGGAGGCCTTCCGCATGATAAAAGCAAACCGGGAATTGACACGAATTTAATTCATTATAAGGGATTGCATATAATCGGAACAACCACTTTTGCTCCGAAGCATCACAGAATGTCGCTTCAGCTTATGGCTTCGGGAAGAATTCCAAACGACAAGCTTGTGACACATGTATTGCCGCTTGAGGACTTTAAAAAGGGAGTCCAGCTTGCTGTTGAAGGCAAAGCATTAAAGGTTGTTTTTATTCCCTGACAAAATGTATGGGACGATTAAATTTCCTGTGAAATAAGAAACAAGTTTTTACCATAATATATCGGAGGAGACTTAAATGATTGAACTTGCAAGAAAAAGCATAACTTTGGTAGCATCGGTTTCATGCTTTAATTTATATAATATCGAATCACAGATGGGGCAGGTCGAGGATGCGGGGATAGATCTTCTGCATTTTGACGTGGTCGACGGAAATTTCAATGATTGTATAATTCTCGGAACACCCACGCTTGAGGCGATCAGACCGCATACAAAACTGCCGATAGAGGTTCATCTGGGAGTATATGAGCCTGATAAATTTATCAAACAATTCGCAGATGCCGGTGCCGATTATATTGCCGTTCATTATGAAGTGATGAAGGAACCATTGAAAACCTTTGAATTAATAAGAGAAGCAGGGGCGAAACCCGTCCTTGCATTAAGGGCTGAAACCGAAGTTGATGACGGACTTATTAAACTTCTGGGTAATGTCGACTGGATAGTAAAATTGACGGTTAATCCGGGCTATGCCGGTCAGACATTTAAATCCGAGACAGTCAATAAAATCAGAAGATTACGTGAAGCTATAACTGAAGCCGGCCTGAATACAGGCATAGAAGCTGACGGGCATATAAATCCATTAACAATACCTTCAGTTGTAAAGGCAGGTGCCGATATGCTGACAGGCGGTACTTCGGGCTTGTTTCTAAAAGATAAGTCTATAAGAGAAGCGGCCGATGAAATGAGAAATGCGGCAAAAAAAGCTTTTATTGCATAAAGAAATTTATTATGAGGAAGTTATGTTGGTAAATCAATACAATATGCGATTATTTATAATGAAAGAAAATGATTCGAAGGGGTGTTTTTATGCGTCGTGCCATGCAAAACTGTATGATCGAAATGTCATTTGTTTCTAAAAAGGTATATGAAGATCCTTTTAACAAAGTTGAACTTTCTGCAGTTATTACCGACCCCGAATCAAATCAAAAAACAGTTTCTGCATATTGGGCAGGAGGTCAAATCTGGAATATCAGATATTCGTCCTCGAAAATCGGACTACATAAAATTAGAATCATGTGCTCTGATACTACAAACAGTGAATTGAATGATAAAGAAGAAACGATTGAGATTGTCGAATATTCCGGGGACAATCTTCTGTTGAAGCACGGACCGTTAAAGGTTTCAGAAAATAAAAAATATTTACAGCATATAGACAAAACACCTTTCTTCTGGCTTGCGGACACCTGGTGGATGGGATTTACGAAAAGGTTGAAATGGCCGTTTGATTTCAAGAAGCTGACGAGGGACAGAGTAAAGAAAGGTTTTACTGTAATTCAAATTGTTGCGGGATTGTATCCCGATATGGAGCCATTCGATAAAAGAGGAGCAAATGAAGCGGGATTCCCATGGAATAAAGATTTTACATGCATAAATCCCGAGTATTTTGATATGGTTGACCAACGAATTGATCTTCTGGTTCAATCAGGTCTGCTTCCTTGCATTGTGGGTTGCTGGGGATTTTATATTGATTTTGCCGGAACAGAAGTGTTGAAAAAACACTGGAAGTATATTTGTGCAAGATATGGTGCTTATCCGGTTGTGTGGTGCATGGCGGGCGAGGCGCTGATGCCTTTTTACGGGTCACTCGCATTTTCAAAAGAGAAAAGCAAAAAGTATGATATTTTAAGAACTGACAGCGCAAAGAGACTTGAATATCAGTCATGGGCGAGAAAAGGCTGGACTGAAATAACCGCATATTTAAAAAATATTGATTCATCTCATCACCCGATAACAATACATCCTACAGACTATGGTCATAAAATGGTTGACGACCCGTCACTTCTCGATTTTGATATGCTTCAAACCGGACATGGAAGCTGGAACAGTTTTAAGAGAACCGTTGAAATGGTTCGTGAGTCCGTCAATCTGACTCCCAAAATGCCGACTATTGACGCTGAGGTTTGTTATGAAGGGATAGGAGGTTCAAATAATGCCGATGCTAAAAGAGTTGTTTTCTGGTCATGTATGCTGAGCGGTGCCGCAGGCCACAGTTATGGAGCCGACGGAATCTGGCAGGTCAATAATGAAGACGAATTGTTTGGAGCATCTCCTCAGGGAGTGGTTTGGGGGAATGCATTATGGGAAGATGCATATTTGCTGCCGGGTTCAAAGCAACTTGGCATTTCAAAAAAGTTTCTTGAAAAATTTGATTGGTGGGATTTCGAGTCTCATGATGACTGGTGCGAGCCCCATTCAACGGAAGAAAACAGAATAGCTCCTTATGCAGCAGGAATCAGCGGAGAGGTAAGACTTTTTTACATTCCGTTTTGCACCGAAAAACCGCTGATAAAAAACATTGAAAAAAATGTAAAATATGACGCATACTATTTTAATCCTGTAAATGGTGATATTTACGGATTGGGTGAGGTTAAATCAACTGCTGACAATAGCTGGACGCCTGAAAAACCGATGCCTGTATTCTCTGACTTACTGCTCGTCCTGGAGAGAATATTTTAGTAATTGTAAAATTTATAATGTTATGATATAAATAATTGTAAAATTTATAATGTTATGATACAATTCTTGTGTTGAAACGTTCAAATTGATAGTTTCAACCTAATATCGTTTGAGTTTGTTTATACGACAACATAGGTAATATTTTTGCGAATAAATAGCAATATTGTTAAAGTAAATTATTCTCAGGTTAGTTATAATATAGCTTGTAGACATTTGCAAAAAATTACAAATACACTTTTAAAAATGGCAAATGACAGGGAATTTAAAATTTGGTTACAGATATTTTTTAAAATTATTTGCATGAGGAGCTCATAATAGCGGTTTTGCGGCTCACGTCTTATTGACGGATTGTTTGGATTTTGTTTCAATGCGGTTGCATGAAAACTTATTTTTGGCAGTTCATATTTCTTGTAATATCTTTGGTTGATTTTAGGGGTAAGTAATACTTACTTTTGAAATATATTTTCGAAAGACAATGGTTTTCGAAGCGACGACAACAAATCAAGAAAGTTAAGTCGTACAAATAGGATGAATAATAATCCTAAAAATTTACGAGGAGGTTTTAAAGTATGAAAAAAGTCAGAAAGTTGCTTGCACTGGTTTTAACGACAGCAATGGTATCGACATTTGCTATTCCTGCATCTGCGTTACCGGGTGGAACACTTGGAGTGATAGACACTTTTCAGCAATACACTTCAACACTCTATTCAACGGCTGCTCCATGGACAGGAACCACCTATCTTGATGGAAACGGATATACTACCCCTGTAGCATATACCGGAATTCAGCACATTCAATTCGATGTAACCCCTGGACAGAACGACTGTGATACAGTAATTGCTTATGCTGATTCAAATGTACTTGTAGAGAATTTCAATCAGCTTGCAATGCTTATCAGGATGAATGACAACAGAGTTACTAGTGGTGGCACAGGGACACCTTCGTTTTTTGATGTAAGGAACGGAACGGCTGGTAATGCACAACTAGCAGACGAGGTTGTTACTTATACTGCAGGAGTACAGTACCGTATCGAAATAGTTGTTAATGTTACAGCTAAGACTTACAGTGTTTACGTTACCACACCTGATGGAGTAAAAACCAAGATTGCAACTGATTACGGTTTTAGAACACAGGCAGCACCGATAACAGACGACATCGGTCAGGTATTCTTTACGCAAGGAACGGCAGGAAGTGAATATACAGTCAAGAATCACATGATCAGACCTGAACTTAACAGCACGGATACTTATACTTCTACGGTTTATACAGTGACTCCGACCTTTGATAATCCTTATAATTTCCTTCAAAATATCGGTGCTGTAACCGACACACCTAAAACGGGAACTTCAGTGGTAGCATTCGATATAACTCCGAATGCCGCAGCTCTTGACCAAAGTGTTGGTTATTCCGACAGCTCAACATTGGTTAATGTTAATAACGATTTAGCAATGCAGATTAGGTTTAATGGCAGTAATGAAATTGACTGCAGAAACGGTGGAGGTTTTGCAAAACTTACGCCTGTTGCATATGTTCCCGGCACGGTATATCATGTTGAGATACTTGCCGACATGACATCAAAAAAATACAGCGTCTGGGTTACTCCTAATGCAGGAGTAAAAACAAAGATAGCTTCCAACTACGCTTTTAGAAGCGGCGGCGCGGGAGCACTTGCGAACGACATTGGACAAGTAATATTTAATACAAGCAGCGGAGCAAAAACCTATACAGTTAATAACCATACAATAACCGCCGGCGTGGATCCTGTATACGCATCTGTCGTACTTGGTTCAGCACCTGTAACACCTACAGGTTTCACTGCACCTGTGGCAGGACAGACAATTACATGGGTATCATCTGATCCAACAAAAGCCACTATTGATGCAGCAACAGGAACCTTGACAGCGGTTGGAATCGGAAATACAGTTGCTTCCTATACTGTAACCGATGATGTTACCGGATTAATTGTAGTAGCAGGAAGTGTAAATGTTCCTGTTACAGAAGTTACACTTGGAACTATAGATACTACTTTGGCATATAATGCAGTAATGGACAGATCAGCATTACCTGGTTATAATCCGGTTGCTGATCCTAATTATCTGAGCCGTACAGCATGGTCATTGGGAACTGTAAATACCGGAATCCAAGAAGTTCAGTTCGATGTAACACCTCAAGCCAATAATATAGATGGTGTTATCGCATATACAGATTCATCAATTGAAGTTAAAGATTTTCTAAGTTTCGCAATGCTGGTAAGTCTTGATACAAACGGTTTTTTCCGTGTAAGAAACGGAGCAAACCATTTGATTTCGACTTATTCATATACAGCAGGAACGACTTACCGCGTTCGTTTGAGAGCTAACCTTACCACAAAGGTTTATGATGTTTGGGTTAAGGATCTCACAAATTCAGGTGAGGAAACACTTATCGGACCTGCTTGCGCATTTAATACGAGATTTGGAAGCACTGCCGGAGCAAACACTGATGATATCGGAAAAGTATGTTTCATTCAAGATACTTATCCTGGTTCACCTATATTTACAGTTAAAAATCATATGGTTAGACCTCAGATAAGTTCATCTGCAACTTATTTGTCAACAACGTATGTTGCAAAACCTACTGTTGATAACGTGTGGAATTTCCTTCAGAATATTGGTGTCGTAACCGATACACCTAAAACTGGAACTCAGTTGGTATCATTTGACGTGACACCTAATGCTGATAACATCGACCAGAGTGTCTGCTATGCAGATAGTTCAACATTAGTTAATGTGTATAGTGATATTTCAATGCAAGTCGCAATGAAAGGCAATGGATTCTTCCAGTGCAGAAATGGCACCGGATTTGCAGCAATAAACAGTGTTCCGTACGTTGCCGGTGTTTCATATCATGTTGAAATTATTGCTGATATGACGGCAAAAACTTACAGTGTTTGGGTTACTGATGCAGGAGTTAAAACTCAGATAGCTTCAAACTTTGCATTCAGGGCTGGCGGAGCCGGCGCTCTTTCAGACGACATTGGACAGGTAATATTCAATACAAGTGATGCATTAAAATCTTATACAGTAAAGAATCATACAATTACTGCATTTACACCTGTAAATCCGGTAATTGCTCCGGTACAACTTGGATTGCCTGATGTTACACCTACAGGTTTCACGGCACCTTTAGCAGGACAAACAATCACATGGGCATCATCAGATGTCAGCAAAGCAAGTATTGATGCTTCAACTGGTTTAATATCAGCTGTTGGAGCAGGTGCAACAAGAATTTACTATACAGTAACTAATGATGCTACTGGTGCATTGGTTGCCTATGGAAGCACAGATGTAGATGTACTAGCAGAAGCAACACTTGGTGTTCTTGCTTCTACATCAGTTTATAACTCCACGATGGATCGTTCGCAATTAGTTGGTTGGAGTTCAGTTACTGATCCGAATTACTTAAGCGGAACAGCTTATACTTCAGCTACAGTTAACACAGGAATGCAGAATATCGAATTTGATGTTACACCTGCAGCAAATAATATTGATGGTGTAATAGCTTACACAGATACTTCAATCCCTGTAAAAGACTTTTCAAGTTTTGCAATGCTAATCAGTTTGAAGACTAACGGCGTATTTGGTTTAAGGGACGACGACATTACAGTTGATTCAGCTCTTCACTATGCAGCAGGCGTTAAATACCATGTTGAAATAATTGCTGACATGGACGCAAAAACCTATAGCGTTTGGGTAACTCCTGAAGGAAGCACAACTGCAATTCAAATCGGTTCTAATTGTGCATTCAATACAAGAAACGGAAGTACAGCAGGAGCTAACACAAATGACGTAGGTAAAGTTTGCTTCATACAAGATACAGTACAAGAGGCTCCTATATTCACAATTGCTAATCATGTAATCAGACCTATGTTAAGTAGCGCAAGTACATATACTTCAACAAAATTTTTGACTGAAGCTCCTTATACAAATGCTACATATCTAAGTGGTTCAGGTTATGATTTAGGCAATACTAATGTAGGAACACAGTATATTAAATTTGATGTGACTCCTTCAGCTAATAACATCGGTAACAACATTTGCTACGCTGACAGTTCAATATCAGTTGGCAACTTCAATGACTGTGTTGTTCAGGTTAGATTGTCAGACGCCGGAATATTCGATGTTAGAAATGGTGCAGCATTTGCTGCAACAAATAATGTCCTTTATACCGCAGGAGCTACATATCATGTTGAAATAGTTGCTAATCTTGACACCAAAACTTACAGCGTTTGGGTAACTGCACCTGGTGCAGCAAGAACCTTAGTCGCAGATAATTTTGCATTCAGGTTAGCAGCAGCAGCAACTACTAATGACCTTGGTCAGGTATTCTTATCACAAGAAACTGATTCAAGTTATACAGTTGCAAATCACACAATGTATTCATTAAATAACGGTCCTGTTCAACAGAACCCGGTATATGGAACTGTTCAATTAGGTATAGCACCTGTAGTTCCTACAGGGTTTGTTGCTCCTCAAGCGGGAGAAACAATTGTGTGGGAATCATACAATACAAGTATTGCAACAGTTAACGCATCAACCGGTGCAGTTACCGGTATTTTGCCTGGAACTGTAACAATAAGCTATAAGATACTTAATGCTGCAAATGCTGTAACAGCATACGGCAGTGTTGACATTGAAGTTTTAGTTTCAGATACTACGGCAGATAAAGCCGCTTTGACAGCTGATTTAATTAAGGGTGCAAATTCAAGTCTTGATTCAGTTAAAGTTTCATTAGCTGCACTTCCGGCAGTTGGAGCAGTCAATGCATCTGCTATTACATGGGTTTCGGACAAACCTGCAGTTATCTCAGATGATGGACAGACAGTAGTTAGACCTTTATTTGGTTCACCTGACGAAGTTGTTACTTTAACGGCGACAATAACTAAGGGTGCAGCTACTGAAACTAAAGTATTTACAATTACAGTTTTAGCTATGACTCAGTTTGATGTTACTGCTAACTTTACGGTTGGCGCAACAGCAAATGCAACTACATTAGTAGCTAACAACTTATTAGTAGCTAATGCAACCATACATAGTAATATGCTTGCAGGATCTGCACAAGCTCTTGTTATAGTAGCACTTTATGACGCTAGCGGAGCTATGGTTAACGTTTCATACATCTCAAAAGATATCGCAGCCGGTGCAACAGAAACAGTATCTGCTGGATTTAAACTTCCTGCTGATGTAACTGGCTATACTGCAAAGGCATTTGTATGGGATGGTTCCGACATCATGACATCAACGATGACACCTCTTTCAAATGTGATAGAGATAGGAACCCCTGCATAATCACGTAAAGAATTAAAGACATTATTGGCCGGACGGGAGGATTCAGTTCCTTCCGTCCCGGCACTAATCTTAAGAAGGGATGGATGAATATTGTGAAAAAAATCATAGCTCAGTTAATTGTTTTTGCAATGATAATTGGTATTTCAATACCTGTAAATGTTTTGGCAACCACTGATTCAATAACAAATTTGCTTGCAGCATGTGATCCAAACACTAAGGTTGTAACCGTAACCGGTAACACTTCGAGCGGAGCAGATAAACAGGTAACCATAAGAATTACAGACCCTGACACTAATTTAGAATTTCTAAATGAAACAACAAGTTCAACAGACGGTGCATTTGCATTTACATACATAATGACAAACACTGTATTAGGTACTTATACAGTTACGGTAAGCGGAGAAGGGGTTTTGACACAGGGAGTAACAACATTTGTATTGCTTGAACCAAGCCCGACACCGACACCTGTAACAGATACACCGACACCGACACCGGATACACCGACTCCAACGGTCACACCAACACCGGTTCCTTCACCGGTTGCTTTCACTGATGTTCCTGAAAATGCATGGTATAAAAATGCGGTGGACTACTTGTCCGCAAGAGGAATAATCAATGGAGTTGGCGGTAATTTGTTTAATCCGGACGGCAAAATTAAACGTGCAGATTTTCTCATTATAGTTATGAGAGCCTATGAAATCCAGAATGATCTTGATATAACAGACAACTTTGTTGATGCCGGAGACACTTATTACACAGCTTATTTGGGAACCGCAAAGAGAATTGGTTTGGTAAAAGGTACCGGAGGATATTATTATCCAACCAAATCCATAAGCAGACAGGATATGTTTGTTATCCTTTATCGTGCGTTGTATACACTGGATAAATTACCGACAAGTATTGGAAGCAATACTCTTGCCGACTTTACTGATGCCAATCAAATTTCCGACTATGCTTATATACCTATGAGATTGTTTGTAGAAACGGGAACTATAGTTGGTTATAACAGTAAACTTACTCCTTTGGCGACAGCGACAAGGGCTCAGGCGGCACAGTTATTGTATAATATGATAGCAATTGTCTAATATGTTTTCGGTATTTGACTAAGCAACAAAGCAATTGACACTAAATAAAATTAGATGCATACTTAATGTATGCATCTTTTTTTATTCGACAATTTTTGCTGTGGTTATAAATAAAGTTGCTGAAATCGAATGTCTATAGTAATTAAAGGATTTCTTACCATTGACGGTAAAAAGACAGCAAGATGTAAAGCCACTATAAAATAATGATTTAGAGGCAATTAGTAAAATGTTAAAAAGCAGATAAAAAATTGTTAGGAGGATTATTACATGAAAAATCTTAGAAAGTTAATCACACTGGTTTTAACGACGGCAATGATATCAACTTTCGCAATTCCTTCGGTCTCGTTGGCGGCTGGTCAGCCTATAAACTGGGACACAACTGTTAACGATGCGCTTGCCAAATCGATTCACACGGTAAGCTTTCCCGGCAATGGCGATTCGGGAACATACACAGGCGACTTCAGCATTAGATTTCAAATGACGCCATTTTTCGCGGATGCAGATGTCAATATTGGTTTTGCGGATACATCAGCTACGGTTGCATCATCCGCGGATCTCGGAATGTATTTTAGCTTAACAACTGACGGTAAATTTGCGGTAAGAAACGGTTCGATAAATACGGTTTCCTCACTTGATTACGCGGTAGGTAAAACGTATGATATTGAATTTGAGACTAATTTTGCTGCAAAGACTTACAGCGTATGGGTTTTGGACGGCAATACAACGGGAACGAACGGAACGAGAACTCAAATCGGTGCTGATTGTGCATTTAACGGCACTGCAAATACAATGAACGATTTAGGTCAGTTTGTAAAATTCCAGAACAACCACACTTCCGCATCTGTTGCTATGGTTGAATTCTTTTATGGATTCAGGATGATGAAGAGTAACACAACTTATATATCGCAGTATACAGGAAATTATTTAGCTCCTGAACCGCTAAGAGGCGGGAATTATATGATACCTATTTCTCAGTCTTTGGGAAATTCAAACACCGGTATTGTCTATACTGAATTTGAATCATCACCAATGCTGGGCAACTTCAACAGCCAGCACGCAATAACTTATTCTGACGGAGATCAGATTATTGGCTCTTACGAACAATCCGATGTATATGTTACTTACAAATCAGGAGTATTTAAAGCAAAGAATGGTCCTGAATGGGAATCGGTCAACACCTTAGCTTATAGCGCCGGAACAACATATCATATAGAGGTTTTGATTAATCTTGTTACTCAAAAATGGAGTTACTGGGTTACCGCACCGGGTGGTGTCAGAACTCAGATAGCAAGCGACTACTCCTTTAGAGATACAGGTGTTGCAATCGACGATGTCGGAAAGGCTGCAGTCTGGAATGACACTGCTGCCGATCAAACTGTTTCAGTAGCAAATCATAAAGTGTTTACGATGAACAATACAGTTACCGCTAATCCGATAATAGGAACTGTTCAGGTCGGAGCAGGAACTACAACTCCTTCGGGATTTACCGTACCGGGCGCCGGTGAAGCGATTGAATGGCAATCATATGATTTAAGCAAAGCAACTGTAAATGCTACAACCGGAGCAGTTACAGGAATTGCTGCCGGACCTGTTACAATTGCTTATAAAACTTACAATACAACAACACATGCAATTGTTGCAAACGGAACTGCAAATATAACGGTAAATGCAGGAGGTACAGTTACTCCAACACCAACTCCTACACTTACAAATACGCCTACATCAACAATCACACCAACACCAACACCTACAACGACAGTTACTCCAACACCATCTTCTACACTTACAAATACGCCTACACCAACACCTACAACGACAGTAACTCCTACACCAACACCCGTAGCGGTTACAAGCGTCAAATTAAATAAGACTACCGCAACAATAAAGGTTGCGCAGACAATGCAATTAAAGGCAACAGTTTCACCTTCGAATGCAGCAAATAAAGCTATTAAGTGGACTACAAGCAATTATAAGGTTGCGACGGTATCCTCGACCGGAAAAGTAACAGCTAAAGCAAAGGGTACAGCGACTATTACAGTAACAACTGTAAACGGAGCAAAAAAAGCAACCTGTAAGTTTACAATTACCCAGCCTGTAAAAAGTGTGAAGCTCAACAAGACCACTTTGACACTTAAGAAGGGTAAAACCTATAAATTAGCAGCGACTGTAAGTCCGGTCAATGCAAGCAACAAGAAGGTTACCTGGAAATCAGGCAGCACTAAAATTGCATCGGTCAGTTCAACGGGCATAGTCAAAGCGAAAGCAAGAGGCACAGTTTATGTGACCGTTACCACCGTTGACGGCAGGAAGACTGCGAGATGTAAGATATTTGTGAAATAGCAAAAAGCATATGATGTATTTAGATAAAAAGATAGGTGCATATAAAAATATGCACCTTTTTATTTTGTTTTTAATATTCTTTATCAATTCTTAGTTATCTCATAATCTCAATATTTTGGATTGAATTCCTGAATTTTTTTGGTGTCAGATTGTAATTGTTCTTAAACAATTTAAGAAAATGATTGATGCTGTTAAATCCAACTTTATAGCATATGTCGGTAACGCTAAGATCAGAATATCTCAGAAGGTTCTCTGCTTCTGAAAGTCTCTTGTTATTGACGAAATCAATGATGCTTAGACCCGTCTCGCTTTTGAAAATATGGCACAGGTAAAACTTATTCACAAAAAATTTATCTACAAGGTCATCCAGAGTAATCTTTGTGTTATAGTTTTCGTTTATGTATTTAATTATTTCGATGACGTTGTTCTCCGACTTCTTTTGAGATACTGTGTTTGACTCTGCCGAACAACCGGCGTCCTGCTCTTCCGTAATTTCAACAATATGCAGACAAAGCTCTGCAAGGTTTAACTTTGCCATTAAAAGACCATACGCAGACGGTGAATAGTAGTTGGAAACGATATTGAAAATTAAAGAGTGAATGCTTGCCGTTTGTGTTTGATTTGAAAGTTCAATCTTATTTTTTGTCTGAAACAATTTAATAATCTTATCGACGATATTTTTATCAGAAATTATTTTAAAAACATCATCATTGAACTCAATAAGGACCCGTTCATTTTCTGTACTGCTGTTATATGTGGTTTTGTGGAAAACACATTTATCAATCAACAAAAGATTATTCTTTTCCAAGCTGTAGTTTTTGTCGCCAACAAAATAATTCATACCGTTGCCGAGATAATAATATATTTCAAAAAAGTCGTGGTAGTGCTTTGATTTCATGGGTTGCATGCCACTTTGAAATTTCAGATATTCAACAAACAAACCATTGTAGGAATTATCATACATTGAACTGTCACTCATATAATGTCTCCTTATAACAAGAATGATATATTTTTTTGTAAAACATAAAACAGCTGTATCCAATATCATATCAAAAAACGCCAAATAAATCAATTCGAAAGATATTTATTAAATTTTGGGGTACCTCAAATTTATTTGTAATAGTGCAATATTGTTATTGTTTCCACAAAAATTGTTAAATAAACGATTGTGTGCAATTAATTATCACTAACAAACAATATTGGTATATAAATGGCAAGCATTAAGCAATATAGTTAAAGTAGAACTTTAATAATTTGTTTATAATTGTAATGTAGTAGAATTTTGTTCCAAAACAAATGTTTGTGGGTAAAGTTAAACTAATCAGGTTTAATTACCGATGATCAAAAATTTAATAAGGGGGATTTGATAGTATGAGAAGTCCTAAGAAGTTCTTAGCAATGTTGATTGCAGTTACGATGTTAACGGTTTATTGTGTACCGGCAATGGCTGCAGTCTCGGAACCCGGCGTTTCAACAGACGCAAAGATTTGCGCTGATATTGGAATGCTTAACGGTGTTGATGCCAACGGTGTTACTATTGCTTACACCCAGTCTACACCAACAAGAATGCAGGCAGCAAGAATACTCTTGAGATTTAAAGGTCTTGAGGGCACAGCTACATCTTTTACAGGCACAACAAATTTTAGAGATTTCAGACAGGCAAAGACTCTCGGCGCAAAAAGAATCATGGCTTATTTAAAAGTACATCCTGCAATTGGGTTTTTAGGCTTTGCAAATAATACTTTCAGACCAAACACAGCTATAACCACCAAACAATTCTACAAAGTTATGCTGACTGCTCTGGGTTATGTACAGGGGATTGATTTTGAATATGAAAGTTTATTTACATTTGCAGCATCAAAAGGTCTCGCTTTGTTAAATGCGGATACAGTCTTTACTGTTGAAGCGATGGCAACCGCAATGGTTGAAACTTTGAGAGCAACATTGGCCGACGGTTCGACTACATTAGCTCAGTCAATGCTGGCAGACGGTTTATTGGATCCTGAATTGGTTGAAGCCTCGGGTTTACTTGGGCCTGCACCTACACCTACAGAAACACCTACTCCTACTCCTCCGACGATGGAGGCTTTGGACAGCACGGCAACTTATTTGTCGTCTGCTGATGCAACTGATATATCCACAATTGGTTACACAATGACGACAGGTCAGGTAACGGGATATCCTTCAAGAACAACAGGAATCCAAAGATTGGAATTTGATGTAACACCTTTAATCAATAATGTTAACGGTGCACTTTCAATAGCTGACGGTTCCGGCGATGTAACAAGTGTCGACAATCTTGTATTGTCAATCGGTTTGAACGCAGCCGGTAACTTTGACTGTACAAACGGCGGAACTGCAACTGCGGATGCAACAGTTCCTTATGTGGCGAATACAAAATATCACGTTGTATTGGTAGCGAATATGGATACAAAAAGTTACGACGTTTGGGTTACACCGGATGCCGGAACAGAAACGAAAATTGCTTCGAATTATCTTTTCAAAACAACAGCATTCGGTGCCGATGATATGGGTAAAGTATACTTTAGATCAGCAGCCGGAAACGACTTGAAGTTTGAAACTGTTGTAAGAAAATCGGTTTACACAAACGGACAAACTTACAGTGCCTTTGAAGAGAACGGCGGATGGCAGGATAACGGATTATTCTTAGGTTATGGCTATACCGGAACAGTGACGATTGAATATGACGCAACTGCTTCAAAAGCTCAGGCTGACGGTTCAATTGACTTTGCAGGTGCTAATGTTAACTTGACAGGGTTTGGCGATCTTAGCATGCTTATAAGATTCAGCGGAGTTACTGCTGCCGATTTTCCTGGTGCTATTGATGTAAGAAACGGATCAGCAGGAAATGTATTCAAATCAGATGTTCAGATTATATACACAGGCGGTACTGTTTATCACTTCAGAGTTGTAGCGAATATGACTGATCATACTTACAGTGTTTGGGTAACTCCTGCAGGGGGCTCCGAGACAAAGATTGCTACAGACTATGGATTCAGACCGACAGCACTTGCAAATGATATTGGTCAGGTATTCGTGGTTTCAGCTTATGAAACTGACTTAGTTTCATTGACGAACTTATCGATTGTAAGCTCTGATTTCACACCAACACCTACACCATCATTTACGGTGGCACCAACACCAACATCAACAGTGACGCCATCACCAACAGAAACAACATCACCAACAGAAACACCATCAACATCACCAACAGAAACACCTACACCAACAGTAACAACATCACCAACAGAAACACCATCACCATCACCGACAGAAACACCTTCGGTAACGCCTACACCTACTCCTCCTTCCGGAGTTGTAACTGTAAACAATAACGCCGAACTGGCAGCTGCTTTGGGAAGTGCCGCTGTGACAACGATAAACTTCAATGCCGGAACATATGAAGGATTCATTATAAACTATCCTGTAATAATTAACGGTAATGGAGAAAACCTTTCATTTGGAATTATTATAAATGCAAGCAATGTAACAGTTAATAATCTTGATATTATAGCTGCATCTTCATTGGCTTCGAACCCGGCAGGAGAGCCTGATAATAAACATGGTATCAGCATTGCCCCTAATCTTACGGGCATTGTAATAAATGGCGGAAGCATATCATGTGACGGACTTGACGATCCTATAAACAAACTGGCAAAAGCTATATTCTTTCAACCGGGTGCACCAGTTGCTGAACCGCTTACGGATGAGATGTCAAATAACGGATCTGCAACAATAAATAATGTAACATTTACAAATGTAAGAAACGGAGTAGTTTGCAACGGAGCAGATTCACTTATTATTACCAATTGCACATTCTCAGGAATGAGAGTTGGAATCGGAAGCACAGAATTCACAACATTAACAACAGTCACGGGCAACCAATTTACAAACTGTCCTTCTAATATCAGTGAAGCAATTGGAATTGGCGATGCAGTTGTATATACCGGCCAGGCTGATATACCTGCATTCTTATTGGCAAACAACACGTGGGACGGAACATTTACATCCGGCTTGACAGGAAACAGAATCAGAGATTATAGAGCAGGCGGAATTTACTATTAATCTATAATTGTCAATAAATAAAGTTGAGCCCATACTTAAACATATGGGCTCTTTTTTTTATCCGGAATTTTTTGCAGATATTGAAGCAATTTTATTTTTTTACTATTAATCGGACAGCAAATCTTTACATTATCTTCGAATATAATATAATGTAATTAATACAAATTTACGGAGGTAGAGTCATGTTAAGGAAATCTATTTCAGTTTTATGCGCACTTTCACTTATATTTACAATGTTCATTACAACCGAAGTCTCCGCAAAGGCAGATAAGACTGCTCCTGCATTAAAGCTTGCGACACCTAAGAACAATCAGGCTAATGTTGTCACCAATATTAAAATCAGTTTGAAGTTCAGCGAGAACATCTACAAAGGAAAAAATTTCTCTAAAATAAAGATTACCAAAACAAACAAATCTATTAAAACAAAGGCAACTATCTCAAAAAACTATCTTAAAATAAGTCACACCTATTCATTGTCATACAGTGCAACCTATGTT
>JBAZRJ010000028.1:0-25858 GCA_041662985.1 Clostridia bacterium
TGAATTTTAAACTGATTTTGACATTAGTTGCTATGCCCGTAGCGTTGTTCTTCGGTGTTGCAATCTTCATTACCGGTGCAGTTTTATCTTTTGCAGAAACACTTACTGCAGCAATCTGTGAAAAGACAAACGATAATGCACATAATACAGCGATTGATTTCTTAAACATGACTTTACCTCCATTAGTTTATACTAACTATATTGTATTATATTAGAGAGCTAAGTAAATGTGATATACGAATATTTAAATAAATTGCAATATAAAGTATATAAATTGCAATACAATTTGAAGAAGAATTACTTTTTTTAGAATTTATTTTCTCGAGGGTTGTTTACATAAATTTCATTTTTTATTCACTATTTGAACATAAAATATCAGATAAGTTGATATACTATGAAACTATCAAATAGACAGGAGGTTGATTGGATTGAATTTTATTAAAAGAGCATTCATTGCAGTGACAAGGCGAAAAGGGAAATCGATAATTATGTTTATTATGTTTTTTGTAATAGCAAATCTCGTTTTAGCCGGTTTTGCAATTCAGGACGCTACAAAAGAAGCAAGCAATGCGGCGAGTGAGGATGTAAAGGCAAGTTTGTCATCGCTTAACACCGACAATCTTAAACTGGTGTTTAGCTTCGATACACAGAAAGCAATGGAGGAAGCGAGAGAAGAGCAAAGTTCGTCAACAACAACGACAAATCCGGGCAGAATTAATGTAAGTACTCTGCCAATTACAGTTGCAATGGCAAATAAACTTGCAAATCTTGACCACGTCATTGACGTTAATTATATTGTGAGCGGCGGTGGTATGGCAGACGGATTTACGACGATTGAAACAACAGAAAATGCTACGACAGCAAGCGAATCAACAACTTCAGACAGTGATTCCGATACTTCCGGCACAAGCAGTTCTGAGAATTCCGGGAATGTTGAAAATAGAATTCCTTCCGGAGGAATCAATTTCACAATACCTGATGTAACGGTGACAGGAGTTTCATCCACGGAGCTTGCCGATGAATTCAATTCAGGCGGATACACTCTTATATCGGGCAGACACATTGTTCCTGAGGATGCCAATAAAAAAGTAGTTGTTATTGAAACAACTCTTGCCAAAGAAAACAGTTTAAAGGTTGGAAGCAAAATAAAACTAGCACCTGTTACAGCCGATTCAACAACAGAAACATCAGTTTCATACAAAATCGTAGGTATTTTTAAAGCCGGAACATCAACAACCACAACGACGTCTGACTTTAGAGGCGGATTTGGAAATATGGGATTTTCCCAATCATATAACACAATCTTTATGGATTACAAGTCATCTCTTCCATTAAAGTTTTCGATGAATCCGAACTCAAGCTCAACAGCAGGCATTGACAAAGCAGTGTTTTATGCTGATGATTTATCAAATATAGAAGCTGTTAAAACTGCAGCAGCTAAGATATCATCAATTGATTGGACTAAATATAAATTAACATCAAGTTATGATGAATATAAACAGATATATGAGACTACTTTGGCGCAGACAACAAAATCCATAAGCAGTGTAGCCTCTATATCAAAAGTAATTGTTATTGCAGCCGGTTTAATAGGAGCAATTATACTTGCACTGATTCTTATGCTTTCAATAAAGGAAAGGATGTATGAAACAGGCGTGCTTCTATCGATGGGAGAGGGAAAACTCAAGGTTATTTCGCAATATCTTGTTGAAGTAATACTTGTTGCGACACTTGCGTTTGGATTCTCCATTTTCTCCGGAAATTATCTGGACCAAAAACTTGGTGACTCATTGCTCCAAAATCAGATAAAGACAGAGCAGTCCCAGACGGCTAATATGCAGAATGCTGTCGGAGGAGACATGAACGGCGGTCAAAACAGGAGACTTTTCCAAAGCAGGAGCCAGGCTACAACTACTGTAAAAGCCGCAACGACAATAAGCGTTAAAGTTACTCCGCTTGAAGTAGCGGAAACAGCCGGTGCAGGATTACTTATAATACTGCTTGCAATTATTCTTCCTGCTTCGACTATTATGAGGTACAAACCAAAAACGATACTTACAAAGGCAACTTAATGAAAGGGGTTGGAATTATGGGAGCTTTACTTGAATTTGAAAATGTGACATACGGATATTCTAATGGCGGAAAACGAATTGAGATTTTAAAAAACACCAATGCAACTTTTGAGAAGGGCAAATTCTATACAATTTTAGGACCCTCGGGTTCAGGGAAAACAACAACACTCGCTTTGGCAGGCGCCCTGGATTTGCCCCAAAAGGGAAGAGTTATATACAAAGGCGAAGACATTAAAAAAATTGGACTGACAAAGCATAGAAAGAAAAATATTTCGCTGATATTTCAAAATTACAATCTGATTAATTATATGACGGCATTGGAAAATGTGACAATGGCGATGGAAATATCGGGATCGCACAAGGGAGAACGAAAATCCCAGGCAATGAAACTTCTGAAGGAGCTTGGATTGACGGAGGATGAAGCGAAAAGGAATGTAATGAAGCTGTCGGGAGGACAGCAGCAGAGAGTGGCTATTGCCAGGGCGCTTGCAAGTGATGTTGATGTAATACTTGCAGATGAACCGACTGGGAATCTTGATATCAAAACGGCCAAAGAAATAATTGCTATACTGGAAGAATTGGCTCACAATAAGCAGAAATGCGTAATCGTCGTAAGCCATTCCCAGGAGATTGCAAACAGGTCGGATATGATTTTGAAATTCGAGGATGGGGAATTAAAGAAAGTTGCAATTAAAAATTTGTAACATTATAATAATTATAACAAACCATTAAATAAGATGGAATTTATTCTTCATTCTCGGAAGGGGCTTCACGATGAACATAGGAATTATTGGCACGGGGACCAGGTCGGTATTGTATTTAAATCAAATATTGGGAGGTGTCCGTGAAAACATTACGGTTAAAGCGCTTGCAGATACCGATGAAGAAAAATTGAAAAAATACGCCAAAGAATATTTTTCGGATGAAAATATGCCGTCGTTATATACCGACTTCAATGAGATGATGGCAAGTGAAGATCTTGACATGGTTTTTATTTGTACACCTGACAGCAAACATACAGACATAGTCCTGCCAATTCTTAGAATGAACAAGAATATACTTCTTGAAAAGCCTATGGCAACTACAATTGAGGATTGTAAAGCAATTTATTCAGAGAGTATGAAACACGACAAGTATTTTTATCTTGGATTTGTTTTAAGATACACACCACTATATAGAAAAGTCAAAGAAATTATTGACTCAGGTGGTTTGGGTGATATTATAGCAGTTGAAGCAAAGGAAATGCTTGAGTATCTGCATGGAGCAAGTTACATGAGAAGATGGCATCGATTCAAGAAAAACAGCGGGGGTTTTCTAAATACCAAATGTTGCCACGACATGGATTTGCTGAATTGGCTTATCGGTTCGGATCCTGAATTTGTTTCCGCTTTTGGGTCGAGGTCATACTTTAATCCCAAAAAAGAGGCGGCGATGCGCTGTCCGGAATGCAATCTTAAAGATACATGCAGATACTTTTTCAAGTCCGAAGATTATCTTGAGTATAATTGTGTTGAGGATATCTGTGTATATAATTCCGAGAAAGACATTTATGATAATGAAATAGTAAATATTCAATATGAGAACGGTGTCAAGGCTTCCTTTACCGTCACTATGTTAAGCGATACTGAAACAAGGACTTTGATTATTTTCGGAAGCGATGCGACATTATATGCAGATTTGACAAAAAATATTATTGAAGTAAAGGGAATTCATCCAAACAATACAAAAGTCTATAATATAACAGTCGGTCAGGAAGCGCACTCAGGCGGAGACGCGGGAATATTGGAAACCATGTTTGACGCTATTAACAACCAAAAAGGAACAGCTTTCAACGATGCCCGAGCAGGACTTTTGAGTTCGGCGATGACATTGGCCGCAGAAAAAAGCATTAATGAGAAAACAATCGTAAACATTAAGGAATTCATAGGACTTTAATTTCAATTGGAGGGGATAGTTATGGACAGAGTAAAAATATTTAACGGCAAAATTGTTACCCCGGTAAAAATAATTGAAAACGGTTGTGTAATCATTGAAAAAGGTAAGATTGTCAAAGTCGGTGAGGGAAATGAGAAAACCGATAACTGTCTGGAGATAAATGCTCACGGTGATTATGTCTCTCCGGGTTTTATTGATATACATACGCACGGAGGCGGCGGACATGATTTCATGGACGGTACTGTTGATGCATTTCTTGGAGCATGCAGGATGCATGCAAAGCATGGAACAACTTCTTTGGTGCCAACAACTCTTGCAAGTGAAAACAACGAATTAAAAAATATATTTGAGGTTTTAAAAACCGCAAAGAAGCAGAATTCCGAAGGAGCAAATATTTTAGGAATCCATCTTGAAGGTCCGTATTTTTCTATGGAACAGAAAGGTGCACAGGATCCAAAATACATCAAGAAACCCAATCCAAAGGAATATAACGAGATTCTAAAATGGTCAGACGATATAATCAGATGGAGCGCGGCACCTGAACTTGAAGGGATTAAGGAATTTGGCGTTTTTTTGAAAGAGAATGGGATTTTAGGTTCAATTGCACATTCTGACGCAATATATGAGCAGGTCCGGGAAGCTTTTGAAAATGGATTTACTCATGTAACCCATCTTTACTCGGGGATGTCGGGTGTCAAAAGAATCAATCTCTACAGATATGCCGGAGTAATTGAAAGCGCATTTTTGATTGACGATATGACAGTTGAAGTAATCGCAGACGGATCACATCTGCCTGCAAGTCTTCTAAAACTGGTTTATAAGATAAAAGGCCCCGCAAAAACAGCTTTAATAACAGATTCGATGAGAGCGGCAGGAATGCCGGATGGCGATAGTATCCTGGGGAGTCTGAAAAACGGCCAAAAGGTTATTGTTGAGGACGGGGTGGCTAAACTTCCTGACAGACTTTCTTTTGCCGGCAGCGTAGCAACAGCGGACAGATTGGTCAGGACATTTCATAAGCTCGTTGAGATTCCTTTGATTGATGTTATTGCCATGATGACTGAAACACCGGCTGCGATTATCGGTGTTTCGAAGAAAAAAGGAAGTCTGGTTTTAGGCAAAGATGCGGATATAGTAATTTTTAATGAGGATGTTAACATTAAAATGACGATTATCAATGGCAGGATTGTTTACGAAAAGCCTGTCATACTATAGTTTTATCAATCTATTCAACAATCAAGAGCCAGTCAGTTTGTCCCTCACTGTTTTCGGGTTGTGCAGGGAGATTAACAGAACCGGAATTTGGATATGTTCCAATTGTTGTGTAAGTGTTATCGGTCATATCAAACCATTTTAAAGTCTTGCTTCCGCTGAATACTGTCATGTTGACTGTAATACCTCTTGCTGTCGGTATATACGATATTGAAAACGACTTATCTGATGCTATCGAAGTTGCGGCATAACTGAGCGAACCATATGAATATCCACCGCCTGTAATAAGTGAATCAGTCCGATCGGGCTGTAATTTAAACCATTCTCTGGAATTAATACATTTCGCAAGTCTTTGTGTTTGCAAAAACACACTGTGATCCAGGTATGGTTTCCAGTCTATTGATGAATTACTTCCAAAATTATACACAACTCCATTGCCATAGCAAAGACCGAAGGAACCTGAAAGAGAACCAAATGTAACGGCTCTTCTTACCTGCTGAGCAGTGTTGGAACCGCTTGTTCCACCGTCTTCATACGGAGGCTCGATAAGTATTGTAGGTTTTACCGGATTCAATGTATAGTCATCACGCACCAATGTATAAGACTTAGGAGAATCAGGCGAAAAACATTGCGTCATATTAAAATTTAGCCATGTTTCATTATGAAAAAACTCAGAACTTGATAAACCGCCGCGTGGATGGAATGACATTAAATGAGTCGTATCATATTCTCTTATGCCTTCAACCAACGCCAAAGTTATCTCTGTTTGTTCGTAGTCAGGTGCGGTATCACCGCCTGTTGACCAAAGAATATTTCTGAAACCTTTGTAACGGTTTCCCATATAACGACCGATTGCTCTTGCCGAGTCAATAGTAAGACCATAACCATAATCGGGGTTTGTATAATTGGCAAGTTCGAAAGGACACATCAAAACCTGCATTCCTTTCTCGGCAGCTTTATTTATAACCCAGTCTACATTCTCAAAATATTCATCGTTTGGTGTTGAAAGATTGTTATCAAGAAAAGCTGTTTCACCATATGCATTTTCTCTGGTCATATGGAAAGGAGCGGCATAGCATAATATTGTGTTTACACCGTGTTGCCTTCTGCTTTCGAGATAATATTCCGCATCTTCGCGATTTATATAAGAGAAAATCATCCAGCCGGTATCAATTGACAAATAATATGGATTATTATTTATATCTGTCATGTATCTTCTGTTTGCGCTTAACTTCAACGGAAATGATTTTTTTGGGTCAGGCGATGATGTCGGAGTGGGTGTTATGGTCGGAGTTGGTGTCAGTGTTGGTGTCAGTGTTGGTGACGGTGTCGTTGTTAGTGTCGGTGTTAGTGTCAGTGTCGGTGACGGCGTCGTTGTCGTTGTTGGTGTTGGTGTTAATGACGGTGTCAGTGTCAGTGTTGGTGACGGTGTCGTTGTTAGTGTTGGTGTCAGTGTCGGTGTCAGTGTTGGTGACGGTGTCGTTGTTAGTGTCGGTGTTGGTGTCAGTGTCGGTGTTGGTGTTGCGATAAGTCCCGATGCAATAACTGCGTTTTCATCGAGGGTTCCCAGTGCAATCAGTTTTTCAACAAGGGTTGAATTACCTGTCTTCAGGGTTGCTCTTAGTCCTTCGACCAAAGCCACCGCCATCGAATCGACCGTAAAATTAGTATTTGCATTTAAACGTGTAATCCCTTTGGCTGCAGCAAATGTGAATACATTACCATATGTAAAGTCCTTATCCTGAACAAAACCAAGTGCCGTCAGGATTACTTTATAAAACTGCCGGGCGGAAATCAACCTGTTCGGATAAAAATTGCCGTTAGCATATCCGACGAAACCGAGCGAAGAGCGTGACTTAATATAAGCCATAACCTTCCGGCCGCTTGCGTAAGTCGTTTTATAATCCTTGAAATTTTTTGTTCCTTTGTAAGTAAGAGCTGCGTTCTCAAGGCCTTTCATTCTAAGGAACAGGATTGCCGCCTGAATCCTTGTAGGTGATGACTGCGTATAAGCGATAGTCACACCATTTATATCTGTTCCCCGTAAAATTCCTATATCAGCGCAAATCCTAGCTTCCGGTGATATTCCAGACTCTGAATCAATTGCGAATACAGAAGGGAGATAAAATCCCAGCATCGAAACCACAACAAGTGCTGCAATTAACTTTTTCAGAATCCTCAAGTGTATAATCTCCTTTGAACATGTATATTTTCAATCTTATTATTATTCAATTACCAGTACCCAATCATATTGTCCATAGCTGTTTGCTGGCTTTGCAGGAAGATTAACAGAGCCGGTATTCGGAAACACTCCAACTGACGTATATGTATTAATCGTCATATCATACCACTTTATCGTTTTACTGCTATTGAACTGTGTCATATCAATTGTTATAGCTCTTGCTGTAGGTATATATGACATTGAAAATGAACCGGTGTTTGAAATTTCTGTAACAGCGTAATCGGTTTCACCGTATCCGCCATATCCTCCGGTTATCACCTCGTGAGCCTGATCCGGAACAAGGTTGTACCAAGCGCGTGATTTAATTTCTTCAACAAGACTTGCAACCTGTAAAAATCCTGTGTGCTCAAGGTATGGAGTCCAGTAAGATGACAAGTCCCTCCCGGCTTCGAACGGTGGATTTGCATTTACTCCGAAATTGTATATAACCTGATTACCATACGTTACACCAAAACCTCCCGAAAGAGCGCCCCACGCATTTGCACGTCTTACCTGGAATACTGAATTGCTGCCGTTGTCTTCATAGCAAGGTTCAATTAGAATTGAAGGCCTTATTGGTACAAGATTATAATCGTTTAACATCAGATCATAAGGAGCTATTGAGTTTGGCGAATAGGACTGAAACATATTGTATTTCAGCCAAAATTGATCATTGAAGAACATTGAACTAGATGAACCGCCACCCGGATGATATGACATAATGTGATTTATATCATATTCCCTGATGCCTGCTGCAAGCGCGTTGGTTATGGCAATCTGGTCTTCCGACGGTTGTGTGTCTCCGCCGGTAAACCACATTATATTCCTGAAATTTTTGTATCGGTTTCCCATATATCGGCCTATTGCCAGAGCCGAGTCCACATTAAGTCCGTAATTGCGGCCGGAATCCGTGTAATTTGCAAGTTCAACAGGACATATTATAACCTGCATATCTTTTTCCGCAGCCTTATTTATTACCCAGTCCACACTGTCGAAATAAAGATCATTTGGTCTTGTCAAATCACCTTCTATAAACGGTAAATTCCCCTCGGCATTTGGCCTGTCCATGTAGAACGGAGCAGCATAGCAAAGTATCGTATTGACACCGTGTGATTTTCTTGAATCAAGGTATGTCTCCGCTTGTTCCTTCGAAATATATGAAAACATCATCCAGCCCGTATCAGCGAAAACATAATACGGATTGTTGTTAATATCGGTTAGATAATGCCCGTTTGAACTGACCTTTAACGGAAAGATTTCACTCGGGTTAGGCGACATAGTCGGGTCGGGACTTGGAGTAGGGGTTGGTGTAAGCGTAGGTGTAGGTGTAGGTGTTGGTGTCGCAATCAAACCAGCTGTCGCAACGGCTTCAGCATCCAGCGAGCCCATTGCAACAAGTTTTTCAACAAGTGTTGAATTGCCGGTTTTCAGTGTTGCTTTCAATCCCTCCACTATAGCAACTGCCATGGCATCAACCGTAAAGTCGGTGTTCGCATTTAATTTTGAAATACCTTTGGTTGCGGCAAAGCTGAATACATTTGCGTAGGTATAATCCTTATCCTGAACATATCCCAGTGCAGTTAAAATTACTTTGTAAAACTGCTGGGCAGTAATCCTTCTGTTTGGGTAAAAATAACCGTTGGCATATCCAACAAATCCTATAGTCGGGTTTGCTTTGAGATAGGCCATAACCTTTCTGCCGCTTGTATAAGTTGATTTGTAATCCTTAAAGTTTTTTGTTCCTCTATAAGCAAGTGCTGTATTCTCAAGACCTTTCATTCTCAGAAACATTATTGCTGCCTGTATTCTGGTTGGATAAGTCTGAGTATATGCTACAGTGACACCATTAGTGTTCGTACCTCGCAATATTCCGATATCCGCACATATTTTTGCATCAACAGATATTCCGACTTCCGTATTAACTGCAAAAACGGACAGGGAAGATAATCCCATCATTGAAAATACTATCATAATTGCGATTACTTTTTTTAACCCTCTCATGGTTGAGTTCTCCTTTTAAAGTATCCCTTGTTATTTTATTTATTATAAAGTATCGCTACTCAATAATTTAATCCAATCGTACCGGTCATAAGCGCTCGTAGGTTTGCTAAAACAATTAATTTTACATATACAATATAATTCGCCTGCAATATAATTTATATAATATATAATTCGTATAATATATAATTCGTATCTTCAACGGCTTAATTTCACTACTCTATAACCAGAATCCAGTCATTTCCACCGGCATTGTTTGAAGGTCTGGCCGGCAAATCTACAGTGCCCGTGTTTGGAAATGTTCCGACGATATTTCTGAAAGTGTTGTTTGTCATGTCAAACCATTTCAATGTTTTACTGCCGCTGAATTTTGCCATGTTTATAGTAATTGCACGTGCGGTAGGAAGGTATGTGATTGAAGCCGAACCGTCATTCGCAAGAATTGTTGATTCGTGTTCCAACGGAACATTACCGTAACCGCTTATAACAACCGTATGTGACTGGTCAGGCTTAAAGTTGTTCCATGAATGGGAACTTAGTAATGCAACCAGGTTCATCGTGCTTAAAAAAGCCGGATCTGTAAGATGAGGATACCAATAATCTTTCAGGCTTACACCATAAACATATGAACCGGGACCGCCGTTTACAGCGGCAAAATTTCTGACTATGTTATTGCCGTAGGTAATTCCAAAACTGCCCGAAAGCATAGACCAGGTAAGTGCCCGTCTCACTCTTAATTCCGAATAGGATGACTCGTAATTCGGCTCAATCATTATTGAAGGTTTTGCAGGATTTTTATTGTAATCGCTCAGCATCAGCTGGTAATTTTTTGGCGCATCTGTCTCATCGCCCTCGTGAACCTGAATCATGTTATAGCTTAGCCAGGTTTTTGACGCGAAAATAGCCGAACTTGATTTTCCGCCGCTTGGGTAGAATGAAATTAAATGATTTGGGTCAGTTTCGCTAATACCTCTTGCCATTTCGTTAATCATTTCAATTTCGGCTGTATTTGGGTCCATGTCACCGCCGACACACCACATGATATTTTTAAAGTCCTTATAGCGTGTACCTATATACCTTCCAAGGCTATAGGAGTTTTCTAATGTGTATCTGCTTCTGTGAGGATCCATTGGCAAAGGATCCAATATAACCTGAATTCCATATTCCGCAGCTTTATTTATACACCAGTCAATATTTTCGAAATAAGCGTCATTTGGCTGTGACAAATCACCGCTGATAAATTCATATTCACCCTGCCAGTTTTTTCTGTCAAACAGGAAGTATCCGCCACCGTAGCAAAGCAACGTATTCACACCTTGCTGTGCTCTGGCTTGCAGATAAGCATCCACATCATCATGCGTAGCATAATTAAACATCCCATGCGCCGTATCGGCAAATACATAAAACGGATTATTATTCTGGTCCGCAAGATATCTGCTGTTTGCACTAACCTTTAGAGGGAAAGCATTCTCAGGGGTTGACGAAGGCAACGGTGATGGCGTATAAACAGGACCAAGCATTGGCGTGGTCGTCGGGGAACTGCTCGGTGTAGGCGTTGCCGGTAGATTTCTGTAATCGGCGATATCTTTGAATTCAACATATCCATTGAATGTATTATTTGCTTTTAAATAATTTACAAGAGAATATACACTCTGTCCGGGGATTGTCACATTTAAACCGAGTCCAAGTCCTATACCCTCAAGTCCCGCATTGAATACATTTCCCTTAATATCGGCAATTGTAGTTCCGTCCGTCCAGCCGATTCCATAATCAACATTGGTAAATGAACAGTCAGTCACGGTTATAATCCCTCCTGTCTCGTCATTTCCCGGTAATATTCCATATTTGGAATCAATAAAGCTTACATCGGCAACTGTAACAGCCGAAGTTGTTGATGAAGGACAAACAACACCCTTTGTTCGGGCTTTATTCAATGTACCTCTGGCACTTCCGTTTTTAATGGTTATATCTGTTTTACCCGAAGAAATCTGATATACGAAATTGTATCCGCTTCCCGTTGCGGTATTTGCAGCGGTTACATTGAGATTATCAAACGTTACATTATCTGAATTAACTGTAATGCCGGATGAAACAGCGGCACCGTTGCCTACAATATAAACAGGATATTTTACTGTGAATCCGCCAAATGCTGCGGAAGCATTAAAAATAATAGTGCCGATGCTTGAATTATTCAATGCCGAAGTTAATTCAGCGTCATTGTTTACTGTTGTACCGATAATTTGTGTCGGTGTGGGGGACGGAGTTTTCGTAGGTGTCCTGGTCGGTGTTTTGGTTGGTGTCGGAGTTATCTTTGCTTTTGTTTTAAATTTGATTGTAATTGCTTTTTTTAGAATATTGCCTGACTTGTCTTTAACCGAATACGCCGGTACAGACAAAACGTAACTTGAACTGTATGATAAGGAATACTTGTGAGCTACCTTCAAATAATTCTTTGAAATAGTTGCTGTTATTGTTGTTGCCTTATTTGATTTTGTCAGTTTGATTTTTGAGAAGTATTTGCTCTTGTAAATGTTCTCACTGAATTTAAGACTGATTTTTGAATTTGTTGCCACATTTATCTGATTGTTCTTTGGCGAAGCCACTTTCATAATCGGTGCGGTCTTGTCTTTTGCTGCAACGATTCCTGAAAAAATGCCCTGAGAAAATATCAGTGATATTGCACATAACACGGCTACAGTTCTTTTTAACATAAATTTAGTCTCCAATTTTCCGGTATTTGTTTTTTATTTCATGAATAAAAGACAAAGACGCAATTTGATTATTTGGAAGGGATACAAATATTCTCTAAGCAGAATTTTCATAAATTGACTAATCAATATGTTTCAGGTCAAAAATCGACCTGAAAGATTAGATTTTATACGAACCCCTAACAATTAAGTAACATTTCGTTATGCAATTCAGCCCTCGACCGTCGTCCCTGGATGAGATTAACAAGTGATTTGTAAAAACTGTGGTCCCGCTAATTATATCTTTTGCAGAGGTCACGTCTGAAAGACCTCCCCCTGTTCCTGCAACTGCGGTTGCATTGCCGGATCTCAGAACAATTTCGGTTCCGCTGCCGACAGTTATTTTCTTGCCTGCTTCAACAGTTATTGCAGTAAAAACATTTGATTTTAATGCGGCAACCTGAGTTTTTAATGTGGCAACCTGGCCATTTAGCGCAGTGATGTCCTTTTGTGCTTTTGAATAATTTGTTTGAAGAGTTGTAATCAGTGCTGTTGCTTTCTTATCATTGGTATCAACATAGCTCTTTGCGACAATAGGATCTCCTGTAGAACCCGGCGCAGCTGTGGCTGCGTATACTGCTTGAATTATGTTTACCGAAACGGAAAGTAAAACCAATACAATCAATGTTACAAAATACTTGTTTTTTAGATTTACTCTTATCATAACAACACCTCAAATCGAAATAATCACTGATTATCCAGTCCAAATTATTCACATCTAATATAACACATATGCTGTTTCCAAACAACATATATTTACAACAAAGATTACTATATAATTCGAATAAAATTTATGAAATTTTGTTTCCGAAAATGAGGCTCAGGGATTCAACAAACACCTTCAACATTAACAACTTCAAAACACCTTCAATATCTTGACAGTGTGCATTTTTATGTTATAATTAAGCGGTGAGAAACAATATATCTTAGCTGATTTAATGCCCTTCTTGGAAGGGTAATTTTTATCTCCTGATTAGGACTGGATTTAGAGGAAGCGAAAATGGCAGAAACAGCGTTTAAAGTGATTGCACAAAATAAGAAGGCAAGACACGAATTCTTTATTGAACAGACAATAGAGGCGGGCATTGTATTGTCCGGAACCGAGGTCAAGTCAATCAGGCTTGGCAAGGTTAATTTGAAGGACAGTTATGCATCAATCAGCAACGGTGAGGTCTTTGTTATCGGTATGCACATAAGCCCTTACGAGCAGGGAAATGTTTTTAATATGGAACCGATGCGCGACAGAAAACTGCTGATGCACAAGTCTGAAATCAACAAACTGATTGGATACACCCAGCAAAAAGGTTTGGCGCTCGTGCCGACGAGATTGTACTTTAAACACGGCAGGGTAAAGATCGAAGTCGGTGTCGCAAAGGGCAAGAAGCTGTACGACAAGCGCAGCGACATAGCAAACAAGGACGCAAAAAGGGAAATCGACAGAAAGATGAAAGAAAGTTTGAAGTAACTAGTTTGTAACGGAGAGGCAATGCCTCAAAGTTCAATATAGATGGGGGCGTAATGGTTTCGACGGGATTGTTGCGCCGGGAATAGCGGGTAGAGGATTCTCGTTGGCCTCTTTAAAAAGCGAGGAACTATAAATTAAACGCTAACACGGATAATTTAGCTTTAGCAGCCTAATCGCTGCTAACCGCCGGTCTTAGGTTTCTGCACCTGAGGTAGCCGACGTCATTAAGTCAGACCTTCGGCTTAGGTAGGTTAAAAGCCGGAACTGGTAAGCCAAAGCTTTGAGGCTTATCCGAAATTATGAAGCTACGGTAGCGCAAACCCTTTCCTTGGGGGTTGCGTGTCAGGAATGTTAAACCAAGGAATACACCCGTAGAAGTTTCCGAGAATATGGTTTCGGACAGGAGTTCGACTCTCCTCGCCTCCACCACACTTTGCCTGAAAACCCAGTGTTTTCAGGCGTTACAGAGAAAAAGCAGCACCTGAATTTGTTATGGAAATAACCGATTCTGTGCTGCTTTTTCTTTTTTGAAAAATTTATGTTATCTTACTCTTTCAACTTGGGGTATCTCATCAGAACAATCAAAATTAACTATGTTTCCTAAAAGCTTGATGGGGTAAATTGGTATTGTATATTAATTTACAAAACTATTATTTTAGAAAGGAGGAAACGCTGTGTTTGTTAATCTGAGCAGTGTGTTACGGAAAAGCCCGTGGTCTCTTCCCGACTGTTTTTGCACGTATGCTGTGACATGGGATGGTTGAACCATTACCTCAAGTATGCGTGAAATAGTTCGTGTAAGTCCAGGAATGGGAAGCAACTGATTTTTAGACTCAATTTTGTATTAACCCGAGTAGGAAAACGAATCTTATTTTATGCGGATAGCTAGTCTAGTTTTAGAAGAAAGGTGGGGGATATTATGGCGAAATATGTAGACGGATTTGTATTAGTAGTGTCAAATGATAAAACTGAAGAATACAAGAAAATGGCAGAAGAGGGTCGTGATATATGGATGAAGCTTGGTGCATTAGAATATTATGAATGCCGTGGAGATGAATTGGTTCCACAAGACATGGGTGGTGAAAAAGCACGTGCCTTTTCTGAAATGGCCGGGGCAAAGAGTGGTGAGACAGTATGGTTTTCTTTTATCGTTTATAAATCTAAAGAACACCGAGATGAGGTCAATGCGAAGATGATGGAAGAAATGGACAAACAAATGGAAGGAAAGAAAGACATGTCGATGCCTTTTGACGTGAAGCGAATGGCGTATGGTGGTTTTCAAGTAGAAGTAGAAGGGCTAAAGATATAGTATAAAAAATCACAAATCGCTCTCAATAATGAGAGCGATTTGTGATAATTTTGTTATTGTAGGCCATGGATTTTAAAATAGAAGGTTCTCAATTTATCTATTGGGTGGAGCTACTTTTTCAGCTTCGAATTTTCTTTCGCACCTAGGCGCTGGCAGCTCTCTATTGTATCAGTTCTGTTCGGAACGATATGAAAAAGGCAGCCTGATATCACATCAACCTGGTATAAAACAGCAGAAAATTTTCTTGTGCTATTTTATGATATAATTTACACAAAACGATTTGGATTTCGCGAAAATGTCAATCTGATTTTTCTTAAAAAAGGAGCTCAAATTCATGAGCAAATACAATATTTTATGGGAATATATAAAGAATAACGGTGAATCCTCAATAAAGCTTTCGTTTGATGAAATACACGAAATTGCGGGAATTGAGATCGACCACTCGTTTTTGAATTACAAAAAGGAGTTGCCGGCTTACGGATATCAGGTGGGGAAAATTTCTTTGAAAGAAAAGAAGGTTATATTTAATAAACTCGATTGAGTTTTCGTTGCATGAGAGGAGCGATTGATATGGCTTTTGATTTCAAGAAGGAATACAAGGAATTCTACTTGCCGCCGGTTAAGCCGGAAATCGTTGATGTTCCGTCGATGAAATACATCGCGGTGCAAGGGGCGGGCGACCCGAACATCGAAGGCGGAGAATACCAAACTGCAATCGGTCTTTTAAATGGCAAGCAAAAATCCATTTTTGAAAGGAATGAAAAAGATGCTTTCAATCAAAACAACGAAATTGCTGACAGGCGTTGAAATCAAGGGGGATTATGAGGACTTAAATGCCATTTATGATGCTTTATCCAATGTTGTCGGCGAAGAAGGGTATTACAAAGAGTATGAACCATGTTCACTAAGAATTATGGGATTATGCTACGAAATCCGTCATGCTTATCAGGGAGACAGGAAGAAGTCGAAATCGAATGATTCAGCAAGGTATTATTCCTTCAATTACCTTTGGCCGGAACTGATATTTGTGGCTGCGGTGCTTAGCGACTTCATAAGTATCGCAGAAAGCGGCAAATGCTATTTAAACGATCCTTCCGTAGAATTTTTCAGAGAAGATACAAGACAACTTTTAATTGACAATCTACCAAATAATATATCACTTTTAAGGTACTTTCAGGGGCTTATTCTGAACGAACTTAGGCGGGTCATCGGAAGCAAACGCTCTGACAAAATCAGAGAACTTACTAAAATCGAATACAGTATTTTCCGTATGCAGTACAATGATAAATACTGTACACAGATGATAGATATATTAAATATAAAATATTTAAAGCGAAATCCGGAGCGGCGCGTAACTTACCTGGCCACAATTACGCAGAAAATACTGGAACCTGACTATGAATACGAAAATCTGAAAGAGGCAGTATTAGAATATGCAAAAGAGGATGAGATACCTTATTATAGGGTAATGCTTGAGGGAATGAATTATCCGGATGATATTGAGTGGTGAGATGTCACAAGCAATGAAAACTTGTTTCTATAAAACTGAAATGCTGCAGCTAATATCAGGACAATCATTCCTACAACCGCCGCGGTTTTTATGATAAAGTTTGTGAAATGATGAGTATGTGCGCACAGTCAAATGGTGATGCCAAGGAATGGAAATATAGAATAGGCTGTGAAGTTCATTACGTAAAAGAAATCCCTAAAGATTTAAAATGTATCGGTCCTACATTATAAATCATATAACTTCAAGAAATCTTCAATTGCTTGATTTTCTTTTTTTGTCATGCTTTTACGTATTTCTTGAAATAAATCGTTATCTAAATATGGCATCATACCAAGAATTGCCTGTCTATCCTTTTCAGCTTTTTTCCCACGCTCATTGTTTATTGCAATTTTTTGAGCAATATATGCTTCCGGAATAGGAACTGTTATCTGAAAATCAAATAGAGATAAGTTGATGGTGTAATCTTTAAGTGACGATAAATGCCTCAATGCCTGTGCATTGACTCCCAGATTTGTTTCAATCACTTGTTTTTCGCCGGAACCATGTTGTGAAATCAGAAATTCAATTTCCAATAGGTCAGGAGAATAGATTTTAGTTGTACCTAACATGATATCATAATCTACTGTATATCCGGATATTTTTGCAAGAGTTGCAACGCTTACGGGCATTATGGGTCTTCGCATATTCTTAATTAAGAAATCTATATCGAGTGTCCTTAAATTTGCTTTGAAACCAGGTAAGATACATGATTGAGCATACAGATATTCTGCCCAACTTCCAATCAATATAATGTGCTCCAATAAATCATTGTCGTCTAACAATTTGATAAATTTCCAGAAACCTTCATATTGAGAGCTTTTCATCATTTAATCACCCGCTCAATTTTTTTAATATTTGCTTTGACCTCTTTCAAAGACATCTCAAGCTGTTTTCTTCTTATGATTTGCTTCTCTAAAATAGGCAGGTCTTTTGTAGAAATATAAGAGCTAATGATCTTTGGGCCTTTTCTTTTTTGAATGTAAAAGTAGGATTTATTATGAATTAGTTTTTTAGAAATATACCCCTGAGGTAATTGGCTTATTTCTTTTTCCATAGCTGCCTTGATTTTCTTGGAACGTTCATATTCTTCGATAAGCACATCATCTAATAGCGTCACAGAAAATCACTCCTATAAAATATTTAACCTACAGAATCGAATATAGTGTAATTTGTAGGATAATAACATTCTACACACATTTAACCTACATGTCAATAATTATTCTAAATGTAGGTTAAATGCGCATTTAGATGTTTTAAATTCGAAATTTTCTTAAACGAACAAATCACTAATCCCGTGAAGGAAGCATTTGCCACTTGTTTCTATAAAACTGAAATACTGCGGCTAATATCAGGACAATCATTCCTACAACCGCCGCGGTTTGTATAGTATTGAAAGTTTCTTTTAATACGTCCTGAGTATTCAAATTTTGATAAATCCCCCCTTTTTTTAATTGTACCACATAAACATCCCTGAATGCGCAGTTACAACATCCACGCGGGAATTATCAAGTTTTCTCTGTCAAATGCATTTAGATTCTCAGCCATACAAATAATTGCACCGGTGCCGCGTTTAAGAGGTGATTTTTCGATAACTGAAAATGACTGTGTCATCCGCTTTTCAGGCAGTGCTGATTTCTTAATTTCAATTGGGTTAAGTTGCCCGTCACCTTCCAATAACAAGTCGATTTCCTTTGTGTCCCGATCCCTGTAATAGTAAATATTAGGCTCTTTGGCGTTATTGTAGTAACTTTTAACAATTTCTGCTATGGTATAGTTTTCAAAAAGTGCACCGCTCATTGCGCCATTCATAGCAATTTCCGGTGAGCTCCATTTTGTCAGATAACAGACGAGACCTGTATCGTAAAAATACATCTTGGGAGTTTTAATCGTGCGTTTCAAAACGTTGTTGGAATAAGGGAACAGGTAGAAAATGATACCTAATGTCTCCATTATATTAAGCCAATTTTTTGCCGTTGCCTGGTTGATGTCAGCATCATCGGCAATGTTTTTAGAATTCAACAGTTGACCGTCACGAGCGGCAACTGCTGTTATGAATTTCATGAATTTCAATGTATCTATAACTCCGGAAAGTTGCCTCACATCTCGTTCTATATAGGTGCTCAGATAAGCAGAATAGAAAACAGTTCTTTCTGAAACATTTCCGCTCACGATAGCCGGCATTCCGCCCTTCCAGATACGTTCAAATATCTCCGGAGTTGATGCTGCGGAATATTTTTTCTGACGTTCCAATAGCTTTTCAAAGTCAACGGTAAAAGGTTCGTTTTTAACACCCGCAATTTCACTTTGCGAAAATGGGAGCATAGAAAGTAAAGCAACTCTTCCTGCAAGAGATTCCTGAACTCCTCGCATAAGTTTGAATATTTGGGACCCGGTCAACCAGAATTCACCGGGAATGTTATCCCTGTCAGCAATTATTTTGATATAGGGAAAAAGTTCCGGGGCATATTGAATTTCATCAATCAAAACCGGAGGCTGATGGAGCTGAAAAAACAGTGCAGGATCTTTTTTTGCCAAATCACGCTCTTCAAAATCATCCAAGGTTACATATTTGCGACCGCGATTTTCATTTTCAATGAGCTTTTTTAGCATTGTTGTTTTTCCGACTTGTCGCGGACCCGTTATCAGTACGGCTGGAAACTGCTTCGTCAGTTTAAGAACTATATTTTCCAAATCTCTTTTAATATATTTCATTTTAATTACCTCTTCGGCAGATATTATACTACACTAACATTATAGCCGAAGAATATTTAGAAATCAAGTGCTATTTTTAGGTAATGGAGAGGAGGGCCAAGTGTCGGGGATGTTAAACAAAGGAATACACCGGGAGAAGTTTCTTAGAATATTGTTTCGGACAGGAGTTCGACTCTCCTCTCCTCATTAAGAGTTGTCTAAAAACTTTTATATTAAAGGGTTTTCAGTATATTTATATATAATATAATTTGCATATCAATATTCTAATTTAATTTACCAGGACATATAAAAGCATTTAATGACATGAAAAGTAACTATTTTACTGATATAATTACCTCACAAGGAGACAATTAAATGGACTGGATTAAAGCTCTGAATCAAGCTATAGAATACATCGAAGACAATTTACTGCATCAATTGACTTGTGGTGATATAGCCGGACATGTCTATATTTCAAATTTTCATTTTCAGAGAACATTCAACCTTTTGACAGGGCTGTCTGTTGGAGAGTATGTCAGAAAGAGGCGCCTTTCTCTGGCAGGTCAGGAATTGCTTAAGGGAGATGAAAAGGTTTTAAATGTTGCACTAAAGTACGGTTATGAGACTCCTGAAAGTTTTTCGAAAGCATTCAGGCGTTTTCATGGAATTACACCAAGCTATGCAAAGAAACAGGGCTCTGATTTAAAATCATTTAGTCGTCTTGTGATAAAAATCAATATGGAAGGCGGTAATATTATGGATTACAAGATTGTATCAAAAGAAAGCTTTAAGGTGGTTGCGAAAACGAAGTTATTCACGGAGCAAAACAGCAAAAAGGGAATCCCGGAATTTTGGACGGAATATTATGAAAAAGGTTTGGATAATAAAGTATGCGGGATGATGGGCATATGCGCACAGGCAAATGGAGATTCCGAGGAATGGAAATATGGAATAGGCTCTGAAGTTCATGACGTAAAAGGAGTTCCAAAAGATTTTGAAGTTTTAGAGATTCCCGCTCACACATGGGCAATTTTTTCATGTATCGGTCCTATGCCAAACGCCATTCAGGAAATGTGGCGAAAAATTTACAGTGAGTGGCTTCCACAGTCAGATTATGAACTGGTTAATGATTATGATATTGAATTTTACACAAGCGGGAATAATCAGGACAAGAATTATCAGAGTGAGATTTGGATACCTGTTCAGACCAAGTCATAAAATCCGGCATGACTGATTTCAATATTGTACGAGTGCGAACCTTCAACTTATCAATTTCATTGACAACTTATCAAAATAATGATATATTTGATAAGTTGAAACATTGGAATGATAAAATGGAGGGGATGCCGAATGCGCAATTTTGATTATTCAAAAACAGCAAAGGATTTCTTATCTAACGATGTTGTAAATCTGATATCGACAATTCATGAGTATAAAGGACAGCAAAACTTATTTATTGAATCAAAGGCAGAAATTCTTACTAACCTGCTTGAGGTTGCAAAAATCCAAAGTGCCGGAGCAAGTAACCGCATAGAAGGCATTTATACCTCGGATAAGCGTATGGCAGAGCTGGTGAAAGACAAGTCTGAGCCGAGAAACAGGGATGAGAGTGAAATTGCGGGATACAGAGATGTGCTTGCAACCATTCACGAAAACTATGATTATATGCCGCCGAGCCCGAATTTAATTTTACAACTGCACAGAGATTTGTATAAATTCAGCCCATCTTCATTAAACGGAAGGTTTAAAAATTCTGACAACATTATTGAAGAAATTGACGAAAAAGGAAACCGGTTTATGAGGTTCAAACCATTGAGTGCGTTCGAAACACCAATGGCGATGGAAGAAATCTGCAAAACTTTTATGCAGGAGACGGAAAAGAGTGAAATTGATCCTTTGATTCTAATACCTGTTTTTATTTTGGATTTCCTTTGTATTCATCCATTCAACGATGGGAACGGAAGAATGAGCCGCCTCCTGACTTTGCTGCTCCTATATCGTGCAGGGTACATCGTCGGTAAATATATCAGTATTGAGATGTTGATTGAGAAGTCGAAAAGAAGCTATTACGATGTGCTTTCTGCAAGTTCAAAGAATTGGCATACCGATAAAAACAATATTAAACCATTTGTCATTTACTATCTTGGTGTTATTCTAAATGCTTACAAAGAATTTTCCACCCGTGTAGAATATCTAACCACGAAAAATATAAGTAAACCGGAGCGCATTGAAACAATTCTAAAAAATAGGCTTGGCAGAATTACGATGAGTGAACTTCAAGATCTTTGCCCGGATATAAGCTATTCCACAATAACCAAAACTTTGACATCTTTGATGAAGAGCGGCAAGTTGAAAAAAATAGGCGGCGGACGATACTCGGCATATATTAATAATCGGGAAAAACATAAAGAATAGGAGGAATAAATTATGGGCATAAAACTTGATGCAATTGGTATTTTCGTAAAGGATTTAAAAGGTATGGTTGAGTTTTACAAGGATGTTATAGGTATTGATATTGACTGGTGTGGGAATGGTCCGCTTGCTGAGTTTAAACATGACGGAATAAGATTAATGATGTACGAAAGAAAAGAGTTGAATGGATATCTAAAAAAAGAAGTGTCATATCCTGAAGGAATAAACGGGACTTTTGAGCTTGCCATCGACCTTCCGAAATTCGCAGATGTCGATAAGGAGTTCGAAAGGGTTGTAAAGCTAGGTGCCACACCGGTATTTGAACCAAGGGATGAGCCGTGGGGTATGAGAACATCATACATTACTGATCCTGAAGGAAATTTGATCGAAATCGGATCATGGGGCAAGGGCGAAAAATAAAACTATAGATGTTGAAAAAACTCGAAGAACTAATGTTCTACACACATTTAACCTACATGTCAATGTTTATTCCAAATATAGGTTAAGTATTGCGACAATTTATAGAAAATTATTAACACAGGAGTTTGGATAAAACCAAGTAAATTTGAACAAATTGGTAAATTGATATAAAATAAAATTGTTAAACAATTCATAAAGAGCGAGTTGATGTTGAATTATTAAGGAAGAGCGCAAAACAATTTATTTCACGCTCCATTTAACAGACAGATGTAACTTAAGATGCGAATATTGTTATTCAAATTGCGGAAATGAATCAGGACAATTTATGACGAGGGAAACCGCGTTTAAGGTGATTGAGGGTTGCTCCGAATACGATTCTGTCGGAATAATTTTTTTTGGCGGAGAACCTTTATTATGTAAAGATTTAATAAAAGAGATTATTGACTATTCGAAAAAAATTGATTGCGTCTTTAATTTTAAAATGACTACAAATGGATTGTTGCTTGATGATGAAACAATATCTTTCTGCAAAGAAAATCATATAATAGTTTCCTTAAGCATAGATGGCATTAAATCGGCACATGACAAACATCGGAAGGATTTTGACGGGCAGCCAACTTATGATAAGGTTGTAAAAGTTGCAGGAAAACTGTTATTAGCTATGCCATATTCAACGGCTATGATGACTGTAAACCCTGATACCGTTGAGTATTATTGCGATTCAGTCAAATATCTTTTTGAACTTGGTTTTCATTATCTTATTTGCACATTGAACTATCAGGCTGACTGGAACGAAAAAGACATGAAGGTTTTGAAAAGTGAATATGAGAAACTTGCAAAACTATATATTAATTGGACAGAGGAAGAAGAAAAATTCTATTTTTCACCTTTTGATGCTAAAATCAGCTCACATATTATGGGGGAGGAATATTGCAAGGAGCGTTGCCAGTTGGGAAAGAAACAAATTTCTGTTTCTCCGGGCGGGGGCCTCTATCCGTGCATTCAATTTGTAAATAGATCCGAATATTTGATAGGGAATGTAGAAACAGGCATTGAAAAGTCACTTCAATCTCAATTATATGAGAAAAATTCCAAAGAGGCAGAGACGTGCACAGACTGTGCAATAAGAAAAAGATGCAATCATAACTGCGGATGTATAAATATTGCTGCTACAGGTAATATAAATAAAGTTTCACCGGTAGTTTGCCACAACGAACAAATAATTTTACCGATTGCAGACAGTATTGCCGAAAATCTATACAAGAAAAGAAATGGGATGTTTATTCAAAAACAATATAATGAAATGTATTCGTTTATTTCATTGATTGAGGATAACAGCGAAGCAAATAAATAAATGTTGGGAGTGTTTTTTATGAAAATTGAAAAAGTTGTTAAAACAAGAAAAGTAAGAGTCCCCACAAAGACAGAAGTTCTAAACGACTGCTCGCTTTTAAGAATTTTGCCGAAACGCTGGCAAAAAAATAAAATTGTTATTGCTGCTGTTACCTCGTTGCTTGCTATTTCAATGACTTCTTGCGATTCGGGAAATATAAAAATAGCACCGGTTTTTAAGCATGGTGTTGGATCTTCTTATTCTGGTGGTATGAGTGGTGGTCCCATGCCTATAAATGAAGACGAAGCAAAGAAGATAATAATCAAAGAGGCAAATTTACTTGGGTTAAAACTAGTAAATAAAGAAATAAAGATTGATCAGGTGTCCGTACCGACGACTTCTATTGTACTAGAAAGTTCTGCGAAACTCTGGAAGATTTCAAGATATGATAATGCAAAGTTCAAATTGAAAAAACCTGCAAGTTTTAATCTTGATTTAGAAAGTGATAACGGGACCGTAGGTATTGAATATGTTTCAATGAGCGATTATTATGATTGGTCAGTTCCTGAAGAAAATGCTTCTACAGCTTCATCGAGTAAACCGCTTAAAGCTGCTGAAGTACTCGTTCAAGATGGATTTAAAAATGCAAAATCCGATAAAGTCAAAGCAATAGGGGTGTTTTACGATCCTTCTGAGGAGAAGTCTGTAGAAATGCTCAAAGAACAAGTAGCTGATTTCGTTAAATGGTTAAAGGGTCAAGGTTTGATTTAACATTAACTCAGAGAAATTGTCTTTCGAAGATTCTTTTGTAAAGCATAAAGATGCCTTTATTGCGAATTAATGTTTATCAACGATAATCAAGCACTCAAATCTTTATCATTCCTCGAAACCCCCTGGCGCCATAGAATGATTCGGCGCTATTATGATATATGAAGACATGGTTGTATCGGCAATCAGCGAAGATCGCGCCGCCGAGTTTTCTGATTTCAGGAGGAGTATGAACCCAACTTGAAGTCTTCGTGTCAAAGCTTCCGAGTTTCTGCAGATCTCGATATTGTTCTTCCGTCAGAAGTTCGATTCCCATGGCAGAAGCCGCATCAATAGCATTGCCTTCAGGATTTATGCCTTGTTTTTCTTTCTTTGCCTGCCCTTCACGGTCGTAACATAAATTTCTGCGGCCCGCGGGACTTTCGGCGGAGCAATCATAAAAAATGTATGCGCCGGTTGTTTTATCAAAACCAACAACATCAGGTTCACCGCCTGTTTGTTCCATCTCGGTAAGTGACTTCAGCTTTTCTGATTTAATTTCAAGCTTTGTTTTCACCTTATCCCAGTCGATATCCTTATGGCGATTCATGTTTTCATTAAAACGATTTTCCAGAATTCCGATTAATTCAACGTTTGTCATGGTTTTCTCCCATCGTCGAGCTATTTTATATTTCAACAAATTTATACCACCATTTCCAAATAATAAAATAGATTTTTAGTTTATATCAGAACGAAATGACTTTTTATTAAGGATAAATAAATGACGCAAAAAAAGCACCCGATAAGTTGATTATCGGATGCTCATTTTATTGATTATTCTTGACAGCTTCCGTCACGTAATCCGCCGTTGCCTTGTCCTGCACCCTGGCCGCTACCCTGTCCTGTACCATCGCCATTGCGCTGTCCTGTTCCTTGGCCGTCACCTAGACCGGTGCCCTGACCTGTGCCGTCGCATTCACCGGTACCCTGCGCGTCGCAAGTACCTGTACCGTCTGAATTGCCTTTATTCTGATTACCAAAGCCTGCTCCCAGAGCTTGTTCGGTTTTTGCTGAGCCTGTTCCGTCGCAAGTAGCTTGATTTTTCTCAATATTTGCGATTATTTTGTCAGCTCTGTCCTGAGTCATGTCTTTGCTTGCAACCTTTTCGTTCAAAATTTCTTTCTTTGCTTCAAGTACCTTTTCTTTGAATTCTTCAAGTTTACCTGCGTCTTTTGCTATAGTCCCGTAGGTGACCTTTTTTTCGATTTTTTCTGCAACAACATTTTCTACTGTTCTCCCTGTGATTTCTGCCACAACCTTTGCAGGTGTTTTATTGAATGTTGATGCGAATGATGTTATCGAAAGAGCTGTTACTGCTACTGCCACTACAATTAGTGTTATTACCGGTTTGAATTTTTTCATTTTCAATACCTCCATAAATATTATTTGGCAATTATCTTTATGCCATGATTTAATACTAACTTAGAAATGTGTCATAAGTGTGTTTTTAATGTTCTGTTTCTTTTACAGAAATGTTGAAAATGACACAATTTTGCAATACTATTGAATTATAGTATGTTATATAATGAAGTAAGAATTGGAGGTATATCAAATGCCGACTATTTTGATTGCAGATGACAACAAACAAATAACTTCTGTTTTAGAAGAATATGCTAAGAAGGAAGGTTTTGAACCGGTAGTGGCTCTTGATGGACAGGCTGCTCTCGATTCTTTTATAAAAATCCAG
>JBAZRJ010000029.1:0-25355 GCA_041662985.1 Clostridia bacterium
TGTGCTATTCTTGTATTCATAGAGGTCCCTTCTTTTTATTGTTTTTTGTTTGTCACAAAAATTTTATCATAGAAGGTCAACCTCTATACTTTTTTATTTAAAAACCCAACAACAATTTTACACTAACCCTTTATTTATTATTCATTTCACATAGATTATAGTGTTTATTAGTTCGCGCTGAAATTATTATTCCTCCCTTAATTGGCAAATCTACAGCGAGACTAACCTGTTATTCTTATTGTTGATCCTGTTTCTACACCATCACAAGCCTCTGTATCACTTTTTTGAAGATTCTCTGCACAAGTTTTACTGTTTTCTTAGATTACGTTTTGTTAAATTTTTTTTGCACCAAAATCTTTTTAAACTCATTCGTGGTTTATACTTCTATAACCATGAAACCATTGTTCTTGTTTTTCAGATTCAGAAGAATTGAATTTTGATAATATTGTTTACATTTTCTATATAATTGTCAAGTTCTGTTTGGACATAGAAATTTGAAAATAATATTCTACCATTATTGATTTCTATAATCTTAAAAATCAAAAAAGAATTAAGTATAATACTACTTATCAAGAGCATTAAAGTTATTGTAAATCCCTTTTTTTATTCATAGATTTCCAGTCATCAGTATACATTCTAACGCTCACCCATTGGATTAGTCCTCCTTGTATGCATATGACTTTGACATTTTGACTCAACAAAAGTCGAACTATTCTAAGCCATATCAGAACCTATGGTCCGTCAGTAAGCATTATTTTTTTTACTTTATCATCTGAATTAAACTCGAATAAAACCCAAACACCATTATCTATTACCCCGTATTCATCTTTATCTAAATCTATTACTTTCCGAATATTTCTATATGCATCTTGAATCTGATTTCTTGTTGAACCTATACCTATTGATCCGATTCCATAACGAAATTGTTTTCCAGTTATTTCTGCCCTTATGAGAAAATAATCTGGACTTCCTTCTTTAAATACAAGTGTTAATCCATCATAATAAACCTTTAGCTCGCCACCAACCTTTTTACTTCGTATTGGCACTCCTTTATCCGAAATTATTTCTTCGTACAACCAGGCATCTTTTATACCTATTCTTTCAAAATACATAGTTGAATAAACAAAAGGATGAAACAGTAAATATAACCCACAAAGTAATATAACGCCTATAATTAGTAACCATACAAATCGTTTCATCTTATCCCCCTATTGTATCTTACCTTATACTTGTATTTGGATAATATCCATATGGATAATATACACCGTTATAATATACAACTTTACCCATAGGTTCCCTATCTTGAATTTCATATTTTCGTAAAATTTCATTGAAATCATTTTGATTTGTTGCCAAGCGTGATGAATAACCAATATCTTTACCAAAAATATCCCAAAATGGTTTACCAAAAGATACATTTCCATCATATGCATGAACAACCCCGTCTTGAACTTTTTTTGATAGTACACTTGCTAAATTTTTCTTTTGTTTAAAATATATTATTAGATTGCCTCCGTTACAGGTCAATAGCTGCACATCAATAATCTTCTTTCTCTTTAAGTCCCTAATATCACCAATCGTTTTTCCCGCCGAATTTTTTCCATTAATGCTTAGCGCATTTGTCGAAGATCCGTTTTGCAAAATAATGGCTCTATAATTACCATGACAATAAATCACAACAGTATTTATTTTAACTTTTTTTCCTGCAACGGTACCCATTCCATTCCAACTATTTTTAAATGTCGCAACCGAATTGATCTTGAATTTGTGCACCTTTGACTTGCTACCTTCAAATTTAACTAGTCTATTAAATTGCCATTCGGCCTGTGCAGAAAAATCGGAACCACTCCCAGAAGTATATAGCACATAGCTATCATATCCACTCGGGTCAGTACTATTAGATGGACTATTTCCACAATACGCAAATAGATTTGTTGGAAAGGTATCGCTTTTGTATAGTGGTTTTCAAGGTTCATATGCATACCGCAAATTGTTAAATCTAGGCGCTTTTTGTCATTTTATACCTATAATAATACTCTTTGGGCGACATATTGGCAAGTTTTGTATGCAGACGTTTTCTGTTGTAAAAAAGCTCTATATATTCAAACAAACTGCCGTCCAAATCTTGCTGATTCTCATACTTTCTGTGATAAATCCATTCCTTCTTCAATGTAGCGAAAAAGCTCTCTGTACAGGCATTGTCGTAAGGATTTCCTTTTCTGCTCATGCTGCTTACGATATTGTGCTCGTCCATATATTTTAGGAATGTCTTACTGCTATACTGACATCCCCTGTCGCTGTGAAACACAATACTATCAGTCGGTTTGCGGTTGATCAAAGCATTGGCCATAGCTCTCATGGTCAACTCTGAGTTTGGTCTGGTGCTTAACGAATAGCCTACAACCTCTCGATTGAAAAGATCTATTACGACTGCGAGATAAACCCATCCGGAGACTGTCTTAATATATGTAATATCCCCGCACCACACACGGTCAGGCTCATTCACATTGAATTCTCTTGCGAGTATATTCTCGTTGTACCTTGTTTCAACCTTTTGTTTTGGGTAAGGTTTATGCTTGTATCTTGTAATCGAGTAAATACCGTTTGCTCTCATCAGGCGCCTGATTCGGCAAATCCCGCATAATATTTCAAGTTTCTCTAACGCAGCCTTAATCCTTGTAGGTCCATAAGTTTGCCGACTTTCTTCGTGTATCTTGCGAATTATCGGGACCAACATTTCATCCTCAATCTGGCGTACTGTCTTTGTTTTGTTTTTCCATCTGAAATAGCCGCTCTCGAATACTTTCAGGGCTTTGCACATCCTCATCACTGTGAACTCAGAGCGGTAAGTATCAATGAATTCGTACTTCATCACAGTGGTTGCATAAAGATGCGCAGGGATTTTTTTAGGATTTCCACCTCCTCTTCCAGATTTCGGATTCGTTTATCCTTATCCTTGAGCTGTCTTGAGGCGTTTCTGTCGTAGGCGACCGTTGCCTTTTTTATCCCTTTACTTTCTGCGTAACTGGGCATGTGGTTTTTTCTTCTGTAATCTCTGACCCAGCGGCAGACTGTATTTGTGTCGATTCCCATTTCCTCTGCCACACTCGTCGCCGATTTATTGCTCTCTATTATATGTTTTGCGGTTCTTTCTCGAATTTCTTCAGAATATTTACTGTTCATGCTTGGCATGGTTTAGTCCTCCTTTTGTATGCATATGACTCTAACATTTTGACTCAACAAAAGTCGAACTATTCCAATTTTTCAACCTTATTTTTTTGCTTGTTTTTCATCCGAATATCTTGTCATAACATGAGAAGCATCGCAGAACGGTTTGTTTTCGGATTCGCCGCAACGGCACAGAACCACGCGGTTTCTGACCTCATACATCTCGCCGCTCGCAGATTCAATTGGAATCCCTCCTTTGACATAAAGACCGCTGCTGCAATTTTTTTCGGGGTCCTGCATCACCTCAATCGAAGGTTTCAGTTCAGGTTCAATCGGTTTCCCTGTCTTGTCGTAAGCCACCAATCTGCCTGACGGACATTCAGATGCTGCAATTATAGCTTCATTTTTCATTTCATCGTTATATGAATTCTCTGTGAGTTCCCAGACATCGCCTTTTTCTCTGTGGCAAAACCTTGCAAACGCGCATCTGCTGTCATCTCTTAAGTCAATCTCAATACCCTCGAGTAATTCGGCTCTTTCTTCATATTTGCAGTTTCTCGCAGTTTCCGTCCCGTCAAACGCTATATCTTTATGCGTCCCGTCGCAAAAAGGCGAGTCCTTTGTCTCCCCGCAGCGGCAGAGACAATATACTTCTTCATGTTCAAAAGTCCGGCCGTCGACAAATACGAATCCTTTTCCTTTTGGTTTGATTATTTTTTCACCCAACGGAACATTTCCTGAAACGGTATAAGGACCATCTTTCTCAATTTTGATTTTTGGCGCGTTGTTCTTTTCAGACATAATCTTCATCGCCTTTCGGAATATTATATGATTGTTATTTTTACCAACGTAATAATTATATAAACATTTTGTTGAAATGTGTAATATTTTCAAAGAAAATTTAATACATTTTGCGATAAGTTAATAAAAAATTACAATAATAAGCAATAATTTGTAAGATATTTGGTGTTTTGTTCGATACAATAGACATATTCCAATAACATTCCAATAACATGGAGAGGAATTATAATGTCCAAACACATATATAGTCAAACTGCATATAAGAATATTAATGATTTTGTTTTTGCAAACGCGAAATATCCTGTGGTGCTAAATAATGGACTGTCAATCGGCAACGGAACTATGTTTCCAGAAATAAACTTCACTTTACCTCCTATGTCTATTGAGAAAAGTACCATGCCTGAAGTTTTGAAAAATTATAAAGAAATAATATTCGGTATTTGCGACAGAGCAAGAGCGCTGCAGGTTCCGGGGTTTGTAGCGGAATTTGAGACTCTGCCTCCGATGACTTTTAACCCGGCATGGGCTATTGAGATATGTAAAACTATAGTTGATATTATAAAGGAATATGAAGTGAAATACGGATTGAAGGGCGCTGTAAGAATCACGCCGAACGATATACGCGAGGGTAAAGAATGTGAGCATATGTGGCACGGCAGACACTGGGATGCAATTTTGGAAACCTTTGAAGGCTGTGCGAAAACAGGTGCGGATTTATTGGCTATTGAATCAACGGGCGGAAAAGAAGTACATGATGATGCTTTAATGTATTGCGATATATCAAAATCAATATTCGCTTTATCGGTTCTAGGCTGCAAAGACATGAATAAGCTGTGGCCGGAAATAGTTTCGATAGCGGACAGAACCGGAACTATAGCAAGCGGAGATACTGCCTGCGCTTTCGGAAATACCGCTATGGTTCTTGCGGGTCTAAATTATATCCCAAAAGTTTTTGCCGCAACGGTCAGAGTAATGAGTGCTGTCAGAAGCATGGTCGCATTGGAATGCGGAGCGAAAGGTCCGCATAAGGATTGCGGGTATGAAGGCGTGTATATTAAGGCAATTACAGGAACACCAATCTCCATGGAGGGCAGAACCGCAGCATGCGCTCATTTATCTCCCGTTGGAAATATAGCGATATGTGTTGCGGATCTTTGGAGCAACGAATCAATCCAAAACATTAAACTCCTGGGCGGAATGGCTCCGATAATATCCTTCGAACAACTCGTATATGACTGCCGCCTGATGAATGAGGCTACCCGAAAAGGCAAAGATGCCGCACTGCTTGTGAGAGACCTGCATGCCGATTCTGATTCAAAAATCGATCCTCAGGCATATGTTTTACGACCGGATGTTGTTCTTGAAATATCAAAGGAACTCGTTTTAACGGATGGATATTATAACAAGACTAAGAAAGCAGCCTTGCTGGCTTTAAAGTATATGAAAAAAGGTTTCGACTCAGGTGACCTGAAACTTTCCGAAAGAGAGCAGTCATGGCTCGAAAAATTGTCGGAACAAGTCGAAAACCTGCCGAACGACGTTGATAAGTTTACCGGGAGCATGATTGACGCCTGCGAAAAACTGGAACCCAAGAAATACGATTTATAGAAGTTTTTGACGTGCAAATAAAAAACAAGCCGGTTTTAATGACTTGTTTTTTTTAAAGCTTATTGATATTTAAATAATTAGCTCTGACTTTTATTTGTTGATAATTTCATCGTATATCCCGTTTGCTTTTATTTTATTGAATCCTTCCGTAAACTTATCAATAATCTCCTGTGAAGTTCCTTTGCTTGCCGCAAGATAAGCAGGCAGCTCAAGTTCTTTGATTGTGTAGAACAGTTTGATTTTCTCGGAGAAATTGCTGTTATTTTTTACAATGTAATCAATTCCGCGTCTATTGGCAATGAGGAAATCTATTTTTTTGTCTATTAATTTTTGGACATTCGTAGCATCTGATGAAGCGTCAGCATCTATAGAAAATAAGTTTTTGCCTTCTTTAAATCCATTTTTTAACAAATAGTTCTGGGTGTAATGATCTTTAACAGTCCCTATTTTATATTTTTTCAAATCGTTAAGATTCTTTATCACAGCTTTATTGTTTTTTAAGCCATATATACTTCCTGTGTAGGTCCCGACCTGCGCAATCCAAATGAACTTATTCTCTCTCTCGGCGTTTCTCCCGACAGAAAAAGCTATGTAGTTCGGCGTGTTTTGCAGCTTATTGTAGATTGTTGTCCACGGTGTGACAATAATGTCTTTCGTAATATTTTCTTCCTTCATTGCAGCCTGAACCAATTCTGTCGAAAATCCTGTAAGCTTGTTATTACTGTCCAAATAAACGTACGGTACATAGTCTTCAGCAACCAGGGTGTAATTTGGGAGTCCGCACCCCGAAAGGGTTAAGGTCAGTGCAAGAGTTGCCATCAAACAAGTGGCTTTAAAAGATTTCATTAAAATGCCTCCTTTTTTATTATACATCTGTATTTTTTGGTTCGCTTATAGCCTCAGTGTCTGTTTTCCCGGATCCGTCCGGAGCTTCAATGCCGGATTGTGTATCCTGACCGTCAATGTTTTGGGTATCTTCAGGCATATTATCATTTGCAGCATATAATTCCAACTCACTGATTTTCTTGCGCATACGCGCTTTAAATCTTACTATAAATATTAACCCGCTTAATAACACGATTATTAGAAAAATCGCACAGACAAGAAGAACCACTGCGTTTTTGTTCCATGTCGTAAATTCAGCATTAATTTTATTTAACTTGCCAAATGCGAGTTTCCATTCAAGTGTTTTTCCGCCATCAGTTACAGTAGTTGCATTGTTGCCGGCCGTATTACCCGGCAGTGAGATTTTAAATCTGAAATCCATTGACGCCATCAATGTTTTTGTAAACGAGTCTAAATATTGATCCATCTCTTTACTCTGCGCAGCCACCTTTGTTAAATCCATATCAAAATTCACAGTATATGTATCCTGAATGAACCCTTTTTTAACCGAGAATAATCCGGATTTGGAATCTTTGCTTTTCATCACGACACCCAGATCAGGATTGTCTGCAACACTGTTTGAAAGTTCTCTTATACTATTAAAGTGCTTAGTCAGAACATATCCTGTCATGTCTGCTTCTGTTTTGCCTGTAACTTTATATCCTTGCTTTTCGGCATCCTTTTTAATTTCATCCATATTCATCCTGCCCATTATACCGCCCGATAATCCCGATGATTCACCGGCGAGCAGTTTGTTTAGCATTAATTCCAAAGTTATATCGGCGCTGCTGTCGATATTTACTTTAATCTCCATGTTATATTTAACGCAACCCGTTGATATCACTGCAACAACAGCACATAAAAATATAAGCGGAAGCAGTTTTCTTAGTTTCATTGATGGTTCCTCCAAAATATCTTGTCAGTGCCGAATCACTTGCCTTTAAACACTATATCAATTAATTCCCAAGTTTACAATTCAAACTTTCTGATATTCATTCCCTTTAATGCTCTCAATAATTTCATTTCGCAGCCATTGAGGCGAAAGAACCTCACAACAGGAAAGATACTGCATCGCCCAGAATTTAAGACCCGCAGGCGCAATATCCAGGCGAGCTGTAAAGGTTTCATCATCCTCATTTTCCATAATCCCGACATTCCTGCCAAATTTGTCGATTACATCACTTAAGATATTATTCTTGCATTTTAAAACAACTCTTTCCGTCTCGCCGCCGAACATATAGATGCTTTTATTCGTGTAATCCAAAGCATTGAAGCCCTTTGGGGCACGTTTAATCTTCTCTTCGCATTTTTCAATGTCTCTGATGCGGTCTATGCGGTAGTGGCTGATGTTTTCGTGGGCATCGTAGTTACAAACCAGGTAATAGTGCTCGTTTGCGCACACAAGACCATAAGGATTGACTAAATATTTTTCAGGACGGCGCGGTTTCAGTTTCTTATCAAAACCATATTCGAGATAAGTGAATTTAACCTTAACTTTATCGCTTATTGCCTCATCCAAAAGCTCGATATTGTAGAAAACCTGCCTATTATCAGTCTTCATATCGGGTTTTGCAATAACAAGATTTTTATAGCGATGACGCTCATAAACACTCAATGTCTTCTGCACTTTTTTAACCAAATCGCCGGTATGCTTTGACGAAATCCCGCTGAAAGAGTAAAGAGAATCCATAATCAGCCTAGCCTCCGGCAGTTCAAACTCGCGCTCGCGCAGGTAATAGCCTTTCTTCCCGGTCTCCTCATAAGTTGCAATATCATAATCGAGCTTCAGAAGCAGGTCAATCCCGCCGTATATTGTTCTCCTATCAACGGTCATGCCGTAAAGCGATTTGAATTTCGAGGTGATTTCTCCCATTCGCATAACATGATCCGCATCGGAATATTCCTTCAAAATCATCAAAAGGCAAAGTATATTCGCTTTATCTGTCAGCATAGGTTTGGCTCCTTAAAATTTATTTAAACTATATATATGAATAGGTATCCCATACTATTTTTCTATCTCATAAACCGCGGATTTATAATTATTGTAATCCAGAACATGTATTTCCTTTCCGTAATCATCCATAACGGTTTCAATAGCGTCTTTTTCAGAATCTGCACAAACATCAACAATCATCTCTAATGTCTCAATAATTTTAACTTTATATTTTTTTATTTCCATAGTTTTTTATACACTCCATTCCCTTCAAATTTAACTAATCCTAGATCACGAAGTAATTGTAATTGCTGACGGATTTTAGCCTCTATATTATTTAACTTAATCTGAATTTCTCTGATTAGCTTTTATGACTACACATTTATAAAATTTATTGGATTTTGAGATCCTTTTTTGAAATCCACCATTTTATTAATATATTTTTTTCTGATTTCCGGTTCGGCTACATTCCCGACAAATTCCCAGCGATCTTTCTTTTTTGTCAGTTGGCGAGTTGTAAAGGTAGTCCCGGCAATAAACCATTGCTTAATTTTATAAACCTCTATTATAACTCCGTCATAAACTGCAAACGCATATTCTGTTTTTCTCATTGGTCCATTTTCGGACATTCTCCAAATGCCTCGAGTCAAATCATATAATTCAATAGGTGTCATGTCTCTTCTAAAATAATTACCTATTCTTAATAGAACAGCAGGCTCAGAAATATTAGCCGGTTCCGCATTAAATCTCTGAATAATTTCGTGAGTGCTTAATCGCCCGTACAAACTATGTCCGTGTCCATGTTTGACATTTGTAAGTTTTTTTAGGCCAATTGTATCAATAATCGCAGCTTCAACTTTTGTTGCCGTGATTTCATTGATTCCGTGAACGACAATTTCAATTTTTGGCTTTTGCCCACTTTTTAATATTTCATCGATTTTTTTGCATTTCTCACTTTCACTTTTATCATTAAGATGGTCAAAAGCTCTGTTTCCTTGCCCTTTACCCACGTAAAAAATTTCATCATTTGTTGGATTAACGTAAATATATACATAAAATTTTAACTTTTTAATTATATTAGCACTGAATTTCGTGTGCATGAAAGTTTTCCTCTCCTTTATACTAAATAACAAATTAACTATCCATCATTTTCTTAATTTTTTCATATAGATATAAAATACCCACATCGTTTGATTTTCTTGCTTGAGCCTCAGCATAATCTAAAGCTTTTTTTGCCTCTAAAGACGAAGCATTAATTTCTTCTCTGGCTAAATATAATGATGCAAACGCTTTATAATCTTCCATTTTATTTTGACTTGCAATACTGATTGCTTTCAAATACAAATCTCTACCTTGTTCTATAGATCCTTTCCTAAATAATAGAAGACCATTTGTTGCATTCCATACAACTTGTTCATCTATTTTATTCGGGTTTTTAAATTGATTTAACACTTTTTCTGCATCAGGAATTTTATCTTGATTAATAAGTGCAAATGCTAAATTATTCTTAATCATATTATCATCAGGATTTGAAATTAAAGTGTGTTTCAAGACATCTTCACTTTTCTGATAATCATCAAAACAAGTCGCATAAATAAAGGCTGCTAATTGTGCCGGCCTGCTTGAGTAGGGCTGATCTCGTTCCCACAATTCAGTTATTTCTAAAGCTTTCCCCCACTCACTACTCAAATATAATGAAGTGGCATTTGCTTCATATGCACACTGTACCGAGCTAAATTTATTGATATCAGTTTCAATCTGGGGATGATGTAGCCATTTTGAAACCCAAATAATTTGTGCAAGTGCATTGTCATTTGGATCTTCAAACGAATTTGAAAACAAGCGTTTTGCGGACTTATCATCTCCTGCCTCAAATTCTAAGGTTCCAAGAGCACTGGTTAACTCACTAATAGCAAATGATGAAAAATTATCTGAATTTATTATTTCACGAGCAGTTTTTATATGATTAGATGTCTTATTTAACAAACTTGCAATAGAAATTTCAGATGCTAGTACCCAAGGGTCAAAATTAACTATATCTGATTTTCTTAATATTTCATAAGATTTTGGAGATTTACCTGTATGAAGATAAAATCTTGCAGCACTTCTTAAAACGTATCGATTTTCTGGTGAGAGTTGAGTTGCAATTTTAATTGCAACGCAAGCCTTTTCTTCGTTTCCAAGGATGGTATAGTTTCTTGCCAAATCAACCCATGCGATACTGTTCCCCGGGTTTTCTGAAAGAACGTGTTTTAATCTTCTAATATTACTACGAAACTCTTTAACCTCAATGTTTTCTAAACAATCTTCACTTTTTTTGCTAGAAATATTGTCTCCACTTAGTACTCGATTTGCCATCGAAATTAATATTGTTGATAAACCATTCGAATTTTTAACAACAAAATCAGCAGCTTCTTTCGCACTTGATAGACTATTTGCAATGATTGCAGAAGAAATTAATTCAGCCGCGAAAGGTAACTCTTTATTATTCTCCCATTCAAATTCAGCTCGTTTTAGAAATCCAATATCTTTAGGTTTTTGGTTGGGTTTTTTTGCTAATCCAAGTTCCCCAAGGTTCATGGTAGTCTTAAAATCTCTCCAAACAGGTAAAACTCTTCTGTTATCATCCTTAAATCCCTTAATCATTTATCTGTTAGTCCTCCAAAATCCGTATTCAACCTTTTTTATCATTATATCAAGTTTTGATATATATTGTTCTAATGAAAATTGTCGATGCTTACTGTTCAAATTCTTTGGATAACCCCTTTTATATGGATCGGGATTACACAATTGCCTCACCAATTCAACTATCTCAACTCTTAAATCTGACGGTAAGTCATTACTAAACGAAATCAAAAATTCATTAAAAGCATTATTTATGTACGGAAGTATTTCATCATATGTTCCTGTCCAATTATTAAAATGTAAATCCGAACTAAGTCTCTCAAATATACTAGCTGTTACATTCCCTTTTGAAAACAGAAATACAATTAAATTACCCAGTGTATACAAATCATATCCATATTTTTTTGTATTCCAATCATCTGGAATGGCAAAGTATAAAAACTCGGGCGGTGCATAAGTTTTATCGCCCGGTATCACAAACATATCTGTTGGGCAGTTTTCTCCCTTAACAGACGACCTGCCTAAATCACATATTTTTGTAATATTACTATTAAAAGTCAATATATTTGAAGGTTTTATGTCTTGATGTGCTATACCATTTAAATGTAATTGCTGAATTCCTGCTGCAGTTTGATGAATTGTCTTCAAAATCCAAATAGTATCTAGACGCTTTGAAATTTTCATGTATTTACGAATATTTCCATCAGCCAATTCGAATATTAAATATTGTGTTGGATAAGGTGAATTTTGCACATTAAAATCGCCATAATCAATTGAGGTTATAATTCTTCTTAACCTTTTTTCTTTACAAGTATTTAGCACATTTCTCTCAAAAATAAAAGCAGCGGTCATTTGATTAATTTTATCGACAAGATTTGGAGATTTGAATGCTTCTTTATAATCTAAAGCTTTTAAAAAAGCTCTTTTCTTTTCTTTATCAAGAGATTCAACTATATAACTTATTGAAAACCATCCACCTGAGTCTTCAGCAGGGTTTTTCTTAATTCTTTCAATTACCTTCCACTTACTACCTAATTCTGCGCCAAGCATTTCCTCGGCAGCATTAATAAATGAGTTTATCACTTTTACATTCCCCCTTATCAGCTTTTTCTGAAATTATTCTCCTCACACCTCACTAATTTTTTTAATATAAAAAACAAATGGACGGTTCAAAGACTGAGGGACAATCCCCTTGCATTATTAACTCAGCAATTTTAATCCGTATTACTAATCATTTTTTCCAAGGCTAACACAACACTTTCCAAAAAACCTGATTTTTGTTTAATTAAAACATCATGAATATTTTCAATATTGTCAGGAATAGCTTCAGCAACAATTAATTTTACTTTTTTTTCAATATCTTCATTCCAAGTTGCTCCCTGATTTAAAAAAGCATTTTTCATCTTTTCAGACCATTTCTTTTTACCTGAAAAAGAAGAACTATTAAGACTTACAGAAAATTTATTACTAACTTCTTGCTTATATAATTCGGTTTTTATACAATCTTCAAATTCAGCTTTTGGTGTTCCATTGCAAATAGTAAATTTTATCTGAGACTCATCAAGAAGACCATTTGCAATAGCCTTATTCGAAGCCTGAATTCCCGCATCGTCATTATCAAGCAATACAAAATAATCGCATATACAATTTTTAAGATCCGCCAAATCATGTGATAAATTACTAGCCCCCAATAATGGTTTGATGACTAACGAATTTGTATTCAATGCAGTTGAAATTTTACTACTCATAGCACATAATATTTTTGTCAATGCAATTTTATCATTTTCACCTTCAACTACAAATACATGATTAGAACTAAGAAGGTTGTCTGATGGTAATACACCTAGAATTTTTCTGATTTCCGCAATAGATTTTGCTGGACGCGCCGTTCCATCATTCACCAGAATATTTGATTTTAAAGAATTCTGCTTAATAAATAAAGGATTATGAGTTGTAATAATCACCTGGTTTTTTTCTGAAATACGGTTAATAACATTCACCAAACTATGAATTGCACCAGAATGAAGATGAGCTTCAGGTTCTTCAATAGCTATGATAGAAGCAGCCTTAATAGATTGTTTATCTTTCAAAATCGCTAATGTTAAAAGGCTTTTAATTCCTTCTCCTTTAAAACTAATATTTGTTGGTGTTCCATCATCAACAATTACATTTAATTCATTTCGCATTATTCTGCGTAAATAATTTTCCGATTGTATTTCGATTTTAACATCCTTTATTTGTGGTAGAAAAATGCGTAATGGTTCGATTAGTTTTGATGCTATCCCATCCAACACTATTTGTTGCAGTTTTGTCGTAATTTTTAAAGCCTCAACATATTTCTCGTTTTTATTTAGAACACTCAATTCATCATAAATGACACTTTTCAAAAAATCTAATGCCATCTTTTCAGTTCTTATTGCCTGAATATAATTGAATGATATTCTACTTGAAATAAACTCAGCAATTATTTTTGATTTTTTATTGTAAGATGAAGAACCTCGTTTCGGTACTTCAATTTTAGGTGAATTATCCTTGCCAAATTTAATTATTATCGGGATATCTTCATTCCCTCTAATACCAGTTTCGTTTTTAAAATCAATAAGTTCAGAGTCTTCAAGCCGAAAATTCAATTTAAAAATTGACTCATATCCTTTTGTTCGATTTTTAAATTGAATCGGAAAATCTCTCTCCCAATTGTAAATATTACGAAATTGACTTTGTTGCATCAACAATCCTCTAGACTTACAATGGAATAATATTGTTGTCATTGCGACATTCAAAGCTGTGAGCAAATTAGATTTTCCCTCGTTATTCTTGCCCACTAAAACAGTCAAGCTTTGAAGATTTATTTTATTTGCAGTTGTTATGCTACGGTAATTCGTTACCGAAAAATCTATAAGCTTCATCTTCACACCACCTTTATTAATAAATTATCGCATTTTCATTCACTCCAAAAATCAAAGTAATATTAATTAAATATTTTCTGAGTTATAATTCAACAACTCAAACCAGCCCCAAATACTTTTCAAAAAAAGCCAAGAGTCTTTCTATAACACTTTGCTTTTTTTCTGCCCGACCGCCACCATTGAAACGTGAAACAGGTGGAAGAATTCTGTCGATATCCGTACCCGTCGTTTTTAGGGCACCATCACTGAAAGACCTAGATATGAATTTACGTGTCTCGGTGGTCTTCAAACTTTCTTCTTTGATAATATTTGATAATTCTTTCTCTTTTTGTTCTGTTACAAAAGTGCGCCAATCATTATCCAATTGAGTTGAAGTATTGATTTGTTCGATAAATCCCTCAATCAGTTCCTTCTTGCTGCGAAGTTCTATACTCGAATCAACTGCTTTTTCAATCGATTTAAGGATGCTTTTATCACTGCAATTGGACGCATGATATTTTGCGACTAACAATAAAATATAATCAATATTAACTTCTATTTGCTTTATAAGTTCAATTTCAAACACTAGATCATCATTTATATTTTCTTTATCAGCATCTTTTGTTTTTGAGAAATCCTGGTATAGGTCGATATATGTGCTTTGATAGTCCTGAAAATCACCCTCTGATAAAATTTCATTTCCTGCAAAATCGTCAAATGAGGTCAATATATTTTTTACTCTCAAAATTGTTCCAAAAAGGCGAATAAATTCCTTTTGCGCCCCTTCTCCCAAAATCGGTTGGCCAATTGTATAAGACTCTCCCAGTTTAGCAATCAATTCAGCATAACCTTGTTTATGCTTGCCATCATCATCATAACCATTATAATAGTCATTGTATGACTTTAATAAAACAATTCCGCCGGCGTCTTTATCACCAAATAAAGCAATAGCATCGTCGGTTGCCTTTTTAAGGTCTCTGAAACAAATGATATTGCCAAAAGTTTTTACGGAGTTAAGAATTCGGTTGGTTCTCGAAAATGCCTGCATTAGGCCGTGTTGTCTAAGGTTTTTATCCACCCATAAAGTATTGAGAGTTGTGGCATCAAACCCTGTTAAAAACATATTTACAACAATCAATAAATCAACTCCACGGTTTTTAACACGCATCGATAAATCTTTATAGTAGTTCTGAAATTTATCCGACGAAGTATCAAAATTCACATTGAATGCTTTATTGTAATCTTGAATGGCCAAGTCAAGAAAATCACGTGAGCTTTTATCTAACCTATCAGTTTCAAAACCCTCATCCGGCAGAGCATCTTCAGGATCTTCTTCATTTACACTAAAACTATATATCGTTGCAATATTAAGATTTCGGTTTCGCTCCTCAAGTTGCTTTTTAAATTCAGAATAGTACTTCATTGCCATTGGTATAGAGGCTACCGCAAATATTGAGTTAAATCCTGCTACTCGCTGTCCTTCAAGAGAGTAAAAGCTATTACGTTTTGTTTTCTGTTCAAAGTGATTGAGAATATATTCTGTAACTTCATGGATACGCTCTGGCGCAGACATTGCTTTTTCGATATCGATTGCCCGGACTTTTACATCCATTATGTCATTAGCCATCTTCACGGTATTAACAAAATCTATACGGAAAGGCAATACATTTCCGTCATTTATTGCATCAACGATTGTATAAGAATGTAATTTGTCTCCAAATGCCTGCTCTGTTGTGCGCAAAAGAGGATTACCTGAACCGTTGGAATTCGTGGCGAAAATCGGTGTACCCGTAAAACCAAAGATATGATAATTCTTAAACATCTTAATTATTTTTTGGTGCATATCACCAAATTGCGATCTGTGGCATTCGTCAAAAATAAGTATAATATGCTGTTTATATATATCATGTGCTTTATTTTTCGAGATAAATACATCCAACTTCTGTATAGTGGTGATAATAATCCGGGAGTCTGGATCTTCAAGTTGCTTTTTTAAGATTCTTGTAGAGGTATTACTATTTGCGGCGCCCTTTTTAAAACGATCATACTCCTTCATTGTTTGATAATCGAGATCTTTGCGATCTACTACGAACAGTACTTTATCAATGTATGGTAATGCTGTCGCAAGTTGAGCTGTCTTAAAACTCGTTAAAGTCTTTCCCGAACCCGTCGTATGCCAGATATATCCACCGGCTTCAACAGTTCCAATTTTTTTGTAGTTTGTGGATACTTCAATTCGATTAAGTATCCGCTCTGTGGAAGCAATTTGATATGGTCTCATAACCAGAAGCAAATCCTGTGAGGTAAATACACAGTAACGAGTTAAAATATTTAAGATGGTGTGTTTGGCAAAAAAGGTTTTTGTAAAGTCCATGAGATCTGGGATTACTTTGTTTGCGCCATCTGCCCAATAACTTGTGAATTCAAAACTATTGCTCGTCTTTTTGCTTTTTTGACTGCTATTGCTCCCAGATTCCTTAACATGCTGATTGCGCGTAGTATTTGAATAATACTTTGTATAAGTTCCGTTAGAAATTACGAAAAGTTGAATATATTCGTATAAACCTGATGAAGCCCAAAAACTATCACGCTGATATCGTTTTATTTGATTAAATGCTTCGCGAATGGCAACGCCACGGCGCTTTAATTCAATATGTACAAGAGGAAGCCCATTTACTAAAATGGTCACATCATATCGAGTTTCGTGATTGCCTCCCGGTTCATCATATTGGTTTAAAATTTGCAGTCGATTATTATGAATATTCTTTTTGTCAATGAGATAGATATTTTTCGTACTCCCATCGTCGCGTTTGAGAATTTGAACATGGTCGTCTTGAATTCTGCGGGTTTTCTCAACAATACCCTCATTACTATTTGAGATGCATTCGGAGAAAAACTTATTCCACTCAGTATCGGAAAAAGGATAGCTGTTGAGCTGCTCCAGTTGTTTCCTCAGATTTTGGACTAGCGAGGTTTCGTCATGAATACTTAGGTATTCATATCCTTGAGTTTGGACAAGTCTAATAAACTCACGTTCCAGATCGGCCTCAGATTGATAAGAACCTGAATGAGAATATTCTGAGACATATTCGGCAACAACGGTGCTTTCATTTGTAGAAACCACTATGTTGTATTGACTCATGCGCTTGCCTCCTTAAATGTTAACAACTTGTCGCGATAATATTCGTATTGCTTACGTCTTGCCTCGATTTCGGCGGGCAATCCGCTATTAATGTCGTTGCAAAGAGTGTCGAATCGGTCAAGCAATTCAACAATTCGATTCTGTTCTTCCAAAGAGGGAATTGACAATTTTAATTTTTTAAGTTCGGTTTTATTAAATTTCGTCTGTCCACCTGGAGAAATAATGATCTTTAATGTTCTTTGAAATGTATTTGTTTTCAACAAGTAAAACAAATACTTGTTATTATACTCTTCACTTCTTAACAATATAGCATTTGGTCCTAGTACATTATTGTCATATGGAAGGTCTTGTGGTGTAACAAAATAAACTTCGCCACAATTAACGCCTATATTAGGCATTATAATTGATTCTTTATTTAAATTAACACGCCATAAAAATTTAAATGCATTTTCATCAACATAGACGTTACTTCCCTTAGTAAACGAACTTTTTATATCCATTGTTCTAACTAATTGTGCAAAATCAGGTTCGCTCTTATAAGAAACATTTTCAGCAATACCTGCAAATGAGCCAGCCGCAACATAATCAGTAACTGTAGAGAATATCTCACCAAAAGTTTTTATTGAAACATTATACTTACTATTAAGTATCTGCTCCATATAATGTTCATATTGCTTTTTCCTCGTTGTAAGCTCTGTTGTAAGCTCTGTTGTAAGCTCCGTGAAATTGTCAAGTATTCGAACAATTTCACTCTGCACATACAGCGGTGGGATTGGAATTCTCAGATCAAGAACTTTTGACATATTAGGGTGTTTAATTCCAGATCCTCTATAAAAAGAACCAATTTCCACAATTAGATTTTGCATGACATAGTATAAATATTTATTATCTAAAATATTTGTATCTGATGAAGTGGCAATTCTGTTGTCGGATGTTAAAAATTTACCTTTATAATATTGAACATTAGGGTTTCCACCCCAAGGTATTGCAACAACCTCTCCTTCAGATAACTTATCGCCTGCAAGTTCTTCAGTTGTGTAAATATTCGAGATGTTTGTTGTTAATATTTTGATCGTTCCGCGTTCAGTAATTAAAGGTTTTAGATTATTGGCAAGAAAATAATTGTATTTAATAATCTTAGTCTGTTTAGTATTTTCAACTGAGTTAAACCTTTTATCCCATGTAGTAACCTCCCACAATCTTTTAAACTGAACTCCATCAGGACAAAGTTCAGCAATAAGTTCATCTAGTCTGTTCATTAGTCCACCTCGATTTCAACGATGATCTTCGCAATCTCATCCCGAAGAGCCTGCTCCCGAGCCACAATCTCTTCAATCTCAGCGTTTAGGACATCGATATCGACCACTTCCCGCGTGTCTTTCTGCTCAACATAGGTGGAAACAGAAAGGTTATAATCCTGAGCTGCAATGTCGGCATTGGGAACCAGAACTACAAAATGATCATAGTCCACCCTTTTTGTATAGGCATCAATAATTGTATCTATATTTTTCTGCGTAAGTTTATTGTTGTTGGTGACCTTGACACATTCTTTTGAAGCATCAATGAATAATGTGCTGTTCTCCGTTTTAGATTTCTTCATCACCATGATGTAGGTAGCGATGCTGGTGCCGAAAAACAAATTGTCAGGTAACTGAATTATGCAATCGATAAAGTTATTATCAATCAGGTATTTACGGATTTTCTGTTCTGCATTGCCACGATACATAATTCCAGGAAAACAAACAATAGCCGCAGTACCATTTGTTGATAACCATGCAAGGCTATGCATTATAAAAGCAAGATCCGCATATCGTTTCGGAGCAAGCACTCCTGCCGGAGAAAATCTCGGATCGTTTATTAACAATGGATTGGCATCACCGTCCCACTTGATTGAATACGGAGGATTGGAAACGATTGCTTCAAAGGGCTCATCATCCCAGTGAAGAGGATAAGTAAGAGTATCACCGTGGCCTATATCAAATTTGTCATAATCTATATCGTGTAGAAACATATTAATTCGACACAGGTTATATGTTGTTATGTTAATTTCCTGCCCAAAAAAACCTAGTCTTACATTTTCTTTCCCTAAAATTTTTGCGAATTTTAAAAGCAGAGATCCAGAGCCACATGCAGGATCGTATACTTTGTTAACTTCGGTTTTACCAACCAAAGTGATTCTTGTTAACAGTTCTGATACTTCTTGTGGTGTAAAATATTCGCCGCCACTTTTGCCAGCATTTGAAGCGTACATACCCATTAGAAACTCGTAAGCATCACCAAAGGCATCGATTGTGTTATCCTTGTAGTCACCAAGCTTCATTTCGCCAATACCATTCAATAGTTTAACAAGTATTTCATTACGTTTTGCAACTGTTCCTCCCAATTTATTACTATTTACGTCAAAGTCATCGAATAAACCTTTGAAATCGTCCTCGCTATTTGAACCCTGCGCTGAGGTTTCAATGTTTTTGAATACCTTTTCAAGTGTTTCATTTAGATTTTCGTCATTTGCAGCATTTTCCCTTACGTTTTCAAAGAGTTCGCTTGGTAACATAAAAAATCCTTTGGTAGCAACAAGATCTTTGCGAGCTTGTTCAGCTTCAAGGTCCGGCAATTTTGAGTAATCAAAAAGCGAGTCGCCGGCTTCTCTTTCGCATTCATTAATATAACCAGACAAATTTTCTGATATATAACGATAGAACATCGTGCCAAGGACATACTGCTTAAAGTCCCATCCATCAACACTTCCACGCAAATCGTTTGCAATGTTCCAGATGATTTGGTGTAGTTCCGAACGTTGCTGTTCTTTTCTGTTATCTGTCACAATATTCTCTCCTCTACAGTTCAATCTCTAAAATTTTCGTGAAAATTTCTTGTCTTCTTTCTAAATATTATAACATTTTCCTTTATATGTAGGTATTTGCGAATTGTTAATGAGTTTCTCACATTCCCTTACCCTTCTCAATCAACTTCACTATCTCTTCCTCAGTCTCGAATTGGTCGTAGTCACCGAGCAATTCGCCCGGATAATGATAGATGACACCTGCGTTTTCGTTGTTGATAATGCAGTCGAGGAATTTATCTTCACCGTTATCCTTGATATATTTTGCAAAAGTTCTCACCCTCATTTTATCATGCATTCCGCCGGTGCAGGGAAAATCGGCACATTCCCAGCAGCCGTTGATTCCTTTTTCTATGCAGCACTTTAAATCCTTGCACCAATCTTTTCCTGAGCATCCATCATTTCGGCATCCTACGCAGTTTTCATTTTCGTGACAGATGGCACATGCCAGCCCACAAAATGAAACTCCCAATTCTCTTTTAATTGACATTTGATTTGCCTCCAGCCATTGCTAATTCACAACATTATCACTTATAATTCTACAAAATAATGTAAAATCCTCTTCCTGACATTATATCATATCTGGGTGTGCAAAAATAGGCTCAAGCACTGTGATTTCAGTAGACTAAATTCAATAACTTCGTTTCATGTTTCGAATACTTATTGTATAATTGTATTAATGGGGGTGCAATTTATGCCAAACTCAAAAACGCCAAGAATAAAAAAACCTATTACCCGCTGGATTCTTTGGGGCATAGTGCCTTTGTTCCTGGTTGGAAGCCCGTTGCACTTTCTGTTTGACTGGACGGGAAAGATTCCATTTGTAGGCATCTTTGTTCCCGTCAGCGAAAGTGTTTGGGAGCATCTGAAACTTGCCTTTTGGCCGGTGCTGATATGGTGGGTTGTCGGATATTTTATATTCAGGAAAAAGAACTCCATTCCCGTAGCGAAGTGGTTTACATCAACGGTTGTAGCACTTGTCACAAGCACGCTGGTAATCGTGGTAATTTTTTATACATATACGGGCGCTTTTGGGATTGAGTCGCTTGCAATAGACATTCTCTCGCTGCTTGCAGCCATTGCAGCCGGGCAGTTTCTGGCGTTGCATTTTTACCGCAGGGCGACATTCATCAAATGCAATTGCTGGCTGTACGTCTCGATTGCCGTAATCGCACTGTTGATAGCCGTTTTTATTTGTTTCACTTTCTTTGCGCCGCACATTCCGATATTCAGAGATTCGGTCAGCGGGACGTACGGAATCAGATTTTAATTTAGGAGACTTAAACCAATGAAAAAATTTCTTTTAATAATTCTATCCCTCATCTTCGTTTTTCCGCTTTCGCCGAATGTCTATAGCAGTAGTTCCGTTCGCAGTGAAATAAAAAGCGTTGGCTTTTCGGGCGGGAGCAGGACTGTAACAGCGGTCTATGTAAATTTAAACGATAAAACGATTCGGATGGAGTCAGTTCTTGCAAAAAATCAAATTGGTAAAGTTGATTATCTGAAAAATATTGCAAATCAGCTGAATAACAACGACCGTAAGGTTGTCGGCGCTATAAACGGAACCTTTTTCAACGCCTATTCAAGCAAGCCTTATCCAAGCTGCACAATAGAAACCAAAGGTTCTTTCGAATTTCTGAGCACTGCCGGGAGCGTAATCGGCTTCACAGGCGACAACAAAGTCAGGGTCGAGAGACTTAAGGTAAGAATTGACGGATCGATAAACGGCAATTACGGATACCCTAACCACTGGGCTGTATATGGTTTCAATAACACAGGCGCTACTGCGGATTCAATATTCACTCCCGCTTTTGGCACAACTACCGGAAATCACAGTAAAATTTCGATTGTGGTTAAAGGCGGAAAAGTCATAAAAATCGTTAGGGGAAAAGCCCCAATCCCCGCTGATGGCTATACTCTGGTCTTTCACAACACTAACTATTCCAAAGAGTTTTCGGTCGGAGACAAGGTCGATTACAAGCTTACGTATTATAAGATTCTATCGAGCGGCAAAAAAGTTGTGATTTCATGGGCAAATGTCCGAACCACTGTCGGAGCGGGACCGAGGCTTGTTATCGGTTCGCAGATACTCGCAGACGGCAAGCTCGAGAATTTAAACGAAGATAAAATAAACACAGAGCGTAATCAGAGGAGCTTTGCGGGTGTAACCAAAAGTAATGTATTGGTCATCGGTACTGTTCCGGATGTAAATGTTAAGGAATTGGCGCAAATATTAAAAAAGATGGGTTTGATTAATGCTATAAACCTCGACGGCGGCGCATCCTCGGGCTTGTATTACAATGGCAAATATCTTACAGCGCCCGGCAGACAGCTTAGCAACGCGCTTGTAATAACCAAACTTGCTGAAGCGCCTTTGAGAGTAAAGTTAAACAGCAACGAACTTTTTTACAGCAACGACCCATATCTCACGAAAACCGGCACTTCTATGGTTCCTCTCAAGCAAATCCTCAATACTTTCGGATGTCAGCTAAACACAACCTCCATTACTGCGAAGCGCGGCGATAAAACAATAAAATTTACGGTCGGAAGCGACATTGCAAAGGTTAACGGTATCGATACCAAGATGGGTGCGGCTGTTCAGACTAAATCCGGAGTGATATACGTTCCTTTGAATTTTTTAATCGGTACTTTTGGCGGCAGTGTTCAGTTTGACAGTAAAAATAAAATCGCATCAATCAAAATCAGCATAGTCAACGCCGAAGATGCTTTTAATAAGGCTGAAAAAGCGAGACTTGCAAACGATAATGCAAAAGCCGGTGAATTATATCTTGAAGCGTTGGATTTGGATTCGAAGCACTCTGCGTCAATACTGGCACTGGCGAAAATATCTTCATCGAATAAAGAATATAAGGCGGCGGCCGAGTATTATTCGAGGTATTTCAGTATTAACAAAAAAGATTATGCGAAACTGGTAAGCAGCGGCTGGAGCTACTATTCGGGAAAGTACTATGACGAAGCACAGGCGGCTTTTAAAAGACTTACGGAACTTCAGCCGAAGGTCGTGGCCTATTGGATTAACCTTGGGAGAATTTATTCGGATAGTCATATCAAAAAATACTCTCTGGCGAGACAATGTTTCAACAAGGCGCTGACGCTTAATCCTACCAAAGAGCAAAAGGCCGCTATCGCAGCGGCGCTTGAACGTATAAAAGATAAGTAATCTTTCAAGATTTAGGGGACGGTTCTCGAAATCGAAATTAGGGAACGGTTCTCGAATTTTCGAAAGAAAGAAAATGTGGCAGAGATTGAAGTTGAAGACGAGTATGTTTACGATAGTATATATTTTAAAGTAAACATCCCGAGTCAGAAACTTCAAGTCTCTTGACACATTAATTCATTTTACAATAATAGATAACCGTCCCTGAAATCAAGAACCGTCCCTCAAATTCGCGATTTACCCGGATTTACTTCAAAAATCTCCTCAGCCATTTCATCTTGCTCTTTGTAACAGGCTGGTAGCGGAATGGCGGATCGATCCAATTATATTTCTTGATCATGCTTTTGTGATGGCTGAATGTGTCGAAGCTGAGCTTCCCGTGATATGCGCCCATGCCGCTGTGGCCGACGCCTCCGAAGCCCATTCTTGGTGTCGCAATTTGTATTATAGTGTCGTTTACACATCCTCCGCCGAAAGACAGGTTTTTTAGAATCCTTTTTTCGACTTTTTTATCTGTCGTAAAAAGATACAGAGCCAAAGGTTTTTCTCGTGAAACGACAAAATTCTCAACCTCGTCCAAAGTCTCAAAAGTAAGCACAGGAAGCACCGGGCCGAATATTTCTTCCTGCATTATCGGCGAATCCGGAGAGACATTGTCTAAAATTGTCGGCGCTATTTTCAATTTCACGGCATCGGACTTCCCGCCGAGTATTATTTCCTCGTCTTTTATTAGATTCATTATCCGTTCGAAATGCTTCTCGTTTATAATTCTCGTAAAATCCTTATTTGAAATTGCATCTTTTCCGTATTGCTTTTCGACATTTTCAATCAAATATTTCACTAATTCATCTTTTACAGACTTGTGAACCAATAGATAATCCACTGCATTGCAGGTTTGCCCCGCATTCAGATATTTCCCGAAAACAATTCTCTTCGCTGCAAGTTCAAGATTGGCTGTTTTATCAACGATGCAGGGACTTTTGCCGCCAAGCTCCAGAGTCACCGGAGTCAGGTTCACAGATGCCTTCTCCATCGCAAATCTTCCGACTGCTGTACTTCCGGTAAAGAAAATATAGTCGAATCTTTGATCCAGGAGGTCTTTGTTTTCCTGCCTTCCGCCCATTACAACCGATATATATTCAGGTTCGAAATTTTCGGAAATTATGTCATGAATGACCTGCGAGGTCGCGGGTGAATAGTTTGAAGGTTTCAGAACAGCGCAATTGCCCGCCGCGATTGCCCCAATCAAAGGGTCTATCAACAACATAAATGGGTAGTTCCATGGGGACATAATTAGCGCAACGCCATATGGTTCAGAGATTACAAAACTTCTCGAATGAAAAAGCGATAAAGGCGTCCTGACTCGTTTCGTTCTCATCCAGCCCTTAAGGTGCCTGATTGCAAATGTCAATTCGCTCAGGACTATACCTGTTTCAGTCATATATGTTTCAAATTCGGATTTATTTAAATCGTCTTTTAATGCGTCGTTGATCTTCTGCTCATTTTCATAGACGGCTTTCTTCAGCCGCTTCAGGGCATTAAGTCGAAATGCAAAATCTTTAGTCACATCGGTCTTAAAATATTCTCTCTGCGCATCGACAATTTTTTTAATATCCATTTTAGACCTCTATTTGCGGTTAGTGAACAAATCTCAAGCGGATTTCTATTAGATACGACTAGAACGATTGAATGTAAAACGATTGAATATTTGAATTCAAAATCGCCGTTCTCCTCTAATAATTGCCTGAGCTTCTTCCAAGTCTGATTAATTTAACAATAATCCATGCAACAATTGCATAAGCAAGCATGGCAACTATTGTGCTCAGTTCCAAGACTGAATTGATTTTCAACAAATGGTCCATTGACATTGGTTTGAAAATTCCTGAGAACGGAAAAACAAATATACTCGAAATTGAATAAATAAAAGATACAAAAGCATTGCCTGAGTTAGCTCCTAAGAGCTTCATACCAAGGCGGAACGCAAGCAAAATTTCCAAAACACATAAAGCAAGATAAACAAGTTGTCTTAATCTCAGATTAAAATTAAATTTCGACCCGACTCCGTAATCACGCATCTGTTACCACTCCTCAAATTTAGATATTCTTGAAAACATGTGACAGCACGATAGCAGTTGATGTAATTAAAATTATATATTCTTTTTTGCCAATTGTAAAATAATAAGGACCGGCTGACGGTGTCAACTTGTTGTTGGTTTTTTGGTTGACCAACCTTTGTTAAAAATTTTTGTCTCAGAATGCAAATCCACCCTTGTTTATTCCTGTCATCA
>JBAZRJ010000030.1:0-25248 GCA_041662985.1 Clostridia bacterium
CCCTGAAGCTTTTCGGGACCTGCCACAACCATCTTGCACGCCGCAAACCCAAGATTTATAACCTCATAAAGATTACGTCCTTCTTCCATCAATGTATCTTTTCCGACAATTCCCATATCTGCCGCGCCATAATCCACATAAGTCGGAACATCCGCCGGCTTTACCAAAAAAAACTTAATTTTATTTTTTTCATCCGTTATAATCAGCTTTCTCGAAGAGCCTTTCAATTCAGAACAGTCAATACCGATGGTCTCGAACAAATCTACCGATAAATCGGTTAATCTTCCCTTTGAAAGTGCTATTGTTAAATATCTCATTCTATACCTCCGATATATATGCTTTTGCTTTTTATTTCTTTTGCACTTTTTTATTGTTTTGAACCCTTATTTTACTAATTCCTTAAGTGTTGTGGTTTTTATTTCGCCGGATTCAATGTCATGAATTTCAATCTTCTCTTCATCGAATACAAATATAACTCCTCCGATATCTTTTCCCTTTGCGAACTCTTTTGCAGAATCAATCCCCTTGTTTTCAATGTCAATTTCAACTGAAAGCCCCTGATTTCTGAGCTCGTTGCAAATTTTAAAGGCGTTCTTCCTTCCCTTTTCGCCATAACAAATCAAACTGTCGACATGGGGTTTGTCAGTTTCGATCTTTTGTCTTTCCAATGCTCCCATAATCATGTTTATTCCAAGTGAATAGCCTGTCGCAGGACAGTTCTTTCCAAATTGTCCGACAAGATTATTGTAACTTCCGCCGGTTAGAATTGGGAACCCGATTCCGTATGTAAAACCTCTGAAAATTATACCTGTCTAATAATTCAAACTCTGAATCATTCCGAGATCCACCGAAACATATTTGCTGTAACCATAATCGTCCAAAATTTCAAGCACTTTTCTTAAATTGTCGATTGCCTTTTGGGTTCTCTCGCTTAATCCGATTTCTTCTGCTTTTTCAATAACATCCGCTGAGCCGAACAGTCCGGGAATATTAAGTATCAGTTCTTTCAGGTCATCTCTTATATCGTGTGTATAGACAAGTTCCTCAAGTCCGACATTATCTTTTTTGTCAATCAGCACTCTTACTTGCTCGATCTCTTTTTCGGAAAGTCCCGTCTCTTCCATAATTCCTCTAAAAAAGTCTATTTGTCCGATGTCTATCTGGAAATTATCAAGTCCCGCGCATCTTAATGAAGTTATAGCCGTCGCTATTACCTCAGCCTCGGCTTCGGGAGTACTTACGCCTATTATTTCGACGCCGGCCTGGGTAAATTCTTTTTGCTTGCCTCCGCCTAATTCGTTATATCTGAAAGTGTTTCCGATATAAAAATATCTGAGGGGAAATTTCATATTCCTGTATTTTGTTGCGGTTATTCTTGCAATAGGAACTGTCAGATCAGGCCTTAATACCAATATTCTTCCCTGCTGATCAAATATTTTAAACATTGTCTCGTTTGGAATCTGGCCGTTTTCTGAGGCAAACACATCATAAAACTCCAATGTCGGAGTTTCGACTTCATAATATCCACATTCCCTGAATAAGTTTCTTATTTTTTGTTCAATGTTTCTTTTCGCAAAACATTCGTCGAAAAGTATGTCCTGGGCCCCTTCGGGCGTATAAATCTTCCATTTGTCCACTTTAAGCACCTCACTTTATCGCTTTATTCTGCTAAACTTCTAAACCGTTGAATTATTAATATTATAAATCGTATTCCCCGATTTGTCAATCAGCTTTTTTTAAATTAGCGTAAGCCGCCATGAGTCTCTTCATCCCCGAATCTTTAAACTTAATTTCAACCTTGAAATCATCGTTTTCTTTTTCCATTTTTGTCACGATTCCAACACCGAACTTTTTGTGTTCAACCATATCCCCGACCTTATAATCGATATCTGAAATGGTTTTCTTCTGATCAAAGAACGATTCAACTGATTTGAATGTTCCGATACCTTTATTATTGACCTTTTTGGGTTCCTTTTTAATTTCAGTCTTCCATTTTTCATCCAACAATTTTGGCGGCATTTCACTTAAGAAACGTGATGCTCTGTTGTATGTAGTACTGCCAAATAAGGTTCTGCTTTTCGTGTTTGATAAATAAAGTTTCTCCATGGATCGAGTTATTCCCACATAACATAATCTTCTTTCTTCTTCTAATTCTGTTTCACTGCCTAATGAACGATAGCCCGGGAAAACACCTTCTTCCATGCCTACTATAAATACGACCGGAAACTCAAGACCTTTCGCACTGTGCAGTGTCATTAAAACAACATAATCGCTCTCTTCTTTAAAGTTGTCTATGTCGGCAACAAGCGATACACCGGCAAGGAACTCATCCAGTCCCTGTTCGTTTTCAGAGGCTTCAAATTCGAGTGCAACAGAGACAAATTCCTTAATATTCTCTAATCTTGTTTCGGATTCAATCGTATTTTCATTCTTATATTCTTCCTGAATCCCCGATTTTTCTATTATTTCGGTAATAAGATCCGAAATCTTTATGGTCTTGCTCATTTCACTTAAATTCGAAATTAAAGAAACAAAAGGAATAAATTTTGGCGATGCTTTTTTTAGTTCGGGAATGCTGTCTGCTTTTGATATTACAGAATATATACTTTCGCCTTTATCGTTCGCAACATTTTCAGCTAAACTGACAGTCGTCTCTCCTATTCCTCTTTTCGGAACATTGATTATCCTTTTCAGACTGATGTTATCCGACGGATTGCAGATAACACGGAGATATGAAATTATATCCTTTATTTCTTTTCTGTCATAGAATCTTAATCCGCCGAAAATCTTATATGGTATACTCTCCCTAATCAGCATTTCTTCGAGTACACGGGACTGCGCGTTTATTCGATATAATACCGCAAAGTCTTTATATTCATGACCTTCGAATGTGCAGTTCTTTTTTATTTCCGATGCAACAAACAACGCTTCTTCGTGCTCGTTGTTTGCTTCGTAATATAAAACCTTGTGTCCCTGCGGTTTCTCAGTCCAGAGGCTTTTAACTTTTCGTCCCCCGTTATTCTTAATAACACTGTTTGCAACATCCAAAATTGTTTTTGTCGACCTGTAATTTTGCTCTAATTTTATTACTTTGCAATCCTTAAACTCTTTTTCAAAATCGAGTATATTTCTTATATTCGCACCTCTCCACATATAGACACATTGGTCATCATCGCCCACAACACAGAGGTTTCTGTTATTCTTTGCAAGCAGACTAATCAGAACATACTGCGCAGTATTCGTATCCTGATATTCATCAACTAAAATATATTTAAATTTGTTGCTGTAATAATCAAGGACAAGAGGGTTTTCGTTGAAAAGTTTTACTGTCAGAATGATAATATCGTCAAAATCAAGAGCGTTGTTATCCCTCAGTTTCTTCTGATACAGCTCGAATACAGATGCTATCTTAGTCATTCTGAAGTCGTTCGCATACATCTTCGCAAATTTGGCGGAGTCAATTAATTCATCCTTGGCTCTTCCTATATAATCAAGCATTAACTTTGGCGGAAAATTTTTGTCGTTAAGATTAAGAATTTTCAGACAATCTTTAATAACGGTTTGCTGGTCCTGCGTATCAAAAATAACAAAATTTTTGTTGAAGCCAACTTTTTCAATTTCACGTCTTAGAATTCTAACGCAGGTTGAGTGAAAAGTGCTTACCCAAATATCGCTGCTTACGTCTCCGACGAGAGTGTCGACCCTTTTGCGCATCTCCTTTGCTGCCTTGTTTGTAAAAGTAATTGCAAGAATATTTGAAGGTTTGACGCTCTTTTCCTTTACAAGATATGCAATCCTGTGTGTCAACACCCTTGTTTTACCGCTTCCGGCACCCGCTAAAATAAGCAGTGGTCCGTCGACATGCTTTACAGCCTCTAATTGCGGCCCGTTCAAATCTTTGTATAAATCCATTTTGTCTCCCCAATAATTTGATAACAACTCTTTCTAAATTATACTACAAAAGGGGAGGAATTATCATCCCAATATATCAGTCGGATAATAAATCCACCCCCTTTTAATGCAGTTGTTTCAACATATATTTTTATATTTATTTTATAACTCGGGCTCAATAAGACCGTAATTTCCGTCCTTTCTTTTATAAACAACATTGACATCTTTTGTTTCTGCATTCACAAACATAAAAAACTCATGACCCACTAAGTTCATTTGAAGGATCGCTTCGTCAATATCCATTGGTTTGAAGGAAAATTTCTTCGAACGAACAATTCTGTATTCCTGTTCTTCTTCGCCGCCTACCATCAAATCAAAGCTATCGGCTTTAAATCCGCCACCCTTTACTTTTTTCGACAGTCTTGTTTTATTTCTCCTGATTTGTCTTTCCAAAATTTCCTGGACTTTGTCAATCGAGTTGTACATATCTTCTGAAGAAACCTCGGCTCTTAAAATTATCCCGTTAAAAGGAATTGTTACTTCAACTATATGTCTGTTTTTTTCCGTGCTAAGAGTTGCATGTGCTTCGATATCGTGATTGAAAAACTTATCAAGTTTTCCAACTTTGCGGGTTACTTTTTCTCTCAAAGCATCTGTGATTTCAATGTTTTTACCGCTGATTATTAATTTCATAAGCGCAATCATCTCCCCTGTAAATTATTATCATAAACCAATGCCGTAAATATTTCAGACTATAATATCTTGTTACCACCATATTCTACATTTTAATACTTATTTCCTTCCGAATATACTTTAAAATTTAAATTTGTTATTTAGCGTCGCAAAATCAATAATATTAAGTATTGAGTCGGTTATCCACAGATAAAACACAAAACATGTGTTTTGTGTATAAGATTTTGTGGACAGTGTGTATAAATCTGTTCATAACTATTATAGGCAAGTTTGGGATGTGGATACTTTTTTTAGTTAAAAACGAAGATTTTTCTGTGTCTAAAATTTTTATCGGATATGACGGCACGCAAAAGAACCTTACAAAAACTCAAGGCGAAAATACCTGATTTCATTTAATAAAAATGGACAATTCTATTTATGAGTTGCAAAGCAATCCGCACAATATATCGGCTTATCAAGATGCGGTTTAAATGGAACTTTGGTTTCTATGCCACATTCTGCGCATACCGCATCATACATCTCTCTGTTTTTTCTTGCAAAACCTCTGTTAAATTGAGTTTTCTTTATGTCCCTGCATTCTTTGCATCTTGCCGGCTCGTTCAAAAATCCTTTGGAATCGTAGAATTCCTGCTCTTTTTCTGTAAAGATAAATTCATTCGAACAATCTTTACAAATCAATGTTTTGTCTTCAAACATCAGGGTCGCCTCTCTCCTGTTTGATAATTATTTTATGATTTAATATTGACATACCTTATCTTAAATGTCAACTCTTACCTAATAGCAATCACTCAGGATAATTATAAAAACCGGGTCAGAACAGATAGTAATTTTGTGAGATTTAAATTGATAAATATATCAAATTTTTAAATCTCTTTTCTTATAGAAAATGAATGTTACATTAATCAAAATAACAATAATCAAAACCGAAAGAAGAATAAAAAACGGATCCAAACCCTGTTTATTGATTATATTTCTCGCATCAAAGTATTTAAAGGGTGTAAAAAACTTAAGATTAACGAGATTTCTGTTCAGATCAATCAGCATAGACATAAAAAATGTAACCAGAAGAATTGAAGTCGCAATCGGTCCGACAGCTTTAGGTCTTTTGCAGACTGCTGCGGCAACTGTTCCGATAAATGCAAATATCAGTTGCATAATATATAGTCCAATCATTAGATCAATAATATCAGACGTGACTGAAACCCCTTTGTTGTAATAAGTTACAAAAATAATCGAACTGACTGAAATAACCAGATTTACAATTAAAATATTTACCAGAACGGCTAAAATTTTTGACTTTACAATCGTATTTCTTGAAATCGGTTTGACGAAAAGAAATTCTGCGGTTTTATCAGTCTCTTCTTTCGAAAGTATATTTGCCCCAAGCATTGCAGAATGTATTGTTGCGACTAGAACGAGATACATAAAAATTACACCGAAATAGCCGTTAATCGTTGATAAATCAAAGCCGTTCATACCAAAAAGATCCTTAACCCCCCGAGGCATTTTTGACATTAATTCATTCATTGATTGCGTTGATCCCGACAACCCGCCAAATTTGCCCATGCTCGCAGCTACAAAGATAAATAGAAATATGCTCCATATTATAAGTGATTTTCTGTTTGCTTTCATTTCTCTTAGAAATAAATTCATAGCTGCCTCCTACACTGCGTGAATATCTTTTTTCGAATAAACAACATAGCTTGCGGATATTGATACGATCACGATAACAATAGCCGTAATTAAAAAAGAAAATTCATATGACGCATTTGCAATTATATATGACGGATTAAAATATTTGAACGGAGTCAGGTAACGGCTTACAGTGTCCCCGATAACAGACCCAAACATGCCTATTATAAAGAAACCGAATACAATTCCAAGTGAAGCAAATGTTATCGATTTCAACTTTTGCGTTAATACCGAAATAATCAAACCAAGTGATACAAATATAATTTGAACAAATATCAGTGTAATTGAAATCATGAAAAACAGTTTGCTGTCAATTGGTTTGTCAACAACAACAATTGAAATTGCATAAGCTGAAACCAAATAAACTAAATTTGTAATGATAAGGCATGTCACAGCTGCTAAGAGTTTTGACGTTATTATCCGGGTTCGCGTCACCGGTTTTGACAATAAGAAGTCAACTGTTTTGCCGTTATTTTCTTTTGACAAAAGCGAAATTCCCGTATTCATTGCCTGTATTGAACCGCAAAGAGTTACATAAACAAAAATATATGAATAGAATCCCAGATAACTTGTAATTTGGTCTATCGAAATGGATAATGCTTTTCTTGCTGCTTCCGGGAATCCCATCAGAAGCTTTTTCACATCCTCTGCGTTGTTTGAAAAGACAGGATAAATTGACATAAACATCAATATCAGCGCAACAATTGATACAGTCCATATTATTGTTGATTTTCTGTACATCCTCAATTCGTGAAGAAACATATTCATATGACCATTACTCCTTTTCGTAAAAATGCATAAAAACTTCTTCAAGAGTTGGTTCCTCAATAAACAAATTTTTAACCTCAAGCTTTGCAATCATCTTAATAATTTTATTTATATTTCCTTTGAATATGAAACTTATTTCATTACCGTCAATTTTAAAGTTGTTTATACCATCAAGGTCGAAATATTTTGAATCAATTTTTTCTTCGGTTTCAATTCTAAAGGTCTTGAAGTTATCTTCCTTCAACCTGCTTATTTTTTCTAATTTGATTATCTTACCCTCTTTAATAATAGCAACCCTCTCGCATAATCTCTGAACCTCGCTTAAAATATGAGAAGAGAAGAGTATTGTTGCACCTCTTTTATTCTCCTGGTCCAAAAGATTAAAGAACTTCTGTTGCATCAATGGATCAAGACCGCTTGTCGGTTCATCCAAAATAATCAGCTTCGGTTCGTGCAAAAGACCCTGTACAATCCCGACCTTCTTTTTGTTTCCATAGGACAGGTCGTCGATTTTCTTAGTCAAATCGAGGTCCATAATTTCAGACAATTCAGATATACGTTTGCTGCAATCCTTTTTATAAAAACCGGCAGAGTATTTCAATAAATCAATAACCCTCATATTATCGTAGTAAAAAACCTCTGACGGCAGGTATCCGATTTCTTTTTTAATTTCCGGTCCGAATTTAATGCAATCCATACCAAAAATATTGGCGCTTCCGGAAGTAGGGTAAATGAGCGACAGCAGAGTTCTTATAGTTGTGGATTTTCCGGCTCCGTTTGGACCTATAAACCCGAATATTTCACCCTCTGCAACATTAAAGCTGACATCAATGATACCTCTGCTTTTACCATAATACTTCGTGAGATTTTTAATTTCGATAATATTTTCCATATCCGTCCTCCGACAAAATCAAATTTATTCTTGAATCCCCGGATTTTTATCCGGAAATTTTGACAGTTTTCTCAAATCAATGAGTTTATCCGTTTCGGACTTCGTTAATTCATTTTGTTTTCCGAGCATTTGTGTCAAATAGCTAATCTTTGCATAAAATTCAAGTGTTTCGAGTTTAAAATATGCATTCTCCAAATCAGTGCCGACTGTTAAAACTCCATGGTTAGCCATCAGCAATGCATCATGATTTTTTAATAGGCGGCTTACGCTGTTTGCAAGCTCTGTCGAACTTGGGGTTGCATATTTCGATATCGGAACTTCACCAAGCGTATATATGGTTTCCGGAAGCAGAGGCTTATCCAATGCAATCCCCGCAACTGCAAACGCAGTGGCATAAGGTGAATGAGCGTGAACAACCGAATTAATGTCTCGTCTCTCTTTATAAGCAGCCAAATGAAGTTTGATTTCAGTTGACGGATGGCTTTGACCTTCAATTAAAATACCATTTGCATCAACCTTGACAATCATATCCGGCTTCATGAAACCTTTGCTGACACCTGTCGGCGTGATAAGAAATTCATTTTCGCCGATCTTAGCCGAAATATTTCCGTCATTTGATGCTATAAATCCTTTTTGATAAATTCTTCTGCCTATTTCGCATATTTGCTCTTTTAATTTGCTCTCGTCTCTCTTCATTCAGCCCTCTTTGACTACTTCCCTGTTTTCGTATATTATACCACAAAATTTTTCCATAATAACAGTGGTTTTTGTGAACGGGTCTCCAAAGAGAAGCACTCCCCAAATTGTCCTCAAAATGCTTGAACGGAAACTCTGTATATGATAAGATTTTGAAAAAGGAGGATTGATTAATATGTTCGGTTTTATTCTAAGTAATCCCGTTTTTAATGATATAGCAAAATATCTTCCGATATTGATAACTCTGTATGCACTGCAGTTGGGTCTCCAGATTTATTCGCTGATTGATCTCTACAGAAGAGAAACAGTCCGGTTCAACAATAAAATAATGTGGTTATTAATAGTATTATTCGGAGGAATGCTTGGTTCGATAGGTTATTTGATATTCAGAGAGGAGAAGTCTGAATAATATGCTTGCTGTCGAAATAAAAGGACTTGTTAAAACATACGGTAAAGTAAATGCAGTAAACAATATAGACCTAAAAATACCCATGGGTTCAATATATGGTTTTCTCGGACCAAACGGCGCAGGAAAAACCACCACAATCAAGATGCTCACGGGCATTGCTAAACCTACATCGGGCGAAATAAAAATTTTCGGCGAGAAGGTTCATTTCGGAAGCAACAAGAACCGAAAAGATATAGGTTTTTTGCCGGATGTTCCAAACTTTTATAACTGGATGCGCGCCAAAGAATACTTAAGATTTTCAGGTAAGCTGCTTTCGGTTGAACCAAAGGAACTTGAAGAAAGAATTGACCGGCTGCTGGAAAAAACAGGATTGACCGGTGTAAATAAAAAAATCGGGAATTATTCAAGAGGAATGAAACAACGTTTGGGTATTGCCCAGGCATTAATCGGAAATCCGAGGATTGTATTTCTTGACGAACCTACTTCCGCCCTTGACCCTATTGGCAGAAAAGAAGTAATTGATATTATTCTGAGTCTGAAAAACAAAGTGACCGTTTTTTTCTCGACGCATATTCTTTCCGATGTCGAAAAAGTTTGTGATAGAGTTGTTATTCTTGATAAGGGCAATGCAATCGTAGAGGATACAATTGAAAATCTTAAAATTAATTATTCCCATCATATTATATCGCTCGAAACTCTGCCCGGTGACATTGTTCAAATCGAAACCGCTTTATCCAAACTTGAACTGGTGGAAAAAGTCGAGCACAGTGATAATTCAACATTGTTGGTTCATGTTAAAGACCTCGCAAAAGCGGGCTTGGAGATTCCTGCCATTTTTAACAAGCACCATATTCCGCTGATTGGTTATTCAAATGTCGAAACCTCTCTTGAAGATATCTTTTTGAAGGCGGTGAATAATAAATGAGCAGGCTTGAATTTTTTAAAAAAGAAATATTCGAAATTCTAAAGACTCCTAAGATTATTGTTCTTCCTGCGGTTGCGTTGTTTTTCGGAATGTTAAGCCCGATAACCGCCAAATTTATCAATGAACTTATAAAAGCTTTAGGCGGCGGAATCAGCATTAGTATTCCCGAACCCACGTATATAGATTCTTATGCGCAGTTATTCAAAAATCACTATACAATAACTGCGATTGTTATGATTTTTGTTTTCATGGGCCTTGTGGCAGAAGAAAAACAGAGAGGCTCTGCTATTCTTGTTTTGACAAAAAATCTTTCGAGACTCAATTTTATTTTGAGTAAATTCTTTGCAAGCATTTTGCTGTTTACTTTTGCATATATTCTTTCTGCGGTCATTTGTATTTATTATACTTTCATTCTGTTTGACGTGTTCTGGAATCCAAATTTGCCCCTTGCGATATTCATGTTTTGGCTTTACGGAGTATTTTTAATTGCTTTAATCCTGTTTGCAAGTATTATTTCAAGGTCTCCCGCAATTGCAGCATTATTTGGATTTATCGGGTTTGCGGTTGTTTCATTTTTATCCTCTCTTCCAACAATTGATAAATTCTCTCCGGGATATATGTACGGACTTGGTCTGAATATAATGGGAGGTAAAAATTTGCCTTCGGATTCAATCTATCCGATTGTCACGTCAATCATTCTGATTCTGCTTCTTATTGTATCGGGAATCGAAATTTTCAAAAGACAGGAACTCTAGCACTCAGTCTATTTCCATATTATTGAGAATCATTTGTAAACAATTTGGGAGCTATGCATTTTATATCTTACAGTTGTTTTCTCTTTTCGGGATTTTGCATGATTAAATTTATACTTGCATTTTTCACGTGTTCTGTGGTTAGTTTTTCTGCTTCATCCGGGTTCCTGTCCGATATAGCTTTCAAAATCGCTTCGTGCTCTTTCAATACATTCAGGGCTCTTCCCGGTGTGCCGAACGAAAGGTTACGGGCACGCTGGACATAATGGTGGAACGTACTTAAAGTATGCATCAAAGGTTTGCTTTTACTCGCTTCATAAATAAGATCGTGGAACCTGGAATCATATTTCATCAACTGTTCAATATCGTTTTTCTGTGTATAAAATTCCTGAAGTTCAACCGCATTTTTCAGCTCGGAAATCTCATCATCTGTTATTTTCTCTGTTGCCCATCTTGCAGCGATTCCCTCAAGAACTATTCTTATTTTATAAATATCATCAATATCCTTCGTTGAAATGCCATTTACAATTGCACCTTTATTCGGGATTGACTGAACAAGGCCTTCCAACTCAAGTTGCCTTATTGCCTCCCTTATAGGAGTTCTGCTCACACCCATTTCTTCGCATAGTCTTGTTTCAATCAGACTGTCTCCCGGCTCGTATTTGCCGTTTAGTATGTCATTCTGAATCTGGGTAAACACCCTTCCCTGAAGTGAATTCAAATTAGCATCTGTGTCATTGATTATATTATTTGCTGCCATTTTGCATCCTCCCAATTTATTGATTAATTGGCGTTTTGATTCTTTGTGTAATTAATTAGTCCTCCTGCGAGGATAATTTCAATTTGTCTCTTTGATAGTGTAACCTTGACTTTTATATCAATATTTTTTGTTTTATTCTTTAGAACAATATCACCCTGCCCTTCAATCTGCCTTATTGCATCTTCCAATACGAGTCTATCGCCGTTGTCGATCTTATCGTAGTCTGCTTCGTTAACAAAAGTCATCGGTACAATCCCTGAATTAATTAAATTGGCCATATGGATTCTTGCAAACGACTTAACGACAACCGCCTTCACTCCAAGCTGAAGAGGAGCCAGTGCAGCATGCTCACGGCTTGAACCCTGTCCATAGTTAGAACCCCCGACTATGAAACCTCCGTTGCTCTCCTTAGCCCTTTTCGGGAACTCAGGGTCGCAGGGAGTCAGGCAAAACTCTGCAAGATAAGGCACATTTGACCTGAAAGGCAGTAATTTTGCATTCGAAGGCATTATATGATCTGTCGTAATATTATCTCCAACCTTAATTAGTACTTTTCCTGAAACATCATCCGTCATCTTTGTGTTCAAAGGAAACGGTTTGATATTTGAACCTCTGACGACTTCAAAATCCATTTCTTCGGGCGCAGGTTCAGAAACCATATTATCGTTGATAACAAAGTGCTCCGGCATTTCCACGACAGGTGCTTCTCCAAGATCTCTCGGATCGGTCAATACGCCCGTCAATGCGCTTGCTGCAGCAACTTCAGGACTTACAAGATAAACTTTTGCGGAAACCGTTCCGCTTCTGCCTTCAAAATTCCTGTTAAATGTTCTGAGTGAAACCGCATTTGATGCAGGTGCCTGCCCCATTCCAATACAAGGTCCGCAAGCCGATTCAAGAATTCTTGCCCCCGAAGCGATCATATCAGCCAAAGCACCGTTTTGCGAAAGCATTGTCAAAACCTGCCTTGAGCCCGGTGCAATAACAAGACTGACCTTCTCGCTTATCGTTTTTCCTTTTAATATCTTGGCAACCTTCATCATATCCATGTAAGATGAGTTAGTGCAGCTTCCTATCGCAACCTGGTCAACCTCTATTTTTCCAATGTCCTTAACCTTTGCGACATTATCGGGACTGTGCGGTTGAGCCGCTAATGGTTCGAGTTTGTCAAGATCTATTTCAATTGTTTCATCATAATGAGCATCTGTATCGGGTTTGATTTCCATCCAGTCGGATTCTCTGGATTGCGCTTTTAAAAACATCTTCGTCACATCGTCACTTGGGAAAATCGACGTTGTTGCTCCAAGCTCAGCACCCATATTGGTTATTGTTGCGCGTTCAGGCACAGAAAGATGTCTGACTCCGTCTCCCGAATATTCAACGATTTTCCCAACTCCGCCCTTTACTGTCAGAACTCTTAAAACCTCAAGAATTATATCCTTAGCCGTTACCCATGGTTTCAATTTGCCTTTGAGATCGACTTTTAAGACCTTTGGCATCGTTAAATAATATGCTCCGCCGCCCATTGCAACTGTAACATCAAGTCCTCCTGCGCCTATTGCAAGCATTCCGATTCCTCCGCCTGTTGGTGTATGGCTGTCAGAACCCAAAAGTGTCATTCCCGGGACTCCAAACCTTTCTAACTGAACCTGGTGGCATATACCGTTTCCCGGTCTCGAGAAAAATATCCCGTGCTTTTTCGTAACGGTCTGTATATATTTATGGTCATCGGCATTTTCAAATCCCGATTGAAGCATATTGTGGTCTATGTAAGCTACAGATTTTTTTGTCTTTACTGTCGGGATACCTATAGCTTCAAATTGAAGGTATGCCATCGTACCTGTGGAATCCTGGGTTAATGTTTGATCAATACGGATTGAAATCTCGCTTCCCTCTTTCATCTCCCCCGAGACCAAATGCTCTTTAATTATTTTTTCCGCAATATTGTATCCCATTTTTATGTCTCCTTTTTTATTAATGATTATAGTACTTTTTCAAAAAGCTCCGGTGCAATCCTTCTCACAGTCCACTCGAGTTCATCATCGCTTATTGCTGTGACTCTGTTTTCCTCATATTGCTGGTCTACCCATTCTTTGATTCTTATAACTCTTTCATCCTTTTTATCAATCTTATTTTCCCCTGTCAAAAGGAGGTAGGTATTAATCCAATGTGCAATACCTGCAAGCCCTGATCCCTGGTTGATTGATACTCCAACCGGTCTGTTCAAAAGTTTCGCAGTGTCAAATATATTGTATATCTCTTCATTTTTCAGTAATCCGTCAGCATGAATTCCTGCCTGAGTCATATTAAAGTGCTTTCCAACAAAAGGCGTCCTGGATGGTATTTGATATCCAATTTCTTTTTCATAATATTCAGCTATTTCGGTAATTACTGTTGTGTCCATTCCGTCCAATGTCCCGCGCAATTGCGCATATTCAATAACCATAGCTTCGAGTGGCGTGTTTCCGGTTCTCTCTCCTATTCCAAGCAACGAACAGTTGACAGCTGAGGCTCCGTACATCCAGGCAATAGCAGAATTTGAAACCGCCTTGTAGAAATCATTGTGTCCGTGCCATTCAATTAATTGGCTCGGGAATCCCGCATGATGTTTCAAACCATAAACAATGCCCGAAACACTTCTCGGAAGCGTTGCTCCGGAATACGAAACCCCGTACCCCAATGTATCGCAAGCACGAATCTTTATCGGTATCCCGCTGTCCTCCATTATTTTTCTCAATTCAAGCGCAAAAGGAATAACGAATCCATAAAAGTCCGCTCTGGTAATATCTTCAAGATGACATCTTGGTTTAATCCCGACATCAATAGCACTCTTGATAATAGTGAGATAGTGGTCCAACGCCTGTTGTCTGGTCATATTGAGCTTTTTAAATATGTGATAATCCGAGCAGCTGACTAAAATGCCGCTCTCCTTCATCCCCATATCTTTTGCCAGTTGAAAATCATTCTTTGTAGCCCGAATCCAACTTGTAACTTCAGGAAACTCATATCCTCTTTCAAGACATTTCACAACCGCTTTCTTATCCCTGTCACTGTAAAGGAAGAATTCACTCTGCCTGATAATTCCCTTTGGCCCTCCCAGTTTATGCATCAAATCGTATAAATCAATTATCTGTTTCGTAGTATAGGGGGCCCTTGATTGCTGTCCATCCCTGAATGTTGTGTCAGTAAGCCATATTTCGTCTGCGGGATACATCGGTACCCTTCTGTGGTTAAATGCACATAAAGGAATTTCGTCATAGCTGTAAATCTCTCTATAAAGGTTCGGCTCAGCAACTTCCTGAAGCTTATATTCATATTGAGTTTGTTCCAATGTGTTGGTCTTTTTGTTGAATTTAATCATAATTATGCACTCCTTAAATCTAAATTGCTCATCTGTTTGTATTATTGTATACAATTATACAACCTTTGTCAATACTTTGCTTTATGTTTTCTTATATAATAAATTTACTTATCATGAAGAATTATATATAATCATTATAGGATTTAGAGAACTGAGCCGTTTGAATATTTTTATAAAATTATTCTAAAAATAAATAGATTGTGTTTTTGAATGATTTCGGAGGGATACATTATGGATTTTAAAACGGAACCTTTAAAAATCTCATTTAGATTGGCATTATTACTGGGAATAATCATCTTAATCCTTTATGGCTTCACTTCCGGCCACTGGGATACAGCATTTCTTATTTTCTTTTTGTGCTTCACATCCACGATGCTTACAACATATATTGTTGCAAGCAAAATGCAAAAAATTCTGGATGATCTCATATTTCACTTTGCAGTCGACTTAAACAAAATTAAGAAAGGTGATTTTTCGAATCTGATTGATTCCAAGAAAACCGGCTTTTTATCAGAGCTTGCTGTTAATGTAAATGTTATTTTGTCTAATGTTCGTTCTTTAATTGAAGGTTTCTTCAATCTTTCAATTTCAATTATCCAGTCTTCAAGACAAGTTACAAAAACCGCATACGAAGCCTCCTCATCGATTAATGAGATTGCAAGAACAATCGAGGAGATAGCAAAGGGTGCATCGGAACAGGCAAATGATGCCCAGCAAGGTGTGCAGGTTGTTGATAAATTATCTGAGCAAATTAATCTTGTCTATGAAAGTTATAAAGTTGTTACGAATGAGTCAAATAAAATATTTGACTTGAAGAACATAGGGATTGAATCCATTAGTGTTTTGCGTACAAAATCCGATGAAAATTACAGCACTTCAGAGAAGATATTTACAGTTGTCGAAACACTTACAAATACAATAAAAGATATTACTTTGTTCGTTGAATCTATCGAAAATATTGCAGAACAGACAAATCTACTTGCACTTAACGCAACTATAGAATCTGCAAGAGCAGGCGATGCCGGCAGAGGTTTCGCGGTTGTTGCCGAAGAAGTTCGAAAGCTTGCGGACCAAAGCAAAAAGTCTACGGAAGAAATCAAATTAATGATGGAGAGCATCCTGGAAGAATCTGCAAACGCTATTAAATCAATGGATATGATGAGAAAGGTTTCCCGTGAACAAAATCTTGCGGTTAATATGACAGAAAATGCGTTTTCTGATATCTCTGACGGAATAACTTCAATAGTTGATAAGACTAATCAAATCGATCAGTCGGTTTCGCAGATGCAAATCGACAAAGATAATGTTATCATGGCAATCGAAAACATATCATCAGTCTCCCAGCAAACGGCGGCATCAAGCCAGGAGGTGGCGGCAACAACTGAACAGCAGCTTGAAATTATAGAAGAAATGCAATCAGCTTCAATGGCTCTTGATGAACTCGTTCATGAACTGGATAAAAACCTAAAGAACTATAAGTTAAGATAATTGAAATCTTCGCATCACCGGGATGCAAAGATTCAAACTTTTTTTGGTTGCTTCATTATATTCGTCCGATATTGTTTTTACTAATTCCTTTACGGTAACTATTTCTTCAGCCTTATACGCATTTTCACCGGCAAATGCAAAACCGTTTTTCATCCTGCCCATTTTTGCGTTAATCAACGCGTTTGCTATGCAATATGGACTCGAATCTTTATCACAGGTTATGATGCAGTGATACGGACATTTGTAAGGTTTCTTATTTCCTAACCCAACATCTTTTATAAAATCGTTCCTGATCGCTCTTCCCGGCATTCCAACCGGACTGTGTATTATCTCTATATCTTCCTTTTTGCATTCGATATATGATTTTTTGAACTCATCGGATGCATCACACTCAACGGTTGTTACAAATCTTGTTGCCATTTGGACACCCTCCGCGCCCAGCTCCATAAATCGTTTGATATCTTCGCCTGAATATATACCTCCGGCAGCAATTACGGGAATATGTTTATTCGTATGTCCTTCGATTTTTTTAACTTCATCAACAACTTCAGTAACAAGCTTTTCCAATTTATATTCGGAATCCGAAAGATTTTCGGCTTTAAATCCGAGATGTCCGCCGGCCATAGGTCCTTCAACAACAATCGCATCAGGGGTGTACTTATATTTGTCGAACCATCTTTTTGAAATAATGCCCGCCGCTCTCGCAGACGAAACAATCGGAACAAGTTTAGTTTTACTCGAGTCCGTTAAGAAAGACGGTAGATTAAGCGGAAGACCCGCTCCCGAAAAAATAACATCTATGCCTTCTTCGATTGAGGTCTTTGCCATATCGGCAAAGTTAGAAAGTGCCGTCATTATATTAACTCCAATTATTCCTTTTGTCAGCTTTCTTGCTTTTCTTATCTCGTTCCTCAGTGCTCTTATATTTGCTTCCAGATAATTCGTCGAAAAATCCGATTCATACATTCCTATTGCCGCAACGGATATGACTCCAATTCCACCTTCATTTGCAACTGCTGCTGCAAGCCCGCTTAACGAAATTCCGACACCCATGCCACCCTGTATGATAGGCAATTTTGCCTTTAAATCTCCTAATATCAAACCCTTACCTCTCCATGAAACCATTTTACATTCTCCCTCAGTATTTCTACACTAACCTCAATTAACTAATCTATTTATAAATTCGTTGCTTTCATATTCATACTTATCCTTTTTTCTCCCAAACAAACGAATAAAGAGCGGATACAAAAAGTAATCCGCTCTTCTTCAAAATTTCTTTTGTTAAGTTATTATACCATTTTTTATTGAATTAATCAAATTAATTAATATATACGACGGGGTTAAAATATTGACATATGAATATGCGTTTGATACATTACCTATATGGTTTAATTTACATAGTATTGGTGAGTTTTATCAATTTTAAGACATAAATAAAAATACTCAAAAGCACGGGGGAACGCAGATGAAAATAACAGTAATCGGTACAGGATATGTCGGACTTGTTTGTGGCACCTGCCTTGCCGAATTAGGAAATAGTGTTACTTGCATTGATACTGATGAAGACAAAATTTCAAAACTTAAAAACGGCGTAATACCCATTTATGAGCCGGGTCTTGAAGAGATGGTTAAAAGGAACCACACAGGCGGCAGGCTAATGTTTTCGTCTGATACTAAAAAAGCTGTGAATGAATCAAAAATAGTTTTTATCGCAGTCGGTACACCGGCCTCAGAAGACGGTTCGCCAAACATGACATATTTCTTTAATGCGGCAAAAGAAGTTGCCAATTCAATCAATGACTATAAAATAATAGTAAATAAATCAACCGTGCCTGTAGGCACTGCAATCAAGCTTGATGCGATGATTAAAGATATATTGTCCAAAAAAGGCTCAGAGACTAAGTTTGATGTCGTATCAAACCCTGAATTTCTAAAGGAAGGCGCGGCAATTGAAGATTTCATGAAGCCTGACAGAATTATAATCGGGTGTGAGTCCGAAGAAGCTGCATTGGTTATGCAAGATTTGTATAAATATTTTGTCAGAAACGGACATCCTGTATTTATAATGGACACAAGGTCTTCAGAGATGACAAAATATGCTTCGAATGCCTTTTTGGCTTCGAGAATTTCTTTTATAAACGAAATAGCAAATTTGTGTGAAAATGTTGGTGCTGATATAGAACATGTCCGCAAAGGAGTTGGCGGAGATTCAAGAATCGGTTATAAGTTCCTGAATCCAAGTCCGGGTTTCGGCGGCTCCTGCTTCCCGAAGGATCTGAGAGCATTGATGCATATCGCTGATTCAGAGGGTGTTCCGGCAAGCATGTTAAACGCAATCATTGAAGTAAATGAATATCAAAAAAAATCACTGGTTAAAAAAATAGTAAGGCGTTTCGGCTCAGACCTTACGGGTATGGTCTTTTCGGTATGGGGTCTTTCATTTAAACCGAAAACGGATGATATGAGAGAATCTCCTTCCATTGTCGTAATCAGGGCACTTATCGAACTCGGTGCAACAGTTAAAGCCTTTGATCCTGCTGCAATTGAGGAAGCAAAAATTATACTTGGAAATGAATACATTCAATATTTCACAGATCAATATGAAGCATTGGATGGCACCGATGCGCTTGTTATAATCACCGAATGGAATGTTTTCAGAAATCCTGATTTTAATAACATGATTTTAAAGCTAAAAAATCCGATAATTTTTGATGGACGAAATATCTATAATCCTAAGGAAGTCAAAAAGTTAGGTTTTGAATATTACTCTATAGGAAGAAGCTTTGAACAATAGGAGGCTGCGAATAAAATGAAACTAATAATTCAGGTTCCGTGCTATAACGAAGAAAAAACTTTCGGTCAGACATTCGCCGACTTTCCTAAAAAAATCGATGGGATAGATGAAATAGAGTATCTGGTGATTAACGACGGAAGCACAGATAGTACCGTTGAAGTAGCGAGAAGTTTGGGTGTGCATCATATCGTCAGTTTTAAGAACAACAAGGGTTTAGCTGAGGCTTTTAAAGCAGGCTTGGATGCATGTCTGAGACTTGGCGCCGATATTATCGTAAATACAGATGCCGACAATCAATATTTCGGCGGAGACATCGAAACACTTGTCGCACCTATTCTTGCGCGTACTGCAGATATTGTAATCGGAGAAAGACCAATTGAAGAAATTAACCATTTTTCATGGCTGAAAAAGAGACTGCAGAGACTCGGCAGCTGGACTGTCAGAGTCGCTTCAAGTACCGATATACCTGATGCTCCGAGTGGTTTTAGAGCTTATACCCGCGAAGCTGCATTAAGATTAAATGTTGTATCGAGCTATACATACACACTCGAGACAATAATCCAGGCAGGCAGAATGAATATGGCTATAACTTCTGTTCCAATCAGAGTAAACCCGGAACTTAGAAAATCACGTTTGTTCAAAAGCATGTCAGGTTATGTGAGACGCTCAGTCGCTACAATTTTCAGAGTTTTTATGATGTACAAACCATTAAAAACTTTTTTAAGCATCGGTATTTTTTCGATTATCGCCGCATTGATTGTGGTTGTGAGATTCCTGACATATTATTTCTTAGGAAGCGGCAATGGTCACGTTCAGTCCTTGATACTGGCTGCAATCCTTGCATTTGTGGGTACTCAGATGATTGCATTCGGAATGATTGCAGATTTGATTTCATCTAACAGAAAAATACTTGAAGATATTCAATACAGGGCGAGAAAAAGCGATTATCATAATCAAAGCAAGCTCTGATCCTTATTTCCCAATATACACTCTCGGAGGGTTTCATGAAAAATATTAGTATCGGTCCAAAAACAAAGAGCTTTCTTATATTTCTGATGTATTTTTTGCCTTCGTTCTTTGTGTTTATGATTTACCTCCTGGCTTTTTATCCCGGCGTAATGGCCGTTGACTCAATACGCCAGTGGGACCAAATAGTAAGATTTTCTTTTGGAGACTGGCATCCTGTGTTCCATACCTTTATGGAATATTTGATAACACGTGTTTGGCTCTCTCCTGCCGCAATTGCAATCTTTCAGGCCGGAATGTTTTCATTCGCAATCGCAGCCGCAATGCATCAGTTCGACAAGATGGGCTTAAATCGAAAGCTCCTTCTGATATTGACTGCAATATTTACATTCAATCCGGTAAACGGAATATTTTCAATTACAATCTTAAAAGACACTCCATTTACCGCTTCTGTTGTTTTTCTAACAGTGCTTTTGGTTAAGATATTCTATACAGAAGGTAAATGGATTCGTCCCGTTCAAAATAAAGTACTGCTGGCAGTTACGCTTGTTTGTACGGCGATGTTCAGACATAACGGTCTCGCGCCTGCGCTTGCAACAGTCTTTATTTTACTGATTGTTTATAGAAAATACTGGAAAGGTGTTTTGAGTGTAGCAATTGCAACGGGAATAATTATCTTAGCAATCCAGGGTCCTTTTTATCAGTTCCTCAAAGTCAAGCCGTCAAGCGATTATCAGCCCTTGGTGCTTTCCGTTATTCAAATAAGTGCGATTGCTCATTTCAACGGTAATGTCTCCCCGGCGGAAAAAACCTTTTTAAGTAAGCTTACATCCTGGAAAGACTGGTCAAACGGATATAACAAATATAGCTCACTCGGTGTAACAAAATCAAAAAGCTACGACTGGCAAAAATTCCACGATAACAAAACGGAATATCTAAAGACCTGGGTGTCTCTTGTATTTAAAAATCCGGGAATTGCAACAAAGGCTTATCTTGCACGTACAAACATGATATGGCAGATTATTTCCCCGTCCGATTCAAACTTTTCTATAGGTATGCAGGTTCAAAAAAATAAATATGGTTTTAAACAGAACTCAAAACTGCCGCCGGTAGTAAAATATGTATTAGGCAAGGCAGTTGCGTTAACCGCCAAGAATCAACTCAATTGGTTATTCTGGCGACCGGCCGTTTATATGTATTTTATATTTTTAATGTCACTTCTTATAATAAAAAGGAAAAAACTAAAAGCATTGACTGTATTTGTTCCTGTGCTTGGAAACACACTTGGGTTGGCAATCGTAACCACTTCATCCCAACCAAGATATTTTTATGCAACTATTTTGGTTGCACCGGTTGCATTGCTTCTGTACCTGTACATACGAAAAAAGGACAAAGAAAACAATGTGTTTGCAACCGCACCTGATTTGACAACAAGTAAAAAAATCAGCATTCTTGCCGCAACTTTTTCAGGCAATAAGGGTGCAGCTTCAATGCTCGAAAGTATAATCGACAATGTTTCTAAAAAGGTTTCAGACGTGGGATTTGATGTTTTGAGCGTTTATCCGAATGAGGACATGGAGCAAAATTCGTATGAGAATGTCAGGGTTGTTCCTTGCAAGGCCAGTCAGATTGTATTTGGCGCTTTCCCATTGTCAATTCTCTATTTAATGTTCAAATGGTTGCCACCAATAAAGAAGCTTATTTTGAAAAATCAAATACTAAATTCATTCTCAAGGTGCGACCTTGTTGTGGATGCAGCAGGAATCAGCTTTGTTGATTCAAGAAGTCTTGTTATGAATTTCTACAACTATATTTGTATGTTTGTTCCCCTTGCACTCAATAAAAAGGTTATAAAGTTCTCTCAGGCGATGGGTCCGTTTAAGAAGCTGTCAAACAGGACTTTAGCGAAATCAATTCTGCCAAAAATTGATACAATTTGTGCCAGAGGTTTGATTACCCAAAGCTATCTGAAGGAGTTGAATCTAAGTAATACGGTGCTTTGCGCAGATGGCGCATTTGTGCTTCCGAATGACAAAAAGACCGAAAAAGAGATTGGAAATGTCATTGCAAAATCAAAGTTTTTTAATGAGAAAACGGTTGGGCTTTCAGTCAGCTCAGTTGTCTATAAATATTGCACAGATGCCGGAATTGATTATGTAAAGACAATGGCAGAGTTTATTGACTATCTGACTAACGATAAAGAATTCAATGTCATAATAATCGCTCAGTCTGCAAGATTTAATACGGAAAGTCTTAAAAACAATGATTTGCCAATCTGTAAAAAAGTATTCGATTTGGTTGCAAACAAAGAGAAATGTATAAATCTCGACACCGAAATGACACCTCGTGAAATACGCGAATATATCGGCAGTTGCGAAATGCTTATAGCATCGAGATTTCATGCGATGATTTCATCCTTATACAAAGGTGTTCCTGTTTTTCTGATTGGATGGAGCCATAAATATAAAGAAGTTCTTGATATGTTCGGTCTTGGGAACTATGCTGCAGACTACAAGCAACTTAGTGTGAACTTGCTGAAGGACAACTTCGCATTGTTTGAAAAAGACCTTGGTAAGATTCGTAAAAAGATTACTGAGAATCTCGACACGGTTAAAGCAAGTTCAATGAAGAATATCGAAATAATTGTTGAAGCTTTAAATAACGCGCATGATTAATGGGAGACAGTAATGAGTAAAATAAAACTTTTTTTAAAAAATAACAAAAAACTAGTTATTAAACTATCTAAAATAATGGCATTATTGATTATTGCCTTTTTTATTATCATGTATCTGTACAATAACATCGGCAAAATTTTGGATATTAAGATTAAACTTAATATCCCGATACTAATAATTTCTATCCTTATTTATTGGGTGTACAAAATCACAAACGCACTTCTTTGGCATTATATTACCGTTAAAAACCATTGCAGCATACCTGTCGAAAAAGCAGTAATCTCCTGGATGTATTCATTGCTTGGGAAATTTGTGCCCGGAACAGTTTTTTATGTTGGTGGGAGAGTTTATTTCTATAGCCGCGAAGGTGCATCGAAAAAGCTTGTCTCATTTTGCTTTATTTTTGAGAATGTATGTACACTATTGGCCGCAACATCTCTTTTTATAATTTCTCTATTTTTTATTAACGTTGAAATCATCAATCAATATAAATATCTTGCTATAATATTTCTTGTTTTACTGTTTGTACTTATCAACCCTTTCTTCATCAAAAAGGGAATGAACCTGCTCTTGAAGATATTCAAAAAAGAACCCGTCGATATAACAATTTCATACAAAGAAATTTTCTTCATCGTTTTATTGTTTATTTTCAACTGGCTTGTACAGGGGCTTGGCTTTTATATGCTTGTTAACTCAATCTTTGCAGTGGAAATTAGAGACTTTTTCTTTATTGCCGGTTCATATGCTCTTGCTTGCATAATAGGAATTTTAGCTGTATTTGCGCCTTCAGGGATAGGCGTCAGAGAATCCGTAATGGTACTAACATTAAAAAACATCATACCCGAACCAACAATCATCGTTATATCCGTCATCGCAAGAATATGGGCAACAGTAGGTGAACTCGTCTTAGTCCTATTGACCTTTATTTACGCTAAAATAAGAAAAATAAAGATGTAGAGGGGACCTCAGTCCCCGCCATTTATTTTAGAATTTTACCGCAGGAGCTTCTTTCTCGGTTTCATCAGACTTGAAGAAATCAGCCATTTTAAATGCAAACATATTTGCAATTATTGAGGACGGGAACATTTGAACCGTGTTGTTGTAATCCATAACGGTATCATTGTAAAATTGACGTGCAAAGCTTATCTTGTCTTCTGTCTCAGTCAACTGATCCTGTAGATTTATAAAATTGACATTTGCCTTTAATTCAGGATAATCTTCAGCGACAGCAAATAATTTACCAATCAAACCTGCAAGTCCTGCATTCGCATCCATCTTATCTGCGGGAGTCTGAGCGCTCATGTATTTTGTCCGTGCCTCTGTAACCTGCTCAAATGTTGTTCTTTCATGAGTTGCGTAACCTTTAACAGTCTCAACAAGATTCGGAATAAGGTCAAACCTTCTTTTTAACTGAACATCAACCTGTGCCCATTGATTGGTCACCTTGTTTCTTCTGCCGATAAGCCCGTTAAAAGTTCCTGCTACCCATAGTCCCAGTATTACTATTACAACAATTACAACGATAGGAATAATCCACCCCATAATAATCCTCCTTCTATAAAATTATTAACTGCTAAAATGCGCCGCCGCCTCCGCCGCCGCCGCCTCCAAAACCCCCTCCGCCGCCAGACCCTCCACCGCTGAATCCACCACCGCCGCCAAAACCGGAAGAATTGGATGACATGGCAACGCTTTGTGAAGAAACCACCGCACTGTCAACTGCGTTCATTGAGCTGTTGAATGCATTGTTAAATGCGCTATAACCACCAAGCTGCCAAAGAAGAACACCGTTTAACATTGTCGTATTATCAAGTTCGCTGACATTGACCAACTCAGGCATATGATCTATAACATTCTGTGCAACTCCAAGCGAAACTGCATATACAAGATAATGTTCCCAAACCACGATTGAATTGATGCTGGCTTCTTTCATCTGGCTGAAATCCTCGAGAAATCTTTTAAATGCGTGCCATTTGCTGTGCTGATCGCTGCCGTATTTTGTCCTTCTCTTAAATGATGCGGAATATGTAATCATAATAAAACCCAATAAACCAAGTGCAACTGCACCAACAATCAGTGATAAAAAGAAGTATATTACACCGATAATTATAACAACTATCCCTATTGCTGTTCCGAGTAGTTTGCCTGTCGCAACAGAGTCGTCAAGAATATTAAGCTTCTTGAAATCTGCATTCACATGCCCTTTCCATTCGTTAAATGAATTGGTGAATTCAATTGCATTTCCTCTGCTTTTTGTATATTCCTTTAAATCTTCAATTGAAAAATATATGCCATCGCCTACTGAATTAATCAGCCACTGAATCAGGTGTTTTTCGTGAGAAGCCAGCACGTCGGTATTATTATCAAGCCTGATAAATTTGTAATCATCTATTTTTTTGGTCTTAAAAATTCCTTTCTTTTCTATTTCAACCTTTTCAATTTTAATGTGGTTTCTGCGTGTAAGGTCAAGCAGTGTTGCCATTATG
>JBAZRJ010000031.1:0-24528 GCA_041662985.1 Clostridia bacterium
TCTTTTTTAATGATTCCGGCTTTTTCATAAGCAATTTCGGATAATGTGTTTCCGAGAATGTCAGTATGATCGTAACTTATCGTTGTTATTACAGAAAGCATAGGAGAATCAATTATATTCGTCGAATCGAATCTTCCTCCGAGCCCAACTTCCAAGACCACAACATCACAATTCATCTCGCAGAAATATTGGAATGCGATCGCTGTGACTATTTCAAATTCGGTAGGATTGCCTTTGCCTTGCGCAAGCATAATACCGACATTTTTCTTTGCAAATTCGGTGATTCTTGCGATATCATCATTGGCAATCTCTACATTATTCACTTTAATTCTCTCTGAAAATCTTTCGATATAAGGCGAAATATAAGTTCCGACTTTATAGCCTGATTTTATTAATATTTCGTTTATGAATGCAACAGTCGATCCCTTGCCGTTTGTGCCCGCAACATGAACATATCTGAGCTTTTTATGGGGATTTCCCATTAAACTCATCAATGTCTTCATATTGTCTAAACCAAGCTTTATCCCAAATTTCAATGAATTATGAATATAATCCATTGCATCATTATAATTCATATTCGTATCCTTAGTTTGCCCCACAGCATTTCTTGTATTTCTTTCCGCTTCCGCATGGGCACAGGTCGTTGCGTCCAACCTTTTCTTCGCTTCTGGTTATAGGTTTTTTAGGACCTTCGTCCCCACCCAAACCCTCAGATGTAGGTTCCAGAACCTGTTCTCTTTCAGGCATGTGTTCGGCGTCAATATGTGATTTGAGCAGGAGTTTTACAGAATCCTCCTGAATTGATGCAATCATTTCTTCGAACATGTTAAAGCCCTCAAATTTGTATTCTATTACAGGATCTCTCTGACCATAAGCTCTAAGCCCGATTCCGTATCTCAACTGATCCATTGCGTCAATGTGATCCATCCATTTTTCGTCAACTACTCTCAAAAGAATTACACGCTCAATTTCCCGCATCAATTCAGATCCGAATTCTTCTTCTTTTTTATCATATATTTTTAGTGCCAAATCTTCGAGTTTTTCTTTTAAATCCTCTTTGGTCAATGTTTCAAATTCTTTTTTGCTTACTTTAAACTGTCCCGGCTCAAGGAAAATTTCTTCTGCATTTCGTCCCAGTGCTTCCAAATCCCAGTCATCCGGATATGGACCCTGTGAACAAAAAGTAGCTATTATGCTGTCAACCATTCCTGAAATCATAGAAATGAAATATTCTTTAAGATTCTCTCCACCCAGTACCTTTTTCCTCTGCTCGTAAATGATTCCTCTTTGAGTGTTCATTACATCATCATATTGAAGAACCTGTTTTCTTATATCAAAGTTCTTACCCTCGACTTTTCTCTGCGCACTTTCAATAGCATTTGAAAGCATCTTATGTTCAATCGGCTGGTCGTCCTCTAAACCAAGAACTTCAACTATCCTGGTTAATCTATCTGATCCGAATAATCTCATCAGATCGTCTTCAAGGGAAATATAGAATCTCGATGAACCCGGATCCCCCTGTCGGCCTGAACGCCCTCTCAACTGATTATCAATACGTCTGGACTCATGCCTTTCGGTACCAATAATGTGGAGACCGCCGGCTTCAACTACTTTATCACGTTCGATATTTGTATCGCGCTTGTGTTTTTCATATAATTTTTTATAGACATTTCTTGCCTCCACTAATTTTTCATCGGTTGTTTCGTTAAACCCGGTTGAATAATTAATTAATTCATCCGAGAAATCCATCTTTTTCATTTCTTCTTTCGACATATATTCTGCATTACCGCCAAGCACAATATCGGTACCACGGCCGGCCATGTTTGTTGCTATCGTTACAGCCCCGTATTTACCTGCTTGTGCAATGATTTCAGCTTCCTTTTCATGAAACTTTGCATTCAAAACCTGGTGGTTTATTCCGCGTCTTCTGATCATATTGCTCAAAAGCTCCGATTTTTCAATCGAAATTGTACCGATTAGCACCGGCTGTCCGCGTTCATTACACTCGATTACATCATTTATTACAGAATTAAATTTTCCCAATTCATTCTTATAGACGCTGTCTGCAAAATCTGTCCTGATCATATCCATATTTGTAGGAATAACCACAACATCAAGCTTATAAATTGTGTTGAATTCCTGCTCCTCGGTTTGCGCCGTTCCGGTCATACCTGCAAGCTTTTTATACATTCTGAAATAATTTTGGAATGTTATCGTCGCAAGAGTCTTGCTCTCCCTCTCAACTTTAACATTTTCCTTTGCCTCAATAGCCTGATGAAGTCCTTCGCTGTATCTTCTTCCGTACATAAGACGGCCGGTGAATTCATCAACAATTATTATTTCACCGTCTTTAATTACATAATCCTTATCGCGTTTCATAAGTCCGTTAGCTCTTAAAGCCTGGTTGATATGGTGAAGCACTGTCATATTTTCAGAGTCTGAAAGATTTTCAATATTAAAATACTGCTCGGCTTTTTTAACACCGTCAGCGGTTAGATTTACCGAATGCGCTTTTTCGTCAACCAAATAATCAGCATCATGATCGTCATTTGTCTGTTTGTCATCAAGCTGTTTGAATACCTTTGCTTTAAGTCTGAGTGCAAATGAATTCGCCCTTTTGTACATATCCGTTGATTTATCGCCTGAACCCGAAATAATAAGAGGCGTTCTCGCTTCATCAACCAATATGCTGTCAACCTCATCGACGATTGCATAATGCAAACCCCTCTGAGTCATTTCCTCTTTGTAAATAACCATGTTATCCCTTAGGTAGTCAAAACCGAGTTCGTTATTTGTGGCGTATGTAATATCGCTGTTATACGCTGTGCGTCTTTGTTCGTTATCAAGATCATGAACAATGAGCCCTACAGTGAGTCCAAGAAATTTATACACTTTACCCATCCACTCGCTGTCACGTCTTGCCAGGTAGTCATTAACAGTTACAACATGAACGCCGTTTCCGGCAAGTGCGTTCAAATAAACAGGCAATGTAGCAACAAGGGTTTTTCCCTCACCGGTTTTCATCTCTGAAATTCTTCCCTGGTGAAGAACAATACCGCCAATGATTTGGACTTTGAACGGTTTCATCTCAAGAACTCTCCAGGATGCTTCTCTGACAACGGCAAATGCCTCGGGCAAAATGTCGTCAAGAGTTTCTCCATCTTCCAGTCTCTTTTTAAATTCCGCCGTCTTTGCTGAAAGCTGTGTATCAGTTAGCTTTTCAATTTCAGGTTCAAACTCCGTAACCTGATTTGCTATTGGTATAATTCTCTTTAATTCTCTGTCACTGTAAGAACCTATTACTTTTTCCAAAACTTCTTTAATCATAACTTTCCTCAATTCCTTTATGTTCGTATTTAAATTTTTTCATCCTCAAGTCTTTTCAAAATCAATTTATATCCGTCAGCTCCGTATTTTAAACATTTATTGACTCTGCTTATTGTTGCTGTGCTTGCTCCTGTTTTCTCAACAATCTCAGGATAATGCTTTTTTTCGCTCAACATCTTTGCTACTTCAAGTCTCTGTGCAAGTGCTTTAATTTCATAGATTGTGCCGATATCCTCAAAAAAATTATAGCATTCTTCTACATTTTCCAGCAGTAAAATCGCTTTAAAAAGTTCGTCTGTGGAATCGTCCTTTAATTTTGAATTCATATCGGCTTCCTCCCGGGTTTATCTGGTAGGGAATGTTGGACTTGAACCAACGACTTCTACCGTGTGAAGGTAGCACTCTCCCGCTGAGTTAATCCCCCAAGTCCTATTCTATTATAAATGATTGCGCGATAAAAAGAAAGGTACAAAATAAAAAGCCGCCATTAAAAATAGACGGGGTAATTTTTAAAAAGTTCCTTTTTTAACACATAAAACCCATTTTCATTAATATTAATAAAAATGGGTCTGTTATCGAATTGATTAAATTTTAACGGACTCGAAGTGCTATTTTACCGTAACCCTGCATTTTGCGGTTTTCTTGCCGTCAACCGTATAAACATAGATATTAACGGTTCCCCTTCTGTTCCCTTTTACAATGCCGGTCGAGTTAACGGTTGCGATGGCTTTACTACCTGATTTCCATGTCAGCTTCCTGTTTTTTGCGTTTGTTGGATATACTTTTGCGATTAATTTATAAGATTTTCCTTTAACAAGCGTCAGTTTTGTTTTATTGAGTTTTACACTCTTTACACGAATAGGTGCCGGTGTTGGTTTGGGAGTTGGCTTCACAGTTGCTGTCGGGGTACGCGTTGGCGAAGGTGTCGGTGAAGGTGCTGCATAAACAGATAAATTCGCTTCATTGTAAATTTTTATCGCAAGCTGATCATATCCGTTTGCATTCGGATGCAAGCCATCGAGAATTACAGCAGTATTGGGATTATTGGCATCATTGATTGTACTGAAAGACCAGAAATCAATCAAGGTCATTGTTTCAGTGGCAGTCTTTTTTTGTAAAAGCCATGCATTTATTTCTCTTAAAACCGGAAGTTGTGCCACATGATCGGGACTGTTAAGCCCTGTGCGAACTCCCAAATTAAAAACAATCGGTTTAATATTGTTTGCAACAGCTGAATCAATCATAGCTCCCAGATTGTTCTCAACATCAATTGCCGATACACTGGGAAGCATCAAATCATTTATCCCGCATATAATTACGACAAAATCAGGTTTTTTATTTAGTGTTTTAGTATCTGTCGCAGGAACCTGACCAAATAAAGGTTCTTCGGCAAGAACATCCCTGCTCCATCTTTTTTTTATTTGTGATGTTATTTGGCCGCTCACCCCATGATTAAATATAGGGATGTTTAGTAAGGTTTCAAGACCTTTGGCAATAGTGTGATCAGCATTCTTATAATTAAGGTCAACAACTTTGCCTTTTACTGCATAAAGTCTGCCATCAGTATATGGGCTGCCCTGGGCAATGCTGTCGCCGATTACAACACCTGTAAAGTTACCGGAATCACTTAAGTATGCTGTGTTAAGCAGAACCGCCTTTGAATTTACAGTCAGGTCGTTTTGTCCTGCGTGCACAACAGAAATAACCGATAGTGGAATCGATATGAACATTGTTGCCGCAATAAAAATACTCAATATTCTTTTCATAAAACTTTGCTCCCCGGAAATAAGTTCGTTATTTTGGATTCTTAATTTGCTCGATTTTTATAGTTGGTACAGCAACGGTCTTTTCGGCCTTTTTTTTCTTCTTTTCTCTTTTCTTCGGACTTTTATCTCCCATCAAATGCACCTTCCTTTTCACAGATATTTAAATCTTACGCTAATTTTATATCATTTTGACTTTTTATTCAATCGTTTGTTCTTATACATCAGTTTATCAATGTGTTTCTGGAAATCTTCAACGGTCAAATGCGATTGGAAGTCATAAACGGCATATCCCACACTAAAACTGAGCTTATAAAGATTGCCTTCATGCTTATTGAAATCATCTGAGCAACTTCTGATTTTTGAAACAACTGTCTCCAAGTCATTAATGTTTGATGTGTCAAGAACAATATAGAACTCATCTCCGCCGAATCTTGCAATAAAATCATTCTTGCTGAGACAACTTTTTAATAACTTCACAGAAGATTCCAGCGCAATGTCACCAATATGATGCCCAAAAGTATCGTTAATTAATTTAAAATCGTCTATATCAATCATGATTACAGAAAAAGTCTTATTCTCGGTGCTCATATCGATTTTATCCTTCATGAAAGTTTCAAGTTTTTTACGGTTGTAAACCCCCGTTATATAGTCAGTGTTAATCGTATGGTTTTGAATGCTAATAAATACGATCAACAAGGAGAACGCAACGCCGTTTAGCATTATTGGCATTCCATAAAAAAAGATTTGCAATATTACACAAATGAATGGAAAGACCGGGAAAAACACCAGTGAAAAGTAGTACTTCTTTTTTATGTTTTTCCGATTTGTCACTATTAAAACAGAAGCCATAATGATCAGAGCAACTGTCATTGAAACAGGAAGCCAAAACAGCGGACCTCTGTGATATATATTTCCTGAATCAATATAGTAAAACCATCCGAAATTTTGAGATATAACCAAAATTATTGCATTTACTGCATTCAGTGCAATTAAGGGGAAAATCAGTTTTTTCATTCTTCTCTCTTCGTGAAAAACTTGATAATGGGCATAAAGCAACCAAAGAGAAGGTAAAACCGGGTTAAGCAGAAAAATTATGAAATTTCCCGCTTGGTTGACTGGTGAATAAATTGTACCGGGATTACCGTCAAATCTGCTGAATACATCAGTGAGAAGAAGAAGAATAGAAATTCCCAGCATAAAAATGTAAAGTTTATCCTGCAGAAATTTTCTCCCTATTTGTCTGACAACATGGATGTATATAAGCAACAACAGCAAAATTGAATATAAGTTTAATGTGAAGTTACTTGTAAAATTCAAAAGCCGCATCCCCTCTTTAAAATTCTCGATATCTATATGGATTTTCGTGACCCACAATGTCCACAAAAAATAGAATCGTCATCGTTACTATTTCCACATCCGCAGTGCCACGCTTTGATATCTGCTGAAGAACCATACGGAATTACATTACTGTATAAAAATTATTATATCACTATTTACATATCAATACATTTTTTATAATATCACCCTAATATCCTCGGACCAAAACTCCGTTGTTTGTTCATATAAAAAAATACCAAAATCTAATGATTTTAGCACTCCGCTATATTTCAGTAATCAATACATATCAAAAAGTTTAATGCGGTAAAAATGCGGTTCTATAATTTTGATGAATTTGTTAGGATTCACCTTTGTGCATTTATTCATTCTAAATTAAATGAAAATTCAATTGTAGATTTTTCAATATCATCAATAGTTTCTACATATATTTTGTCAATTATTGCTTCAAAACTTTCGTTAAAGCAAATAAGTTCATCCATCGCTTTATCAAATTCAACTTGTCCATAAACTCTTCCAATAGTTAAGTGAGGACAATATGTTAACTTTCTATATAGAAAACTCTCCAATATTTCGCTATATAATTTATCATGGAGTTCTATTATAGAGTCGTTTCCTTTTTTTACATTGAGGAACAAATACCCATCTCTAAAATCACCTGTAACATCCTTTAACTGAATGCTAAACTTTTTCATGCCTTTTAATTTCTCATTGAGATGCTTTTTTAACTCAACCGTCGATATGGCACTATCAAAGGGGAAAACAATGGTGATATGAGGGGCAATAGAATTTGCAAGTGGGTCATATTTTTCTCTAATATGTTTAATCATATCAATATTTTCTAAATTCGGAAATATAACAATTGCTCTTTTCAAAAAAATCCCCTCCTAAACTTTTGCGGAAATCCGCAAATAGTAATTTTCTTATACTTTTCCAGGCCTGAGCAAGCAAATACTTAGCTATACCCATCTGCGATTTCGATTGGCTTTTTTATCCAACAGTCGAAGAATCCCAAAATACCTTTAGCTATGTCTTCACTCACATTATCTTCAATTTCAAAATAACAACTAAGATATTCATACATGTAATAAAAAAAACTATGGTAACAATAGTACGCAAGCCGGTCGTTATTCAATTTATATCTAATTTCGTTCGCTAATAATATATCATTTATCATTTTAATATTTTGATTATTAGTCATAAAAAACCAGGCATCACGCTCGATTGGCGAAAGCATCGGAAAGTCCCAATCAATTATCGTAAAATTATCACCATTTATTATGGAGTTGCCGCCCGCATCGCCGTGAGTGATATAATAATTGCTTTTATCAGATCTGCACCTATCTGCAAACATTGTAAGTCTATTCGCTTTATGCTTTACAATCTCATCATTGTTTCCTAAATAAGATACAACTTCCTTTAAGATCAAACCTGTAGCATTTTGCTTCAAATTTTTGAGATTTTCATAATAACTATCAATACACCCAACACTAAAGTCCTCTTTTTTTATTTTTATATTCGGCGCCGAAATCTTATAAATGGGTGCAAGTTTTTCGAACAGTCTTGATATTTCATAGTTCTCAGTATTTTCACCTTCAACATAATCAAAAATACCCATAACCCCTGAACGAAAAATAGTATATAAAGTATTCTCTTTAGTTTTTAAAATTTTGCAGATATGTTTAATGCCATTATTGTTTAAATGTTCTATTATGTCGAAGCTATTGATATATATATGTTTGTGCGGAATGGAGTAATCAATCTTTGCAAAATATTTACCTTTTGTTGTTGCAATTTTCCATGTTTCCCCAAAGAAGCCACGCTTTGCCTCATCAATACTTTCTATCTGAATGTCATAATTATTTTCTAGAAAAATCTTCAACTCATAAATATATTGAGAGTCACGGATAATCTTATTATACATAAGCCTTATTCCCCCACCAACCTGGCAATAATTCTTTTAATTTAACTATTTCTTTTGTTTCGTAGTCAGTTAAAATCTCAATATCAGAACTATTCTTATCTAATTGCATTAAATATTCTCTGCAGGCACCGCAAGGTTTTACAACACTGCCGTCGCTCATTACACAAACTAACTTCACAATTTGGCTTTCATCATTCGTTATCATATTGGCGATTGCGTTTTGTTCAGCACACATCCCTAACCCGCATGCAGCATCAATGCATACCCCAGTAAACACTTTACCGCTTTTAGTTAAAATACAAGCTGATACATCTCCTGACTTAATAAACGGTGAAATTATCCGTGGATTCAATTTTTCTTTTGCCATATTATAAAGATGTTCCCATGTAATACCTGCCATCAATTATCTCCATTCTACTTCTTTATATTTATAATTTATGTTATGATTTTATCATTTTCTATCTGATGAGTAAACAAATAATGGGAAACAAAAAGCTATATCCACGGATTCCTGGTCCGTTGCTTTCAAATAAAAACACCAAAATCAAATGAAATGCTACATTACCGTAACAGAATAATAATTTACTGTATTGAAATAAATAATTATTGTAAATCCACTATTTATATGATATTCTTACATAGAAGTCAAATTCGGGAGGAATCTTTATATGTCGTCAAGAACCTTGGGAAGCCTTATGCGCATTTCGGTAATAGCCACCGCTATTTGTGGCTTGTTCCTCTTCATCTATGTCATACCATCTTGGGGCGGGAGTATTATCAATGCAAATCCTGAATTTAGTGGATGGTTTCGGCCGTGGTTAATATTTGCATGGTTGGTCGCACTGCCATGTTTTGCCATACTCGTTTTTGTATGGAAAGTGTCGGGTTCGGTGACTCAAGAGACCGTATTTACTGTCTTGACAGCAAAATGGGTCAAGATGGGGGCGGTATTACTTTTGTACGCTGCAGCGTTTCTGTTCATCGGCAATGTTGTGCTACTTTTACTTGATATGAACCATCCGGGCATCCTTCTCTTATCAATTATTGCGGATATTTTCGCTGTGGCGCTCGCCCTTTTAGCAGCTGTTCTTTCTCGCTATCTAACGAAAGCCGCCGTCCTTCAAGAGGAAAGCGAGGGAACACTATGATAATAATAAACGTGGATGTTATGCTCGCAAAGCGCAAAATGAGTGTCACTGAACTTGCTGAGCGTGTTGGCTTTACAATGGCAAACGTTTCGATGATAAAGACGGGCAAAGTTAAGGCGCTCAAAATGTCTACGCTCGAAAAATTGTGTGAGGCTCTCGACTGCCAACCCTGCGATATTTTGGAATACAGAAAAGAGGTAAAAGTCGATGAATGAGACTGCAAAAATAATCAGCAATATAGTTTACGGAATCTATGGGGATGTTTAACCTTCTTATGATTCAGCCGGAAAATCAAGAAATCAATTGTTTTAGGCGTTTGCAATTTAACAACTTTTCGCAGATAACAATCCCTTATCTCGCGGCATTCGTTGACGAGCAATATTATGACTTAACACTCGTAGATGAGTACTGTCAGCGCATTCCCTATCGTAAGTCATTTGACCTTGTGGCGATTACAGTCAACACGCCCAACGCACCGCATTGCTACGAAATCAGTGCGAAATTCAGACAGAAGGGTACAAAGGTCGTTATGGGCGGTCCCCATGCCACACTTTTACCGCAGGAGGTTAAGGAACATTGCAATTATCTGCTCGTTGGCGAGGGTGAAGTTACGTGGCCGGAATTTCTCCGTGACTTTCAAAGCGGTATTCCGAAAGACGTTTATAAGTCCGACGACCCGCCTAAACTTTCGCATTTGCCGATTCCACGTTGGGACTTACTTAAGCGTCGTCGTATGATGAAAGGAGCGGTTTTTGCAACACGCGGCTGCCCTTATAATTGCCGCTATTGTAACCTAAAGCAGATTTATCACGATTGCTTCCGAACGCGTCCGATACAAGATGTGGTGGAAGAAATACGGCGACTGCCATCCCGCTTCTTCGTCTTTTGGGACGACAATTTATTTGCAGACATTGATTACGCAAAAAACCTGTTCCGTGCTATTGCTCCACAAAAACGAAAGTGGGCGGCACAAGCAACGCTTCGTGATTGCAAAGATGAGGAATTGCTCACGCTTGCCAAAGCCGCCGGTTGTACGTACCTGTTCATCGGGCTTGAATCGTTTTCGGAGGCTTCGCTCTCAGACGCAGGGAAAAACATCAATAGGGTTCAGGATTACAAACCATTGATTGATTGTATCCATAACCACGGGATAATGGTTCAAGCGGGTATTGTATTCGGTTTTGACGGTGACACAAAGAATGTGTTTGACGAAGCATTAATCGCTTGTGAAACCCTCGGCATAGACGGCGCGACGGTGAGCATTTTAACGCCATTCCCGAAAACGCCGATATATGAGCAATTTAAGAAAGAAGGACGGTTACTTAGCGAAGACTGGAGTAATTATAACAGCAAGACAGTGGTGGCATTTCAACCTAAGAATATGACATCATCTGAGCTATTTGATGGTTACTTACGCTTCCGGCGAAAATTTTTTTCGCTCGATTCATTTGTGCAAAGGATGAAAATCTCTAAGACTAATATCGCCATAAATTTCATACTAAACTTCGGATACCGGCTCGGCATTCGCAGAAATTAATGTATGTTTCATGAATATTTGAATTAAAATAAAATATTAATACAGTTGCTCTTACAAGCAACGGATTCCTGGTCCGTTGCTTTTTACATAAAAAATGCCGAAACCAATGGTTTCGGCATTTAAACGGATTTTAAATTAAATGTGAGCGAACATAAAAATATTTATTCGATTACGAGTATCCAGTCATTTCCACCCGAGCTGTTCTGTGGTCTTGCTGGAAGATTAACCGTTCCCGTGTTTGAAAATATGCCTATGTCTCTAAATTTATTGTTTGTCATATCAAACCATTTCAATGTCTTACTTCCGTTGAATTTTGCCATGTTAATCGTAATCGCCCTTGAAGTCGGTAGATATGTTATTGAAGAGGAATTGTCATTCGCAATTATTGTCGCTTCGTGTTCAAGAGGAACATTACCTGTGCCATTAATTATAAGTGTATGTGACTGATCGGGTTTGAAATCATACCATGATTTTGATCTTAAAAGCGATGTGAGATTCATTGTATCAATAAACGCAGGATCGCTCAGATGAGGATACCAGTATTCTTTGAGGCTTACACCGTATGTGTACGTTGCCGGACCTCCGTTTACAGCAGCAAAATTTCTGCTTATATTGTTCCCATAGGTTATTCCCATTGCTCCTGAAAGAATTGACCAGGTTAGTGCACGCCTTACCCTTGATTGAGGATATGTCATTTCGTGATTAGGCTCAATCATTATCGATGGCTTTGCAGGAGTAATGTTATAGTCAATCAGCATAAGCTGAAAATTCTTAGGAGCATCCGATTCATCATTCTCGTGAACCTGCGTCATATTAAAATCCAACCATGGCTTTGTACCGAAGATAGTTGAACTGGATTTGCCCCCGCTCGGGAAGAATGAAATTAAATGGTTTGGGTCAGTTTCGCTTATTCCCCGAGCCATTTCGTTTATCATTTCAATTTCGGCCGTAGTCGGGTCAATATCGCCGCCTGTAGCCCAAATAATATTCTTAAAATCCTTATAACGGTTTCCAAGATATCTTCCGAAACTGTATGAATTTTCAAGCGTGTATGACGACCTGTAGTGTTCCATGACCAATGGATTTATAATAACCTGAATTCCGTACTTTGCAGCCTCCTGAATTCCCCAGTCGATATTTTCAAAATATGCATCATTCGGAGTTGCGAGATCCACTCCCCCGCCAACAAACATATAGTTGCCCTCCCAGTTTGGCCTTGATGTTATGAAATATCCGCCTAGGAAACACAAAATCGTATTGAGGCCTTGTTGCTGCCTCTTTTCCAAATATGCAGTCACATCAGAACGCGTAGGATAGTTGAACATGCCATGTGCCGTATCGGCAAATACATAAAACGGATCGTTATTCTGATCGACAAGATATCTCCCGTTGGTACTGACTTTCAGAGGAAACGTTACGTTTGATGTTGAAGTAGGAGCAGGCGTAGGTGTATATTCAGGTCCGAGCGAAGGTTCCGGCGAAGATGATCCGCCCGGTGTTGGTGTCGGAGTTACCGGAAGATTTCTGTAATCTGCAATATCCTTAAATTCAACATAACTGTTGAAAGTATTGTTGATTTTCAAATAATTAATAAGAGTATAATCATTTTGACCCGGGATTGTAACCTCTAAACCGCCGCCAAGACCAATCCCTTCGAGTCCTGCATTGAAGGTGTTTCCTTTAATCTCAGCAAACGTAGCGAATTCTGTCCATCCTATCCCATAATCGACATTTGTAAATTGACAATTTATTACCGTTAAAATACTTCCGGTGCTGTTATCTCCGGCAATAATTCCATATCTTGAATCAGCAAAGTCTACATTATCAACAGTAATTTCCGATGTTGTTGATGAAGAGCAGACAAGACCTTTTGTCCGGGCTTTATTCAATGTACCTTTGGCACTTCCGTTTTTAATGGTTATATTTGTTTTACCCGAAGAAATCTGATATACGAAATTGTACCCGCTTCCCGGTGCAGTATTTTCAGCGGTTACATTGAGATTATCAACCGTTACATTATCCGAATTAATTGTAATCCCGGATGAAACAGCGGCTCCGTTTCCTACAATATAAACAGGATATTTTACTGTGAATCCGCCAAATGCTGCGGAAGCATTAAAAATAATAGTGTTTAAACTTGAATTATTCAATGCCGAAGTTAGTTCGGCATCATTGTTTACTGTTGTACCGATAATTTGTGTAGGTGTAGGAGACACAGATACCGTTGGTGTCGGGGATGGAGTTTTCGTAGGTGTTTTGGTCGGTGTTTTGGTTGGCGTCGGTGTCGGATTTATCTTTGCTTTTGTTCTAAATTTGATTGTAATTGCTTTTTTTAATATATTACCTGCTTTGTCTTTTACCGAATATGCGGGAATGGACAAAACGTAATATGAGTTGTAAGACAGCAAGTATTTATGGGTTATTCTCAGATAATTTTTATAAATACTGCTTGAAATGGTTACTTTCTTATTGGATTTCGTCAATTTAATATACTTGAACTTTGTGCTCTTGTAAATATTCTCGCTGAATTTGATGCTTATTTTTACATTGACCGCCACTTTAGTTTTATTATTTGCAGGTGATGAGCTTTGCATCGCAGGTGCCTTCTTATCCGGTTTTGCGCTTACCCCTGAAATGAAAATTTGTGAAAACAACAAGGATATAATACATAAGACTGAAATGAGTTTTTTAAACATTATAATTCCCTTTCATTTTCTAAAAATTTTTACGTGCGAATTCTGCACTAATCGTAACATATTCACTTTTGCAATACAATAAATTTTATCATTTTCTATTTGATGTGTAAACATATAATGGAAAATTTGTCAATATAAATGGATTGAAAATCCGTCGCCAGTCTAAATAAAAAAACACCTAAATCATCTGAATTCAGCATCCTCATTTATTTCATAAATCAATAAATATCGAAAAGTTTAATGCGGTAAAAATGCGGAATTTCCCGGAAAATAAAAAAGCCCCGAAAAATAGATTTCAAGGACTTTTGGTATGCTCGGGGGGGTATTCGAACCCTCGACCTACGGATTAGAAGTCCCAGGTTGTGCAAGATATGTAGCTGTGCTGTCCAAAGGAAGTATTTCACCTGGAGTAGCTGTGGGAATAGGTTAAGGCGTTACAAGAGTTCCGCCATCCTTTATTGTAATTGTTGCACTTTCACCGCGAAATGTTATAGTGACCGTTTTATCCCCATCTGCGATTCCGTTGGGTTTTGGCACTATATCAACGTAACTCTTAGGATAGTCGGGATTTGAACCGCCAATATCGTAACCGACTACCACATTAACGAATCCGGCAATAAGCTCATAATCTACGCCGTTCACGGCCGTACCCGAGATATCATAAGACATCGGAGTGCATCCATCCGCATAAAAACCAGGGCTCAGTACAGAATAAAAATAAAATCTTCCTGTCCCATTACCGATTTCAGATGCATCATTTATCGCAGATACATGAAAGGATATCATTGGTGCCGGTTTTGCTTTAGTTTTAAATTCAATGCAAACTGATTTTTTTAGATGATTACCCGACTTATCTTTAATAGCTTTAGAAGGTATATATAAATAATAGGTCGAATTATATTTCAAAAAATATGTATGTTTTATATAAACGGTATTTTTTGAAATTGATTTCTGAATTGATAATTTTGCATTTGATTTTGTAGTAAGTTTAATCTTCGAAAAATTCGCTCCCTTATAAATGTTCTCACTGAATTTTACGCTTAATTTCGAGTTGACCTCAATTCCCGTTTGTTTGTTGAATGGTGTCGTTGACCTTATGACCGGTGGCGTTGCATCCTTTGCAGAAAGCGGCGTTAAAATGTTTTGCGAAAATACAATCGATAAAACGCAGATCATTGTTGCAATTTTTTTAAACATTTTTACCTCATTTCGTCTTCTTAGCTACAATTTGTTAAGATTACTATTTCATTGTTACCTAACTACTATTTTCTCTAAATAATTAATATTTCATTCACAATAATTGTTCTTTACGATTCTGTAAATATTTTAGCACTAATTGTAATTATCTACAAATTGATCGAATTTTAAAAAATCCAATCATTTAACCTCCGACTTACGCACATTATTGCTTTGTTTCTGCATTATCGCCAATTCTCCTTTTCAATCTGCTTTTCTTACGTATAACAAATGCTAATACAATTATTAAAACACATATTGCAGCTATTCCTAGAATATATGGAAGCGGAAATTTGTTGACGATATGTTTTTTGTCATTCAAAGAATACTTCAGTAATTCCTTCATAAGTATACCTGATTTATCAATTTTCTTTTCAAAATAGTTTTTAAATCCTTTGAAAGTTGCTATTGTTCCATTGTCGATTGATACCTTCCACACCTTTCCAAAGTCTCTTTTCAAAGAAATATAAACTTCATTTTTATCAGGTATAAAAACTATCGATGTCTGGGTCGGATAGGAACCGGATGTTTGTGCAGTATTATTCAGACACTGAAATGCATAATTCAGATCAAATTTTGAAATATTTTTTTCAATGTACTCAAATGCCTTTGCATATCTGTCAGAACCGACTTGAAAAATTTGTGAATAATCATAAGTATTCAATACACTATTTGCAAAATTTGTCATTACCATAAATTTGTTTTTTATTTCTGATATCCGGGTTTCATTATCATCTGACTCAACAACAATAGCTTTTCCGAATTTGTCCGCAAATTGGTCATGAATTGTAAGATAATGATTTACAACATTCTTGTTTTTAAGAAATTCTTTAATTTGATCAATATTTTCATAGCCATAAAGCATATTTACAGCCAAATCATTCATATCAATTTCATTTCTATTCATTTTTTGAACTGTTGGCATTGGCGGATATTGCATTTGAACCGCCGTAAACAATCCCTTATTATTCATTCCTACTGTAGTTGCAAACCCATCGAAAATATTGAAATCCATATGAAATACTTTGAATCCATTATATTCAGAAATAGCAAACCTTGTTTTAACTTCAGGATAGTCCCAATTCATTCCGTATACCGGTTCCTTCGAATATACCGAAAAGCTGGTACAAGCATTTGGTTTCAACGGAAATAATGAGATCAGAATAAAGATTATTGAAATAGTAATTGTTTTTTTCATAATATCCCTCTTATTTTATTGGTATATATAAATCGTAGCTATTGATAATTCCGTCCTTATAAGCTTGATTAAGAACCTCTATTAAATCAATATGGTTTGCCAATTCGTATTCTGAATTAGTAAGCCAAACTCCATAAATATAATCAAGTGCTTTATAGAAATTCTCAATATTATTTGCTTCTGTTAAGGTAAATACAGCATAATTTCCGGCCGGTATTTTCATAAAATCCATATTATCGGGAATAGCATCAATACAATTTACTTCAAACGCTGCAAAATAATTAAATACGTCTTTATATGCGCTCTCATAAGAAATTCCATATGCCTTTGCCGGATCAACTTTATTTTCTATTTTCCATTCTTCATTAAGAAACTTCCACCAAAACTTATTAACAGTCATATTTTTATAATTGTCATTAAAAGTCCCCTTAGTTTTCGCCCCGATAAAACACATACTGGGGAGTGAAATGATTACCGGACCGGTAAAAAAAGCCTTATTTTTTTCAAATTTTCTTTCGTTCAAATTTACTTTCTCAAAGAAATCAAATTGGTTCCTTGATTTTCTGAACTTCGCAGGGGATATCCCAAAATTGTTTTTGAATGCTCTATCGAAAACAGCATGTGAATTAAAACCATATTCCAAAGCTATCTTCGTTATAGTTACGTCAGTTTCTAAAAGTGCCTTTGCAATGAACGAAAATCTTCTTCTTTTTATATATTGTCCGACGGAACAGCCGACAAGCGCCTGAAATAGCCTTAAAAAATGAAATTTTGAGCAAAATGTTTTTGCTGCCAATAAATCAAGATTCAAATCATCACTTAAGTTTTCTTCGATATAATTGATTGATTCTTGTATTGAATTTATATAATTCATTGTGCATCACTTATCTCCATAAAGTTCTCTCATATTTAATAATTATATCAAAGTTTTTATAAAAAACTTTGCACTAATTGCCTAATATCCTATTAAACATTATTTAGTTGGTCTGTAATTTTAAAAAACGGACAGGATTATTGCTTCATCATGTCATTTCCTATTTAAGGATTAAACAAATAATAGAAAATAATGAGTTTATATCAAAAATTTTAATGCGGTAAAATGCGGTATTTCCCCAAAAATAAAAAGTGCCAAAGCCCTGAAAGTCTTGATACTAAACGCATGCCCAAGCAAGTTTTGACGCATGCGGAATAAAGTCAACTAGATTCGTTCTCCAAATAATTCTTCGATTTTTGAATTACTCCCGACTGATTTTAGATATGCTGTGGCATAAGAAGTTACCTGTTCTTCTATACTGTCAAGGTAGCTTTGAGAAGGCTGGTTTGCAATATCCACAAGATTTTGCGGAAACATTTTTTTCAAAGATTCATAGTTTTCCGATCCATCTAGAGGCTCCTGATATTCTTTTAATGAATATTTATTGTTCTTAGATATTTTTAAAGTAATTTTTATCGGCATTGGTCCTGAACCGCTCTTTACTATAAAGTTACCTTTTTTGAATCCATACCCTACACATGCCGCAACCGCATAGACAATCTCATTTTCGCTGCTCCTTATATGTCCCAAAATGATATGACCTTCAGCAAGTGTCTTTATTCCTTTAAAGTATATACCCGGTTTATTATATGACATTATCGCTTTTGAAACCGATTTGTCTAATTCGGCGGAAACCTTAACTTTCGGTAGGTTCATTGATGTAAGCGAATTTGTTATAATTATAGCCGATGTTATTAATATGGTTACCAATGCAATAATGACTATCCAAAAAGCAGGTTTTTTTGAAATTGCTGTTTTTTTATTCTCGATTATCACAGCGCCGTCTCCTTTTTTGCGTTTACCTATTTAAGATTTTATCATTTTATACTTAAACCGTAAACATATATTGGTAAATAATAAGCCATGTCTACGGATTCCCAGTCCGTTTCTTCCCACATAAAAAACACCCAAATCTGATGACTTCGGTGTCCCAATATATTTCTTAAAACAATAAATATCGAAAATTTTAATGCGGTAAGAATGCGGTATTTGGGGAAATAAAAAAGCCCCGAAAAATAGATTTCAAGGACTTTTGGTATGCTCGGGGGGATTCGAACCCACGACCTACGGATTAGAAGTCCGTTGCTCTATCCAGCTGAGCTACGAGCACATATGGAGCGGGTAGCGGGAATCGGACCCGCGCAATCAGCTTGGAAGGCTGATGTTCTACCATTGAACTACACCCGCAAATAAACGTCGCAACCTCATCGGTCAACTTAAAATATTATACAAGTTGCGCTTTCTTTTGTCAATGTTGCTAAATTTTATCTGCTAAATTTTATCGAGAAACATCATCTTTGCACTTATTTTATCATCGATAATGTCAATCAATGAATAGGATTTTGAAGCACTGGTTCTGGGAAAACTTATGCTTCCGGGGTTGACGAGTATAAATTTGCCAAATTCAATTATTTCTGCGACATGTGTGTGCCCGAAAAGAATTAAATCGATTTTACTTTCTATTGCCCTAATGCAAAGCTTTTTAAAATCAGCCTTCATAAGATATTTATGCCCGTGCGTGATTAATATTCTTTTGCCCTCATATTCGAGAATCTTCTCGGCAGGATTATCGTCAGTCGCAAAATCGCTGTTGCCCGGAATCATTTCAAAAATTTTTCCGGGGAAAATCGCTTTGAGTTTTTTAGCATCCCTTAAAAAATCACCTAAATGGATAACTACATCGACTTCCGGATTATTGCTGATAGCTTTTTTTGCATAGTACAGTGTTCCATGTGAATCGCTTAAAACCAAAATTTTCATAATTTTGTCCCAAATTCTTTTTCGAGTTCTGCAATCATTAATCTTAATGCATTCCCTCGATGGCTTATTTTGTGCTTCTCTTCAGGCTTCATTTGTGCTGTCGTAATATTGTATTCGGGGACATAAAATATCGGATCGTATCCAAAACCATTTTCACCGATAGGTCTTTCATTAATATATCCTTTGCATTCTCCTGTTACGGTTAATTTCTTACCATCCGGAAAGACAACTGCAATTGCGCAGACAAATCTCGCCTTGCGTTTTTCATGCGGCACTCCGCTTAACATACTCAGAAGTTTTTCAACCCTCTCAGCATCCGTTGCCCCCTCCCCCGCAAATCTTGAGGAAAAAATGCCAGGAGCACCGTTTAAATATTCGACCTCAAGACCTGAATCGTCAGCCATCACGATTTCACCGGTCAATTCCGATATTTTCTCTGCTTTAATAACGGCATTCTCTTCAAATGTACTTCCGATCTCTTCAACATCATCGGAAATTCCTACGTCTCCCATGCTAATAACATCAAACCTAAAGTCTTTCAAAATTTCTTTTATTTCATTTAATTTCCCTAAATTTTTTGATGCTACAACAAATTTTCGCATAAAATGACCTTTCGAAATGGCACTTGTTATTTCAATGAAGCGATAATGGCATTACAAAGAGCCTTTGCTGCACTTTTCTGATATGTTTCCGATAGGAGCTTTGCTCTTTCGGCTGTGTTTGAGACAAAGCCAATCTCGGTAAGTATTGCCGGCATCTTGGTTGTCTTTAGGACAGCAAGACCGGGCCACGAAATTGGTGCTCCCCTGTTATATGACTTAAGAGTACTGATTAAAGAATTCTGAACATTTAACGCAAAATCATAACTGCTGATCATATATCCAACCGAACTTCTTGTAGTATAAAATGTTTCGGTTCCATTCGCAGATTCGCTGTCGCTCGCATTATTATGGATGCACAGGAAAAGCGAAGCGTTAAGTGTGTTTGCAATATATGCTCTTTCGTAAAGTCCGATGAATATGTCGTCAGATCTTATTAAATACGAATTCACGCCCTGCCCCTTTAATAGTTCGTTCAACTTCAGAGAAATTTCAAGGTTGATATTGCTTTCGTAAACATCTCCGACTGCCGCACCGGAATCGTATCCTCCATGTCCCGCATCTATAACGACAAGCTTATCCGACAATTTATATGGTTTGAGAATTGTAATATACGACCTGGTTGACAAACCGCTGTCAGTTCTGGTAACTGCATTATAGTTGAATTTCTGAGTAGTATTAAAAGTTATGCTGACGGTTTTTTGTACTGTATTTTCCCAAACCTCAATCGAATTGACGAAATCGTCGTTGATTAGGTACACTCCTGTACCAATATTGGAAGCTGCCATTGTCTTTGGAAATGTTAAAGTACAGCTGCTTCCGGACGATTCATACGACTGTTTGTAATATTTTTTCAATTCTGACGAACCAATAGAAGAATTATACACACGTTCTGCGAGATTTGCCCCTGCAACTACAAGACAAACTCTGTCTCCGTTTCTGCTATATACCATACTCTTAACAGGGTTCAATTTGATAAGTTTGATTGTTGTCTTACGGGTTTTTACATCATATGTTAAATTATATGCATATTTCGCTTTTGCATTAAGAATTATGCTCGTAGATCCCGCAATTAAGTCCTTCGTAATTTGAACGTTTTTAAAAACACTGTCATTAATTGTTAAAATACCATTTGCAATATTTGCAAAAGATGTTTTGAATTTAATTGTGTATGTCAAATTTGAAGCAGAGTATGCGCCGGAATAAAACCTCTTCATATTTTCGTCAACAATTTTTGTATCATTGATTGTCAGGTGAATATCTCCTTTGCTGTTGAAATAGCTTACGCCTTTCAATGTATTATCCGAGTCTCTTGGATCATTTCCTCTGTCGGACTCGGCTATTTTGGGGATATTTATTATTGTGCTCTTGATTGCTGTGTCCGTTAATGGATTGAATTTAAATTTCGCAACCGCATCAATTACAATGCTTGTTGTCTTCTTTTTACTGTCATTGACAACCTTTAAGCTTTTTAAATATTTATCGTTTATATTTTTTGTGATGCTTTTCAAATTAATTATGTTATTGGAATAAGTTATTGTGTATCTTTTCCCCGAAAGTTCATACTTTTCGGTATACTTTTTTTTGCCGGAAATGTACAGATTCTGGCTTTTAAACATAATATTTGCGCTTAAATCATCCACGAAATATGATAGCCCTTTTGTTATCGGATTTGTAAACAATATTAAAATCTTGCCCGTTCTTTTTACGATTTTGTAATCAGGCTTGCCGATCAGGTCAACAACTACTCTTGCTGAATTAGATCCTCTCATTGCATACCTGACACTTTTCAGATATTTGCTGCTGAAATTTAAAGTTGTCTGACTTGGAGGAGCACCGGATCCTGCAATATCAAGAACAACTCTGTTTGGTTCAGTGAGATACATCGTGGAATAACCGCTGAAACTTCCTAAATAAACCTCGACGGTTGCCTGACTTTGAATTGAGATACACTTGATTTTGTACACGCCTTTATCAACTGCGGCAGAAACCGTCACAACTGAAATGGTTTCAATCACTATGAGCATCAGAACCAATATTACCGATAATGTTTTCTTCATTTAAACACCTCTTCTTTAGTTAAAAATCCTTTGCCTGTTTAAGGATTTGATACATCCGCAATATTTTTGCCTGTATAATCCAAGTTCCTTTGCCCTTGCCTGTCCCTCCCTGAAACCCGGTCTGAAATCCCTGTAATAAAATTCTATCCCAAAATCCTTTGAAAACTTTTCTCCAAGTTCCTTAATCAAGTCATGTTTTTGATACGGACTCACCAAAAGCGTGGTTGAAAAGGCATTAAAACCGTTTTCTTTTGCAAATCTTGCCGTTTTGGAAAGACGCAAGCTATAGCACATTTTACATCTTTCATCATCGCTTTCCGAAAAGTTTTCCCAATCATTTTGTAAAAAATCATCCGCATATGTCGTTTTAATTCCTTTATTTTTCGAAAATATTTCAACATTTTCTTTTCGCCTGTTAAACTCATCAATCGGGTGTATGTTTGGGTTGTAAAAGAAACCCTCAAATTCAATTTTTTCATCCTGCAAAACACCTGCAGGGTATAATGCGCAAGGTGCGCAGCACATATGCAACAGCAATCTCATTTTTTATCTCTCCGTTTGCGTTTCCCAACCTTCGTGAACCGTTCCTTTACATTATTCGAATTTTATTCCAAAATGTTCGTATGCGTTCTTCGTAGCCATTCTGCCTCTCGGAGTCTTATTTATAAACCCAAGTTTTAATAAGTATGGCTCGTAAATATCTTCGATTGTCTCGGTCTCTTCTCCGATTGAAGCGGCAAGCGTTTCAAGCCCCACAGGACCGCCACTGAATTTTTCAATGATGCTCATCAGCATATTCCTGTCAACACCGTCGAGTCCTATTTTATCAACCTCAAGAGCATCGAGACTGGATATTGCAACATCGTAAGTTATAATTCCGTCCGCCTTCACCTGGGCAAAGTCCCGTACCCTCTTCAGTAATCTGTTTGCTATTCTTGGAGTCCCTCTCGCACGATTTGCAATTTCCTTTGCGCCATTTGGCTCAACCTCAATATTCAATATTCCGGATGATCTGTTGACAATCCTCTCCAATTCCTCCGGCGAATACATGTCCAGCCTGTTTATCGTTCCAAATCTATCCCTTAACGGAGATGTCAGAAGTCCCGCGCGTGTTGTCGCTCCTATCAGAGTGAACTTTGGCAGGTCCAGTCTTATAGAGCGTGCGCTGGGTCCTTTTCCTATAATTATATCAAGTGCGTAGTCCTCCATTGCAGGATAAAGAATTTCTTCAACATTTCTGTTTAAACGGTGAATCTCGTCTATAAACAACACATCATTATTTCCAAGGTTCGTCAAAATTGCCGCAAGGTCACCGGCCTTCTCAATCGCAGGACCTGAAGTAACTCTGAATCCAACCCCCAATTCGTTTGCAATAATTCCCGCAAGCGTTGTTTTTCCTAAACCCGGAGGTCCATATAGCAAAACATGATCGAGTGCTTCATTTCTTTTTTTGGCAGCCTCAATAAATACGGCTAAATTTTCTTTTACCTTCTTTTGCCCAACATAATCTTCAAATTTTCGTGGTCTTAAACTCATTTCCTCTGAATCCTCAAGCTTAAGCTCACATCCAACCAGTCTTTCCTCTTCCATATAACTAATTCCTTTCAATACCCGTCTTTCAATTGTGGTTTAATCAAGTCAATTATCGTTCCTTTTTCGCTCAATAATTCGGTTATAACCCTTTCAGCGCACTTTTTATAATACTTTCGAGCTCCATTCCTTCTTTATAAATTGCCGAGATTGCTTTACTCGCTTCAACCGGTGAATATCCGAGCACCATCAAAGCGCTTATCGCCTCAGAGAACACTGAATTTTCGTCTCCGAATACTGTTTCGTCGAAGTTTTCGATATTCAGAGCCGATATCTGCTCTTTCTTTAGTTTGTCCTTAAGCTCAAGTACTATTCTTTGGGCCGTTTTGCCGCCAATTCCCTGCGCTTTTGTTAATATTTTATAATCATTGGTTATTACAGAAATTCCGAATTTTGAAGGCGGGAGAGACGATATGAGAGATATCGCAGCTTTTGGCCCGACTCCCGATACAGAAATGAGAAGTTCAAACATATTGAGCTCCTCCTGGGTTAAAAAACCGTAAAGACAAATTATATCTTCTCTGACATGTAAATGCGTGAAAACCTTAAGTTCATTGCCTAATTCACCGGCAGACTGCACTGTGGTCAGTGCTGTGGAAATCTTATATCCGATTCCCCCGGCTTCAACAACTATAAATTCGTTCTGCTTGTTTGTGAGCACTCCCTTTATGTACGAATACATGGTGTGTCCTCCAATTTTATCTTTTGATTTATATCAAACCGTTACCGTTAAATGACCTCAAACCTTTTATCTCAATCCGATTTCATTCATCCTGTAAGAATTTCCATGGCAAATTGCTACGGCCAGCGCATCTGAAGCATCATCGGGTTTTGGAATACTTTCTAAATTCAGTATTATTTTTACCATCTGCTGAACCTGATTTTTGTCTGCCCGTCCATATCCGACAACTGCCTGTTTTACCTGAAGCGGAGTGTATTCATGCACGGCCCTTCCGGATTTAGCAGCCGCAAGTATTGCAACACCTCTGCCGTGTCCGACGTTTAGAGCCGTTTTCAGGTTTTTGTTGATAAATAATTCCTCAACCGATATTGCATCCGGTTTGTGTTTTTCAATCACTTCCTCAAGCGAGTCAAAAAGTGTCAGCATTCTTTCGCAAAGAGGTTTTGACGCGTGTGTTGTAATTGCTCCGTAATCAATTACCGAAAACTTGTTCACCTCATATTTTACTACACCATATCCTGTAATTGCAAACCCGGGGTCAATCCCCAATATTATCATGTAAAACCTCCGGTTATTTTGTAAATATTATTGCATATTTATGCATTTGGATGTATAATAATTAATTAAACTTACTAA
>JBAZRJ010000032.1:0-2141 GCA_041662985.1 Clostridia bacterium
AATTCAGGTTTTAGCTTTGATATTGAGATAAGGATTGGCGCAGGTGCTTTTGTTTGCGGCGAAGAAACCGCATTAATGTCCTCAATAGAGGGAAAAAGGGGCGAACCAAGACAGAAACCTCCGCTGCCCTTTGAAAAAGGATTGTTTGGGAAACCGACGATAATAAACAATGTTGAGACTTATGCAAATGTTCCGGTAATACTCGAACGCGGAAGCGAATGGTTTGCAGGAATCGGAACCGAAAAGAGCAAGGGAACCAAGGTGTTCGCACTTGCAGGAGACATTTGCAACACAGGAATAATCGAAGTCCCGATGGGAGTTTCGCTGGGAGAGATATTGTTTGATATAGGCGGAGGCATACCAAAAAAGAAGAAATTTAAAGCGGCTCAAACAGGAGGTCCTTCCGGCGGATGTATTCCGAAGGAATTATTGAATACGCCAATTGATTATGATTCGCTGTCAAAGCTTGGAACGATAATGGGTTCGGGCGGATTGATAAGCATGGACGAAGATACATGTATGGTAGATATGGCGAGGTTCTTTCTGGAATTTGTAAAGGATGAATCCTGCGGAAAATGCGTACCATGCAGGCTGGGAACAAAAAGAATGCTCGAAATATTGGAAAGGATTACAAGAGGCGAGGGACGGGAAGGCGATATCGAATTACTTGAAGAAATAGGCACAACCGTTATGGATACTGCTGTTTGCGGTCTTGGAACATCATCTGCAAATCCTGTAATTAGCATGATTAAAAATTTCAGAGAAGAATATGAAGAACACATTAAATATAAATATTGCAGAGCGGGCGTTTGCGGAGACCTTTTCATTTCTCCTTGCGAAAATGCATGTCCTGCAAATGTAAATGTCCCCGGATACGTTGCACTGATTGCTGCTGGCAGGATAAGAGATGCATATAATTTAATCAGAAAAGAAAATCCTTTCCCGGCAGTTTGCGGAAGAGTCTGCACACATCCTTGCGAAAGCAAGTGCAGAAGAGCTCAGCTCGATGAGGCGATTTCTATTTCCGATTTGAAAATGTATGCTGCCGATTACGTATTGAATAACGATGAACCTTATATGGATCTTGTATTTCCAAAAAAGAACAAAAGCGTTGGCATTATAGGCGCGGGACCATCAGGCCTTACAAGCGCATACTATCTTGCAAGACTCGGATATGACGTTGACGTATACGATGCTCAGCCGGTCGCAGGCGGAATGCTTGCATTTGGAATACCTGAGTACAGGCTTCCGAACGATGTTCTCAATCATGAAATAAAAATGATTGAACAGGTTGGAGTAAAAATCCATCTAAATAAAGAGATCGGTGAAGACATTTCGTTTTATCAATTGAGAAATAAGCATGACGCCGTTTATATTGCAACAGGAACTCAATTCTCAAACAAAATCAACCTGCCGGGCGAGGAATTGAAGGGAGTTTATCACGGACTCGATTTTTTGAGGGATGTCAGCCTGAAGAAGGATGTTGTTGTTCAAAAATCTGTCGCAATCATTGGCGGAGGAAATACTGCTGTCGATTCAGCCAGAACAGCCATAAGACTTGGAGCATCAGAGGTTACGATGCTTTACAGGCGTCTGATTACCGATATGCCGGCTGATGAAAGAGAAATCAAAGAAGCGTTGGAAGAAGGTATAAAGATAATTGAACTTGTTGCTCCTGTCAGATTTATCGGAGACAAAAAAGTCAAAGAAATAGAATGTATAAGAATGGAGCTTGGGGAATTTGATTCGGGCGGGAGGAAGAAACCCAAAATCATACCGGGTTCTGAATTTAAAATTAAAGTTGATACTGTGATACCGGCGGTCAGCCAATATTCAGATTTGCCTTTTATAAGCAAAAAAGAGGTTGAAATAACCCAATGGGGGACTTTTAACACCGACAAAGATACGCTTATGACCAAGATGAAAGGTGTATTTGCCGGCGGAGACGTTGTCCGCGGTTCAGATGTTGTAATTACGGCAATAAGAGACGGAAAAGAGGCTGCAAAGTCTATTGATAAATATCTGGGTGGAAACGGAGTGCTGAATACAGGAGAGAACATTGAAATACCAATGCCTTCAGACGATGTCGAATTGGTTGAGCACGGCAGATATCCGATTAAACTGCTTGATCCGGATATTAG
>JBAZRJ010000032.1:2151-22784 GCA_041662985.1 Clostridia bacterium
TTAGAAAAAAATCATTTGACGAGGTTACAATCGGATTCCAGAAAACGAATGCAATCGCTGAAGCAAATAGGTGCTTGAGATGCGACAGGAGGGCTAAAGATGATTAATTTAACCATTAACGGAAATGAAGTTGTTACCGAAGAAGGAAAAACGATTCTTCAGGCAGCGAAGGACAATAATATTAATATACCTCATCTTTGCTATCTTGAGGGTGTTCATAAAGCCGGCAATTGCAGGATTTGCATTGTTGAGGTCGACGGGACAAATAAGCTTCAGACATCATGTATTGTTCCGGTCAGGGAAGGAATGGTTGTTCAATCGAATACCGAAAGAGTCAAAAAAGCGAGAAAATTGTTGTATGAACTTATGCTTTCGGACCATCCGAAAGAATGTTTAAGCTGCTCAAGAAATTTGAACTGTGAATTTCAAAAACTTGGAGAGCTCATGCAGATAAGCGAATCGAGATTTGACGGCATTTTCTCAAATTCAATTGTTGATGAGTCTTCTCCTTCAATTGTCAGGGACACATCAAAATGTATCCTTTGCAGAAGATGTGTGACGGTTTGCAACGAGATTCAGGGTGTCGGAATTTTGAATGTTCAGAAGAGGGGATTCAAATCTGTCATCAGTCCCGCAGCCTCGTTGCCGTTGGATTCGGTAAACTGTTCATATTGCGGCCAGTGTACCGCTGTATGTCCTACCGGAGCGCTGAGAGAAAAGGATTCAACCCAGGATGTCTGGAATGCACTTTTTGACAAAAGCAAGAGAGTTGTAATTCAGACAGCACCGGCAATCAGGGCATCACTGGGAGAAGAGTTCGGGTACGAACCCGGAACACTGGTTACGGGTAAAATGGTTTCAGCTTTAAAGAAAATGGGTTTTGATGATGTGTTTGATACTAACTTTGCCGCAGATCTGACAATAATCGAAGAAGGCAACGAACTCCTGAAGCGCTTGAGTGAAGCGCTTACAGGCAAGGGTGCGGTTCTTCCGATGATTACTTCGTGCAGTCCGGGATGGATAAAATACGTTGAGCATACTTTCCCGGAAGAACTTGATCATCTTTCGTCCTGCAAATCACCCCACACAATGCTTGGAGCACTCATTAAATCGTATTATGCGAAGAAAATTGAAGTTGATCCGAAAGATATATATGTTGTTTCTGTTATGCCTTGCACCGCAAAGAAATTTGAAATTACAAGACCTGAAATGACAAATGACGGACTCAAGAATGTAGATGCAGTTCTCACAACTAGAGAACTTGCCAGGATGATAAAGGACAACGGAATTGATTTCAAAAAGCTTTCAGACAGCGAGTTTGATTCACCGCTTGGAATGTCATCGGGTGCGGCGGATATATTCGGTACTACGGGCGGTGTAATGGAAGCAGCTTTGAGAACGGCATACGAGCTGATTACCGGAAGAGAAGTGCCATTCAAAAAATTGGACATAATTCCTGTCAGAGGTTTTGATCAAATCAAGACAGCCGAAATCAAAATTGAAAATACGTTGCCTGAATTCAAATATCTTGAAGGAGTCGTACTTAAGATTGCCGTCACAAGCGGCTTGAGCGGTGCAAAAAAACTTATGAAGGAAGTTGCCGAGGGTATTTCACAGTACCATTTCATTGAAGTAATGGGATGCCCGGGCGGTTGCATAAGCGGCGGAGGCCAACCGAGAATGACCGATGACAATGTGAGAGAAAAACGTCTAGAGGCAATTTATAAAGAGGATGAAGGCAAGAAAATGAGAAAATCACATGAAAATCCTTTTATTACAGCCTTGTACAAAGATTTCCTTATTGAACCATTGGGACATAAGTCTCATGAATTGCTGCATACAGAGTATACGAAGCGTGGAAATTACAATGAATGCATAGCAGGCAAGAAATAAATCACTAAGAGAATATCCAACAAAAAAAGAGCCCGGGGGCTCTTTTTTATTCTGCGCATATGTTATAATTTAACTGAGGTGAACACATGAAAATTGATGAAATAGTTGGAGTTTTAAACGCGGAAATGCTTGTAAAAGGCGATGATATCGATATAGAAATCAAGTCGGCTTGTGGGGCAGATTTAATGAGTGATGTTATGGCTTATGTTAAGGAAAATGTTCTTTTGCTCACAGGACTTGTGAATCCGCAAGTTGTCAGAACAGCCGAAATGATGGATATTAAAGCGATTGCTTTTGTAAGAGGTAAAAAACCGGGACAGGATATTATTGAACTTGCAAATGAGAAAAAAATAACTGTTCTTGTGACAAAAGAAACAATGTTTACTGCATGCGGTAAACTATACAAAGAAGGAATCACAGGACGTGGAATATGGTGACGGAGAATAAATCCATTAAACTTCATTTTGATATTCCTGATTCCGATTTTTCGATTGCGGGGGAAGCATCGAGTAGCGTTAAGAAAAAGATGAGTCAATTGGGAATTGCGCCGGGAATCATAAAAAAAGCGGCTGTATCTATGTATGAAGCTGAAATGAATGCTGTAATACATGCAAATGGCGGAGTTGCGGATATTGAGATTGATGATAACAAGGTTTTTATAAGAATAAGGGACGAGGGACCCGGTATACAAAATGTCAATCTTGCAATGCAGGAAGGATATTCTACGGCATCCGATAATGTTCGACAGCTTGGCTTCGGAGCCGGTATGGGCTTACCGAATATAAAAAGGTATGCGGATAAATTAAATATCATTTCAAATGTAGGAAAAGGAACAACATTGGAAATAACGATAAATATCCCATAAACTGTTGTGATTCTTATACCAAAGGAGGTGGCTTTTTTGGAAGAATACTTTCATTCGGTTAAACTAGATGAAGACAAGTGCAAAGGCTGTACAAATTGCATAAAAAGATGCCCCACAGAAGCTATAAGAGTAAGAAAAAGCAAGGCGCGCATTATTAATGAGAGATGTATTGATTGCGGAGAATGCATAAGGATTTGTCCTCATCACGCAAAAATGGCTATAACCGACTCATTTGAAATGACAAATAAATTTAAATATAAAGTCGCAATTCCGGCACCTTCGTTGTACGGCCAATTTAAACCTGAATTTTCCCGTAACCATATATTGACGGCATTGATTGAAATAGGATTTAATGAGGTTTACGAGGTTGCAAACGGAGCTGAGATAATAACGAGAGAGACAAAAAAACTTATGAAAAAGAACGGGCAAAAAAAGCCGCTTATTTCATCTGCATGTCCGGCAGTTGTCAGACTTATTCAAGTAAGATTTCCGGATCTTATTGAAAATATAGTTCGCCTTGAGTCGCCGATGGAGGTTTCAGCAAACATAATAAAAAATGAAATTGCAAATAGGAAAGGACTTAAACCTGAAGATATAGGAGTTTTTTTTCTGACACCCTGTGCTGCAAAGGTTACAAGCGTAAAGGCACCTTACGAAAAAGAAAAATCATCTGTTGATGGTGTTATATCAATCAAAGATGTTTATATTAAACTGGTAAATAAATTAGAAAAAATGAAAATCCCAAAAGACCTTGAAACTGCTGGTTATAAAGGCATTAGATGGGCAAATTCGGGAGGAGAAGGCATCGCTCTTGGAACTGATAAATATTTGGCAGTGGATGGAATTCATAATGTAATCACGATACTTGAAGAAATTGAAAATGAAAACCTTGAGGACGTTGATTTCATTGAGGCGTTAGCATGTACCGGCGGTTGCCTTGGAGGACCTCTTACCGTGGAAAATGTATATGTTGCAAAGACGAGGTTGAAAAAGCATATTGATCGGGCAAAGGAAAATGCGTCAAAACTTGAAAAAGTCGAAAAATCGAATAAAGGTTATATATGGACGGGAAAGATTGAACATAGACCTATAATGAAACTCGACAATGACTTTGCTGTGGCGATGAAGAAATTAGAAGAACTTGAGGTTATTTGCAAAGATCTTCCGGGTTTGGATTGCGGATCGTGCGGGGCACCAAGCTGCAGAGCTCTTGCAGAGGATATTGTAAGAGGTAAAGCGAATGAAACCGACTGTATTTTTAAACTTAGAGACAAAGTCAGAATGCTTGCAGGTGAAATGATGGAACTCGAAGAAAAAATGCCTCCTGTAATGGATAAGAAACGTGTTGTGAAGGAGTGAGAAACTGTGAAAGTTAAAGAATTCGCTGACAGACTGAACTTGAAAATTATATCGGGTGGAGAAGGACTTGAAAAAGAAGTGTCGGGTGTGTATGTGAGTGACTTATTAAGCTGGGTAATGTCACATGCAGAAAAAGGCAATGCGTGGATAACAGTTCACACGCATATAAACACCGTGGCTATTGCTGTTTTGAACGATTTGTCCTGCATAGTTATTCCCGAAAATGTTGAAGTTGAAAAGGCAACAGTCGAAAAAGCAAAAGAAGAAAAAGTGGTAATACTTTCAATAGAAAAAACAGCATATGAAATATGTTTGGGAGCAGGGAAAATTCTATGAAATATGCAGTTGACCTTCACATTCACACAGCTCTTTCGCCGTGTTCGGACATTGAAATGACGCCAAACAACATTATTAACATGGCGAAGCTAAAGGGACTGGACATAATTGCGATTACCGATCATAATTCTGCGCAGAATTGCCATGCAGTAATTGAATGTTCAAAAGATTCCGACGTCCTGGTTGTCCCGGGGATGGAGATTGAGACAAAAGAGGAGATTCATGTTGTTTGTTTATTTCCGGAATGCAAAGCAGCTATTGAGATGCAGAACTTTATAACGCCGTATTTACCAAATTTGAAAAATATTATTGAAATTTTTGGAGAACAGTTGCTATTTGACGAGAATGACAATGTTGTGAATAAAGAAGATAGAATGCTGATTACAGCTGTGAATTTAAGTATAAACGAAGTATTTAAAAAAGTCCGGGAACTTGGAGGAGCTGCAATCCCAGCTCATGTTGACAGAAATTCATATAGTATAATTTCAAATCTTGGAATGATTCCAAATGACTTAAACGTTAGATATTTAGAACTGTCAAAATCATGTGCCGCGGAAGATTTTTTATCAGACAATCCGATATTGAAAAAATATAAAATAATTAAATCCTCGGATGCTCACTACCTTGGAGATATATTAGAAAAAGAGGGTTTTATTGATATTAAAAGCAAGAATATAAAATGTTTGCTCGATGAATTCAGAAATAACAGAAAAGCAGTAAAAAAATTTGTTAAAGTTATTGAAGATAAATAATTTATTTGTTATAATGTATTGAATATTGTTAAATACTTAACAATTACGGCTTGGAATTATATTTGTTGATCGGGAGGTCCTGAATAATGGGTGCTGAAAATTGCTGTAACTGTGCTGATGAGTCTTTGGACGAAAGAGTACAGGAGTTGCAGAAAATCATTAATAAGTATAAAGACACAAAAGGTGCACTGATTCCTGTTTTACATGAAGCCCAGGAATTATACGGCTATTTGCCTATGGAAGTTCAAAAAAAGGTAGCGGAAGGTTTAAATATATCTCTTACCGAAGTGTACGGAGTTGTAACTTTCTATACACAATTTTCATTGGTGCAAAAAGGAAAATACAAAATTCAGCTTTGCTTAGGGACGGCTTGCTATGTAAAGGGTTCGAAAGAAATTCTTGATAAATTAAAAGAAAAATTAGGAATCAATGTTGGCGAGTGTACCGATGACGGCAAGTTTTCACTTGAAGCATGCAGATGTATCGGTGCTTGCGGTTTAGCACCGGTAATGATGATAAATGAAGAAGTATATGGAAGATTAACGCCGGATCAGATTGAGGGAATTGTGGATAAATACAAGGGAATGGGATAATTTCTGCGAGGACATGAGTGATGAGAGATATTTCTATGCACATGATGGATATTATTCAAAATTCAATAACAGCATCCGCAACAAAAATTGAAATTTTGATAACTGCGAATTCAAAGAAAGATCTGCTTGAAATTAGAATTTCAGATAATGGTTGCGGAATGAATAAGGATTTTGTCAATAAAGTTACTGATCCCTTTGTTACAACCAGGACTATAAGAAAAGTCGGATTGGGAATCCCGATGTTTAGGGAATCAGCTATTGCAGCCGGTGGTTATTTTAGAATAAATTCTGAAATTTCAGAGGGAACGGATATCCTGGCAGGTTTCAAAATATCCAATATTGACAGAATTCCATTGGGTGATGTTGCAGAAACATTATCGGAGGTAATTATTTCAAGGCCTGATATTTCATATAAATTGGATTTGAAAAGTGATAAAGACGTGTTTGAATTTGATACAGAAAAAATCAGAGAAGTTTTACAGGGCGTTTCGATTTCGGAAATTGATGTAATCGGCTGGATAAAAGAAAATATTGAAGAAGGTTTGAAAAGCACACTTGGAGGTGTCTTGAATGAAATCGCTTGATGAACTTGAAAAAATAAGAAATAAAACTCTTGATAATATGAGTTTAAGGTCAAAAGATAAGACCATGAGAATCATTGTAGGTATGGCAACATGCGGAATAGCAGCGGGAGCAAAACCTGTAATGAATTCACTTTTGGAAGAGCTAAGAAGGCGAAATATCACAAATGTAAGTGTAACAATGACAGGCTGTATTGGTGTTTGCCGGCTGGAGCCTATCGTAGAAGTTATTGACCCAAGCGGTCTTAAAGTTACATACGTTAAAATGACTGCTGAAAAGGCTGCAAGAGTAGTTGCAGAGCACATTGTGAATGGCAGAATCTGTCTTGACCTGACAATCGGGGAAGCTGAAAAGGAATAATAGGAGGGGTTTACAACATGCAAATAGTAAGATCTCATGTACTGATATGCGGTGGTACAGGATGTACTTCATCAAATTCGCCAAAAGTTATAGAAGAATTTAAAGTACAGTTAAATTTAAATAAAATTCAGGACGAAGTTAAAATAGTTCAGACGGGATGTCATGGATTATGTGCTGAAGGTCCGATTGTTGTAATATATCCGGAAGGTTCGATGTATACAATGGTCAAGGTTGAGGATGTAAAAGAAATTGTTGATGAGCACTTGATTAAGGGCAGAATTGTTAAGAGATTGCTTGCGGGAGATAAGGACGTACAGGATTTTACCAAATCGCTTGATAACGTTGAGTTTTTTAAAAAACAGCATAGAATTGCACTTAGAAATTGCGGTGTTATTAATCCTGAAAATATTGATGAATATATTGCTTATGACGGATATAAGGCGCTTGGAACTGTTTTGACCACAATGAAACCGCATGATGTAATTGATACTTTGAAAATATCAGGGTTAAGAGGAAGAGGAGGGGGAGGATTCCCTACCGGCCTTAAATGGGAGTTTGCGGCAAAACAGAAAGCCAATCAGAAATATGTTTGCTGTAATGCTGACGAAGGCGACCCCGGAGCATTTATGGACAGAAGTGTTTTGGAAGGTGACCCCCATTCGGTAATCGAGGCGATGGCGATTGCCGGCTATGCTATCGGTTCCAACCAGGGTTTCATATATGTCCGCGCGGAATACCCGATAGCTGTTAAAAGACTTAATATTGCGATTAAACAGGCAGAAGAATACGGAATGCTTGGTAAAAATATATTTGGAACAGATTTTGACTTTAATCTTGAAATAAGACTGGGAGCAGGCGCGTTTGTTTGCGGAGAAGAAACGGCTCTGATGACTTCAATAGAAGGATTCAGAGGAGAGCCGAGACCACGGCCGCCATTTCCTGCGGTAAAAGGGCTATGGCAGAAACCGACAATTTTGAATAACGTTGAAACTTATGCAAATATACCGGTAATATTTCTAAAGGGTGCTGATTGGTTTGCAGGCATAGGAACTGAAAAGAGCAAGGGGACCAAAGTATTTGCGGTTGGAGGAAAGATTAATAATACAGGTTTGGTAGAGGTTCCTATGGGAACTACACTAAGAGAGATAGTTTATGATATCGGAGGAGGCATTCCGGGAGGCAAAAAGTTTAAAGCCGCTCAAACAGGCGGACCTTCGGGTGGATGTATACCGGTAAGTGAACTCGATATTCCGATTGATTATGATAATCTTATAAAAATTGGTTCAATGATGGGCTCCGGTGGATTAATCGTAATGGATGAAGACAATTGTATGGTTGATATCGCAAAGTTCTTCCTTGAATTTACTGTTGATGAGTCATGCGGCAAATGTCCGCCTTGCAGAATCGGAACAAAGAGAATGCTTGAGATATTGGAGAGAATTACAGGCGGTAAGGGAGAAGAAAGCGATATTGAAAAACTTGAACTTCTTGCCAAAAACATTAAGGCGGCAGCACTCTGCGGACTCGGTCAAACTGCTCCAAATCCTGTTTTGAGTACGCTAAAATATTTCAGGGATGAGTATGATGCTCATGTTAAAGATAAAAGGTGTCCGGCAGGCGTTTGTAAATCAATGATGCATTTCATTATAAGTGCCGAAAGATGTAAAACTTGCGGAATATGTGCCAAGAACTGCCCGGTTGACTGTATTGCAGGTGAAAAGGGTGTTCCATATGTTATTGATCAGGAAAAATGTATTAAATGCGGCGTTTGTATGGAAAAATGTCCGTTTAAGGCAATATTCAAGAACGCATAAAGCAATATAAGTACACGTGATTAAAGGAGAGTAAGAATAATGGAAAAGGTCAACATAACAATTGATACCAGAAAAATTCAGGTGCCGGCCGACTATACTGTGCTGGAAGCTGCAAAATTCGCCAATATAGCAATTCCGACACTGTGTTTTTTAAAGGATATAAATGAAATCGGAGCATGCAGAATGTGTGTTGTTGAAATACAGGGAGCAAGAAGCCTTCAGGCTGCTTGTGTTTATCCTGTTTCAGAAGGACTGGTAATCTGGACTCAGTCTCCTGCAGTCAGAGAGGCGCGAAAAATAACGCTCGAGCTTATATTGTCAAACCATGATAAAAAATGTCTGACATGCGTCAGGAGCAGAAACTGTGAATTGCAAAAGCTTGCGGAGGATTTGAATATTCAGAGTACGATGTTTGAGGGGGAACGCCGCAAATTTGAGCTTGATAATTTTTCTCCGTCGGTAATAAGAGACCAGAACAAATGCGTGCTATGCAGAAGATGTGTCAGTATGTGCAAGAAAGTTCAGACAGTTGCGGTCATTGACACTATGGACAGAGGTTTTAAAACAGTGGTTTCACCGGCGTTTAACAGGTCTTTGATGGATGTTCCATGCACAATGTGCGGTCAATGTATAACAGTATGTCCAACAGGGGCGTTAAGAGAAAAAGACGAAACCGATAAGGTTTGGGAAGCTCTTACAAACAAGGACTTGCATGTTGTGGTTCAAACTGCTCCGGCAGTAAGAGTCGCTTTGGGTGAAGAATTTGGAATGCCTATTGGGACAAGGGTTACGAGTAATATGATTGCATCGCTGCGTCGTCTGGGTTTTGAAAAGGTTTTCGATACCGATACAGCGGCTGATTTAACAATTATGGAAGAGGGAACCGAACTTTTGGACAGAATCAAAAATGGCGGAAAGCTTCCGCTGATAACTTCCTGCAGTCCCGGTTGGATTAAGTTCTGCGAACATTATTTCCCTGAATTTATAGATAATCTTTCAACTTGTAAATCACCTCATGAAATGATGGGAACTATACTAAAGACATACTATGCGGAAAAAATGGGGATTGATCCTAAAAAAATATTTGTGGTATCAATAATGCCATGCACCGCCAAAAAGTTTGAATCAAAAAGACCGGAATTAAGCTTTGCGGGAAATGTTGATGTCGACGTCGTCCTGACTACAAGAGAACTTGCCAGAATGATAAGAGAGGCGGGAATTGACTTTGCCTATCTTCCTGAAAGATACTATGATAATCCATTCGGCGAAGCAACAGGGGCCGGAGTAATATTCGGCGCAACAGGCGGAGTTATGGAAGCAGCATTAAGGACAGTTGCTGAAATACTTGAGGGTAAATCAATTGATGAGATTGAATACAAACAGGTTAGGGGAGTTGAAGGGATTAAAGAAGCAACGGTCACAGCCGGCGGGATTGAGATTAAGGCTGCTGTCGCTCACGGACTTGGAAATGCGAGAAAATTACTCGAAAAAATCAAAAAAGGTAAAGCAGAATATCATTTTGTTGAAATAATGGGCTGCCCCGGAGGATGTGTAAACGGCGGAGGACAGCCGATACAACCGTCATCGGTCAGAAGCTGGATAGATGTTCGGGAAGAAAGAGCAAAGGCGATTTACGAAGAAGATAAGGATTTACCGATAAGAAAATCACACGAAAATCCGGCAATCAAAATGCTGTACAAAGATTACTTCGATAAACCGGGAAGCCACAAGGCACACGAGCTGTTGCATACACATTATGTAAAGAGGGAAAATTACCCTTGCGTCAAAGAGAAGTGAGAAGTTAGAGGTATTTGATTAGGAGGTGGAATAATGGCGAAATTAGTTTGGAAACCAACAACGATTTTAAATCCTGTTCCGGTTGTAATGGTAACTTGTTCGGACAATGAAGGAAAACCCAACATAATTACGCTTGCATGGACGGGTACGATAAACTCCGATCCGCCTATGGTTTCTATATCTGTCAGGAAAGAAAGATATTCTCATAAGCTGATAAAAGATAAAGGAGAGTTTGCAATCAACTTGGTTTCGAGGAAACTTTTATATGCAACCGACTACTGCGGCGTCAAATCCGGTAAAAACGAAGACAAATTCAAGGCTATGAAACTCACTCAGGAACCCGCATCAAAGGTTAATGTGCCAATAATAAAGGAAAGCCCAATCAATATCGAATGTAAGGTAACGAGTATTGTCGAATTGGGTTCACACGATATGTTTTTGGCTGAGATTGTGGCGGTGAATGTGGATGAAAGCCTAATAAACAGCAAAGGAAAGCTTGAAATTGAGAAGGCGGACCTGGTCTGTTTCTCACATGGAGAGTACTGGGGCATCGAAAAGTCGCTTGGCTTTTACGGATATTCTGTCGCAAAAAGGAAAAATATAAAGAGATAAAAGCCATATAAAAAATCCAAATTATTATCAAATGATGCAAATTATTTAAGATATCACTTTCGTAATGTCTCTAAAACAGACTTAATATCCTCGGGAATATCGCAGGAAAGATTAATGGCTTTCTTTGTAATCGGATGAATAAATGAGACGCTTTCAGAGTGAAGACACTGTCGATTGATAAGGGGAGTGTTTTTTTCTTTTGTCGAATTCAGTTGAGGGTATAGCGTTTCACCAACCAAAGGATGACCGATTGCCTGGCAGTGAACCCTTATTTGGTGGGTTCTTCCGGTCTCGAGATTGAACCTGAGACAAGTTGCATCATTTAAATACTCGACTACCCGAAATGTCGTTACCGATTTATCGCCACTGTCGTCAATATGTCTTAACATTATACTGTCAGGTTTACGGGCAATGGGAAGGTCAATGGTACCTGATTTTTCGGAAATGATTCCGTTCACAATTCCAAAATATTCTTTCTTGAAAATCTTTTCTTTCATTTGTTTTATCAGTGCTTCCTGGATATATTCGTTCTTAGCAAATAGTATTATTCCCGATGTGTCTCGGTCAAGCCGTGAAACAGGTCTGATTTTCTTTTTTTCGCCGTTATTAAGAAGATGATTCATAATACCGTTTGCAATCGTTCCGGTTGGATGGCCGCGGGTAGGGTGAACAACTATACCGGGTTGCTTATTAAGAACAATCAAAGATCTGTCCTCGTATATGATGTTGATTTCGATGTCTTCGGGCAATGAGTCGGATTCCTCCTCGATATCTATGTTTGCGGATATCGTATCGCCGGGTTTTACGGCAGCGACTACAAAAACGGGAGTATTGTTCAAAAAAATCCTGTCGCTGTACTTGAGTCTTTTTATAAGACGCGACGATAAGGACATTTTCTTTTTTAAAATGTCTCTGACCTGTCTGCCGGAATCATCTTCAGTTGTTGTATATTTAAGTATTCCATGCTCATTAATGTTCAAAAATATCACCAAAATAATGGTATAACAGCGAGTGCCAAATATCAAGCGGAAAGATAATATTGAAATAAGCAATTCTATTGTATAAAATGGAGTTAAACTTTCAGACAAAATATTTTTGCATAAAGGCGGACTATTAAATGGGTATTAGAACAGATATATTATTAAAAAGGGAGTTTGGTATAAACGAAAGCATATTAAAACTTTCAGCTTCAGTTGAGAAACAAATAGAGGATGAGTTAAAGGAAATTGAAAAGATTAAAGAATTCAACCAATTAAAAGTTATAAAGGCGATGCAGGAGAATAAACTTAGCGACTCACACTTTTCCGGTACAACGGGATACGGTTATGACGACAGAGGCCGTCAAGTGCTTGATTCGATATATGCAAGTGTGTTTAAGACCGAAGATGCACTGGTGAGGCATCAGATAGTATCCGGGACACAGGCGCTTGCAATTTGCATGTACGGTAATTTGAGGCCGGGAGACGAACTTCTTTCAATATCCGGAAAACCATACGACACACTGGAAGAAGTAATTGGAATAAGGGGCAGCGGCGAAGGTTCGCTTAAGGATTTTGGCATTTATTACAGCCATACGGAATTGACGAAGGACGGAAAATTCGATCTGCCTGCAATTAAAAACGCAATAAACGAAAAAACGAAGATGATATTTATTCAAAGGTCCAGAGGCTACAATTGGAGGACTTCCTTAACAATAAGCGATATTAAATCCATAATTGAGTACATAAGAGATATAAAAAAGGATGTTATTGTTTTAGTCGACAACTGTTACGGAGAATTTGTCGAGGAGCAGGAACCAACTGAAATCGGAGCTGATTTGGTTGCCGGTTCTTTAATAAAGAATCCGGGAGGAGGTCTTGCGCTGACAGGAGGATATATTGCAGGGAAAGAGCGGTATGTAAGGAATTCAGCGTATAGATTGACTTCTCCGGGGCTTGGCAAAAAGGTTGGATCTACACTTGGAAACAACAGAAATTTTTTGCAGGGTTTGTTTATGGCTCCGCATATTGTTGCTGAAAGCCTAAAGGGAGCTGTTTATTGTTCATTATTTATGCAATCGCTGGGATTTAGGGTTTCTCCGTTGATGGAAGAAAAACGAAGCGATATTATTCAGGCTATTATGTTCAATGATCCTGATACTCTGATTGCATTTTGCCAGGGAATCCAGAAGGGTTCACCGGTTGATTCATTTGTAACACCTGAACCTTGGGACATGCCGGGGTACGACTGCCCGGTAATCATGGCTGCAGGCGCATTTGTTCAGGGTGCATCGATTGAGCTCAGTGCCGATGCACCTATAAAGCCCCCATATATTGCTTATTTGCAGGGAGGCTTGGTATATGAACATGTTAAGCTGGGTATTATGACGGCAGTACAAAAAATGTTGGATAGGGGTATAATTAAGGGTGTATAGGATTTATTGCGGCGGGAGGTACTAATGGAAGAGCCCAACGAAAGAAAAGGAAGCAAACTAAAAACTATGGCAATAATTACGATTGTTTTTATTTCGCTGTATTTAACTGCACTTTTTATCTGGTCTTCGCAAAAAACTGTAGCAACCGACTTTATACAAACGGGAGAAATCGAAAATTCGGTAAATTCTGATGCATACATTGTCAGAGACGAAGTAGTTATTGATTCCACCTTGACGGGAAGCTACATTCCAAATGCAGAAGATGGAGACAAAGTTGCCGCGAACTATTGCATCGCTACAGTACTAAACGGAACCTCCGAGAGTCTTATTGATCAGCTGAAAGCGAAGGAACTGAGCATTTTAAAGGCTCTTCAAAAGAAAAGTACAAGTTTGGATTATTTTTCTAAAGATATCGATAAAATTGATACGGATATAGAAGCGGAAACATCGAAACTTGTGTTGGCAATCAACGATAACAATATTACACAATCTTCGCGAATTCAGGAAGAAATAAACGTTTTAATGCAAAAAAAAGCTGAGATAATCGGAGGAACGGCAACTACAGACCCTAAAATTAATGCGCTTAAGGCGGAGAGAGATCATTTAAAGCTGCTTGTTGAGGAAAACAGAAGACAGATAAATACTCCGTATTCAGGCATAATTTCATATGAGACGGACGGATACGAGAAGACTTTGAAACCAAGCATGATAATTTCAGCAACACCTCAATATTTGGATGGAATTAAAGTCAATACATCAGTAAAGAATGTTGCACAGGAAACAACGGCCGGAAAACCGATTGCCAAAGTAATAAAAGATATAAACGACTATTTTTTGGTTCCGATTGAAACGAATAAAGCCAAGAAGTTTGGTTTTGGCGAGGTCTTAAAAATCAGAATCAACGATATCGGAGAAGTTGTAACCGCAACCGTTTACAACATTTCTAAAGATTATAACGGAAGATGTGTCCTATCTTTAAAAACCGACAGATATATCAGTGAAACTTCAAACATGCGAAAAATTAACATTGATATTATTAAAAACCTCTATTCCGGATACAAGGTACAGGTAAGTTCATTGCTAAACATTAATAAGACCGACAAGACAGCCGAAATAGTTCTTGTTAAATTCAGCGCAGCAAAATTTACTACGGTAAAATTAATCGGTAAGAATGACACATTTGCAATAATCGATAATGTTGATGAAACATACGGAAGCGGAGTGAATCTTTACGATTCATATATAATTAACCCGATAAATATTCAGGAAGGCCAGGATATAACAAAATGACGAGTGAAATAACGAAAAATATTGAGGATATAAAGCGGAGAGTCGAAAAAGCCGCTATAAAAAGCGGAAGAAAATTTGAGGACATAAAAATTATTGCAGTTACCAAGACAATCGACTCTGAGAGAATAAATGAGGTTCTTGATGAAAATATTCTCGATTTGGGAGAAAACAGAGTTCAGGAAATATGCAGAAAATACGATGAAATTAAACGACCCTGCAATTGGCATATGATTGGGCACCTGCAAACCAACAAAGTAAAATATATCATAAACAAGGTCGCTATGATTCATTCATTGGACAGTTTTGAACTTGCGCAAGAGTTGCAGAAGAGAGCTAAGAGGGCTGGAATTTCAATGGATGTGCTGGTTGAGGTTAATGTATCGGGAGAAATTTCAAAGTACGGCATCGCACCAAAAGACGTTCTTGATTTCATAAAAAAGGCCAGCGTTTTTCCAAATATTAAGATAAAAGGTTTGATGACAATCGCTCCAAATGCTCAAAATACGGAAGATATTAGGATGGTTTTTAAAGAAATTTATAAAATATTCCTTGACATAAGGAAAGAAAATATTAATAATATAGATATAAACTATATTTCAGCAGGCATGAGCAACGATTTTGAAGTTGCAATTGAAGAAGGTGCGAATATAGTTAGAGTCGGTACATCGATTTTTGGAAAAAGAAATTGATGCGGGTTTTTACGTAAGCAGGGAAAAAAGTAAATAATACTAATGATAAGCAGGAGGTAAAAAAACCATGGATAAGATTTTTAGCAAGGTTCTAAATTTTGTTGGTTGGGAAACCGAAGAGGAAGACGAAGTTTTGGCAGTTGAAGCTCGCAGAAATGAAGTGACAGAACAGGAACCCGAAAAACCAAAGTACATGCAATCGTTCTCACAAAGACAGCGTAATAAGGTTGTGAACATTCATTCCAACAATCAATTAAAAGTGGTTATTGAACACCCTCATTCATTTGATGATTCACAGGAAATCTGTGAACATCTCAAAAGCAAAAAGCCTATCGTCATGAATCTCGAAGAAGTTGAAAAAGAAGAAGCGCAGCGCATAGTTGATTTTCTGAGCGGTTCTGTTTATGCCCTGGATGGAAACATTCAAAAGGTATCAAACGGGATATTTTTGATTGCGCCAAGCAATGTTGATATTTTGGGGGAAGTTAAAGACGATTTAAGGGGCAAGGGCGTATTCCCTTGGGCAAAATAGCACTTTGTAAATACGGAGGATGAAATGTTTGCTTTGCTGATAATTGTAATTGATTTTTTGTTTCGAATTCTTGAGGCTGTTTTGGTAATACGAGTAATTATCTCATGGTTGCCCATATCAGGTAATAACCAGTTTGTAAACCTTTTATACAGGGTAACGGAACCGATATTGGTTCCGATTAGAAAAATACTGAACAAAACTCCGCTGGGGCATAATGTAATGTTCGATTTATCCCCTATATTTGCTTTTTTGGCGTTAGGTATTTTGAGAAATATACTTTATTCAATATTATCAAATATTGTCGTGAAATAAACCGATATTTTCGTGCGTATGCACAATGAAGGGAATGAGTTTTATGAATTATACTCCAAATGATATCCAAAACCTTGAATTTAAGAAATCGATGCGCGGCTTCGATGAAGATATGGTTAATGATGTACTTGATAAAATCATTGAAGATTACAGCAATTATATCCATGAGAATATTGAATTGAAGGATAGGATCGGTGTCTTAAGCGAAGGAATTCAGCACTATAAAAATATTGAGGATTCACTTCAGGAAACATTGGTTATCGCCCAGCAAACAAGCGAAGAAATTAAGAAAAATGCTCAGGAAAAAGCTGATCTTATTATCAGAGAAGCTGAAATGAGAGCTCAGGGTATCGTAAATGACGCCTCAAAAGATTCCACAAAAGCAAAATTCCAATATGATGAGATTAAGAATAAAATGTACATGTTTAAGGTCAGAACGGAATCTTTGCTTAGTTCACAGTTGGAAATGTTAAAGCAAATGTTTGATGAAGACGAAGATCCCGTAAAACAGGCTGTTAAGAACAGCGAAAAATTTAAAGAAAAAGAAGACGCTAAAAAATTAGAAGCAAAAAAAGAATTCAACAAAGATATTTCAGAAACCAAAGTAACGAGGAAAATTCAAGAAATTGATGAAAATGAGAATGTCGAAATTACTGAAGTTATTGAAAGAGATTGAAAGGCACAAAAAAGCGGTCTATAATGACTTGATTTCTTGCATTTTTGGATAAAATGTTATACAATTTACTAAAATTCAATAAAGTAAATGCGATGACGGGAAAGAGTAGAAGGCAAAAACTTTTAGAGAGTGGATGTTGGTGGAAATTCCGCAGGGAGAACCTTTGAAAATCATCCCCGAGCTTAACCCCTGAAAGGGATTCAATGTAGTAAGGGGATTACGGTAGACGCCGTTATGTTTATGAGTGATTATTATTAATAATAAAATCGAATGATGATTTTGTTTTTCGTAATAATAAATTCGGGTGGCACCGCGTGAGAATATTTTACCCTCTCGTCCCTTGATTCAAGGCGACTGAGGGTTTTTTTAATATGAAAAACCCAAAAAATACTAAAAGAAAGATTAATTAAAATTATTGTAAATATAGCAATGGAGGAATCAAGATGTACGAAAAAGTATCAACGAATTTGAATTTTGTTGAAAGAGAAAAGGAAATAACGAAATTCTGGAATGAAAATAATGTCTTTAAAAAAAGTATAGAGACGAGGGAAGGCGGACCGACATTCACTTTTTATGACGGACCTCCGACGGCTAACGGCAAACCGCATATCGGCCACATTTTAACCCGCGTTATCAAGGACATAATTCCAAGATATAAGACGATGAAAGGCTATAAGGTTTTGAGAAAAGCCGGATGGGATACTCACGGACTTCCGGTTGAACTTGAAGTTGAAAAAACGCTGAATATAAACGGCAAACCGGAAATTGAAAAATTCGGTGTTGAACCGTTTATTAATCAATGCAAAAAAAGTGTCTGGACATATGAAAAAGAATGGCGAAATATGAGCGACAGAGTCGGATTCTGGGCTGATATGGATGGACCGTATGTCACTTATCACAATAGTTACATAGAATCAGTCTGGTGGTCTCTAAGGAAGATTTGGGACCAAGGACTTTTATACAAAGGTCACAAAATCGTACCGTATTGCCCCCGCTGCGGAACCTCACTTTCAAGCCATGAGGTTGCACAGGGGTATAAAGATGTAAAAGAGGATTCGATATTTGTCAAATTTGCAGTTAAGGGCGAGGAAAATGTTTTTCTTCTCGCATGGACGACTACTCCATGGACATTGCCGTCAAACGTTGCGCTGACGGTAAATCCTGATATTACATATGTAAGAGCTAAATGCGGCGATGAAGTTTACATTTTGGCTGAATCACTGGCCGAAAGCGTTCTTGAATGCGAATTTGAGGTTGTTAAACAGTATAAAGGAAAAGAGCTTGTCGGAATTTCTTACGAACCTCTTTTTGACTTTGCGAAGGTAAGTGAGAAAGCATATTTCGTGGTTGAAGGCGACTTTGTTACGTTGTCTGAAGGTACGGGAATTGTGCACACTGCTCCTGCATTCGGCGAGGATGATGCAAGAGTGGGAAGGGCGAATAACCTGCCGTTTGTACAGCTTGTCAACGAAGAGGGCAGGTTTTTGGATTCTGTAACTCCTTGGAAGGGAGTATTTGTGAAGGACGCAGACCCTGATATCATTAAGAATCTGGATGACCGAAATCTTATGCTGAAAAAAATGGAGTATGAGCATTCATATCCATTCTGCTGGAGATGTGACACACCGCTTATTTACTACGCACGCGACACATGGTTCATTGAAATGACAAAAATAAAAGATAAATTGATTAGGAATAATAAAAAAATCAACTGGTATCCCGAGAGCATCGGTGAACTCAGATTCGGCAATTTCCTTGAAAATGTTGTCGATTGGGGACTCAGTCGTGAAAGATATTGGGGTACCCCGCTTCCGATATGGGAATGCGATTGCGGCCACAGGCACTTAATCGGAAGCATTGAAGAACTCAAAAGCATGGGGGATAATGTTCCTGACGATATCGAGCTGCATAAACCGTATATCGATAAGGTGTTTTTGAAATGTCCAAAATGCGGCGGCAAGATGACTCGTGTATCAGAAGTTATTGACTGTTGGTACGATTCGGGGGCAATGCCATTTGCACAATGGCACTATCCTTTCGAGAACAAGGAAATATTTGAGGATAATTTCCCGGCCGACTTCATAAGCGAGGCGTTGGATCAGACAAGAGGCTGGTTTTACACACTTCTTGCTATCTCGACTCTTGTTTTTGATAAACCGGCATATAAAAATGTTATAGTGCTTGGACTTGTTCAGGATAAAGAAGGCATTAAAATGAGCAAGCACAAAGGAAATGTTGTCGATCCGTTTTCCGTTCTTGATAAACAGGGCGCAGACGCGGTTCGCTGGTATTTCTATACTGCAAGTGCACCATGGCTTCCAAGCCGTTTCTACGAAGAAGCCGTCAGCGAAGGACAAAGAAAATTCATGGGCACGCTTTGGAATACCTATGCTTTCTACATTCTTTACGCGGAGATCGACAAGTTTGATCCTACGAAATACAAGCTTGATTCAGACAGTTTAAACATAATGGATAAATGGATAATGTCGAAGCTGAACTCACTAATTAAGCAGGTCGACGACGGCCTTGATTCATATAAGATAACCGAATCCGCAAGAGCGATACAGGATTTTGTCGACGATTTGAGCAACTGGTATGTAAGACGTTCAAGGGAACGCTTCTGGCAGAAAGAAATGCCTCAGGATAAAATAAATGCCTATATGACTTTAAGTACTGTAATTTCAACGATTATAAAGCTTGCAGCTCCGTTTGTGCCATTTATGTCCGAAGGAATTTATCAGAATATGGTCAGAAAGGTTGATAAAAATGCGCCTATAAGCGTTCATCTGTGCGATTTTCCGGGTGCTGACACAAAACTTATTGACGAGGAACTTGAGAAGAATATGGAGCTTGTTTTAAAAATAGTCGTCGCTGGCCGCTCATGCAGAAATACAGCTAACATCAAGAATCGTCAGCCGATTGGCAAAATGTATGTCAAGGCGGATTTCGAACTGCCCGAAATGTATAAAAGTGTTGTTCAGGATGAATTAAACGTTAAAGAAATTATTTTCACGGGTGATACGAAAGAATTTATAACATATAAGTTTAAGCCGCAGATGAAAACGCTCGGACCTAAGTATGGAAAGCTGCTTTCGAAAATAGGAGGCAAGCTTATGACAGTTGACGGAAACGAATTTATGGGCAAACTGAAAGAGCATGGAACTGTGGGATTTGAACTTGAGGGAACCGATGTGTCGCTGACGGAAGAGGATTTGTTGATTGAGGTCACTCAAAAAGATGGATTTGTAGCTGAAATCAATAAAGATGTTACTGTTATTCTTGACACAAATCTGACACCTGAATTAATCGAAGAAGGTTTTGTTCGCGAAATTGTAAGCAAGGTTCAGACAATGAGAAAAGAAGCCGGATTCGAGGTTTCAAACCACATTAAATTCTATTACGGGGACAATGAGTTGATTTCCGGTATCATCGTAAAAAACAAAGAAAAAATATCAAACGAATTGCTTGCGGATGAGATGATCAAGGGCAGTGCGGACGGATATACCAAGGAATGGAATATTAACAATGAAAAGGTTATAATGACAGTAGTAAAGGTATAAAACGCAAATGAACGGCGGGGACGCGGGTACGGTTCTCGAAACCGAGGGGCGGATCTTAAAAGCTGAGAAAGAAGGACGGTTCTCGAAAATGGAGGGTTAGCAATGATAAATGTCAATATAAATATCCCGGGGAAAGAATATCCGATTTTTATTACTTCCGATTATAAAGATCTTGGAGGTATATAAAAGAACACTGCG
>JBAZRJ010000033.1:0-7671 GCA_041662985.1 Clostridia bacterium
CTTCCGCGGGATATATGGAAAGAGGCAAATCATATTTCAAAGAAAGCGAAACGGGCAAAAACCTTGGATTAGACAAAGAATTCAGTGAATTTGTCGAAACGTACGGGGAAGAAAACGCCCGGTTTATCTGGGATACGATTCACCCCAAAACCGACGAAGGCAAATTGGTATACATAGAAATTCCCGAAACTGCGCATCTGGGATTCAGAAAGAAGGTTGAATTGATTGCTGTGGATGAGGGCAAAGAACTGAGATGTATTGATGGCACAGCTGATATTATCAAAGGCCTGATTGAAGGTTACTGGTGCGAAGGAATTAAGGAGGAGAGGGCTGCGGCAGCAAATATGAATTATCTTGTTGTGCAGCCCGCTGAAATTATCGAAGCCGTTTACGACTATGAAGAGGTTATGAAAGCAGTTTCATAAAATGTTTGTATAATTACTTGCACCATAAAGTACTCGCATAATTATAACTTGTTTTTTATCTTCATTTATCAAATAAAAAGCTATGAAATTATCAACAATTAATTTACGATAACCTTTCTTCCGTAATGCGTTATCCCTAACAAGGCTGCAAGAGTGAGGAAATTCCTTCACTAGCATTATTTCATTTTCGATTCTGATTAGTAAATTTTGAGCGGCAATTCCTGCAAAAAGTTTTGTTGTAATGTACTGATATATATCATCTAAATCCTTTTCTGCTTTTAAAGTTAGCTTCAAGGTATAGATGTTATTTTTCATACTTTTTCCTCAGCTTTTTAAACACTTTTTCACCATCTTGCAGCGATGAACCTTCGGCAACCTGTGTCTCGGCTTCAGCCAGTTTCTTATAAACATCCACAAGTGATAATTGTCTGTCATAAGTATCAATACTCATTACAACAAGATCCCCGTAGCCGTTTTTTGTAATGAATATGGGTTCTTGAAGTTTATGGCAAGTTTCTGAAATTTCATTTGTATCTCTTAAGTCGGTAATCGGTCTTATTTCTGGCATTTGCATCACTCCGTTATTATTATGTCATAATAATAACATACTGATGTACAAAATGCAAACTATTTTTCATAATCTCTTTTGCATTCCAAGTCAGCTATTTCTCATTACAATCCGGCATTGAAAGAATAAATATTTGGTGCCAATTCAATATAAGTAAGAGTTCCTTCATCATATCCGGTATTTTCGTATGTCTTTTTCAGGTTTGCATTATTTCTTCTAACCGCTATACCGTCAACTGATTGCCAAAACGCTCCATAAGAAAGGAATATTACATTTTTGCTGACAAAAGTAATCTTGACTTTGCCTGCGTATTTTCCCAAAATCTTTTTTATTTTCGTAGAGCTATCATCATGATCAATTTCATAGACATCTGCGTAGTTTACTTTAATTTTGCCTTTGTCGTATAAATTGAACAATTGGTTTCCAATTATCTCGTAGTTTTTAATGTCATCCTGACCAAGGTAACTGTTTATTTCCGGCCCGCTAAAAATTGAAGAACTCTTAATTGAAATATACAAAGCTGCAAAACCAACAGTAAAAATTATTATAACTGATATAATACTTACTAAAGTGATTCTTTGCCAACGTTTCATAAAATTCCTTTCACTTGTGCCTTCAACGGCAAATACATAGATCCTACTTTGTTTTAATGTGCGAAAACTCGGCTTCGTCGCGGAGAAGGCGTCTGTATACCTCTTCAGAATATTCGGTGGACTTGTTATATCTCTGCCATCTTGGGGTCATATTGGTATAGTAACTATGTTGGGTTTTAAAATAGTTTTTAGCCGGATCGACTATATTTTTATCCGGATGACTGGAAGTGGATGTAAATAATCGTTCGATTTGCGGAGCTGCATCGGCTGATAATGTGAGTGCGTACGCTATTCCGTTTGCTTTACCGTCATTGATATATCTGTCAATCTGACTTTTGGCGACAAAATAATCCATCGGAACAACATTCAATAGGAGATAATAAACAAGCGCAATAATCAGATATACCGAAACGATGTTGAATTTAGGTTTAAAGATATACAGGAATGTAATTAAAAGTCCGATACTCTCAAATATTAAGAACCCGAATACCATGAAACGAAGTCTTGTTAGACCATCAATAATGTTGTAGAGGTTCATGCGGTATAGTGATGACGCGAGAAGGACAATTGTTATTGCGCATAAATAGAAGCACAACCATTTTGTTACTTTAGCCCACACATTTTTTGTTTGTTTTGTAAGCCTTATCGTAATCAGTATTAAAACTATATTGACTCCGCTTAATGCAAGCAGTTCAAAGAAGCCCTTTCGCGCATATTCGGTGAAAGACAGATTAAAAGGAAGTTTAAAGGGAAGATTAAAAGGATGCTGACTTGATGCCGTTAATAGATTTGCGAATAAATATTTGAATTGTATGACCACAAAAATCGTGTAAATTGCGAGTATTGATATAAGAAAAATATTTAAAATAATCAGGTCACCCTGTCTTTTGCCCTCCTTGCCCGGTTCAGTTTCCCTGCGTGAATAAGCCGAATAGATAAGCCCGAATAAATAGAAGCCTGCAATAATTCCGTAAAATATTTTGAGGACGGAATTAACGCTGACAAATTTTATTATTTCTTTAAATATTTGAATTGTACTTTTTGAAAAAATCGAATCGGCTGAAGACAGTACTGCAACTAAAATCAAGATACTCGGAATGGTAATAATTAAAGCGAGTAAAACTCTTTTTATTATTGCAGCTCTTTCCTTATCTGCACTCTGAAACCATTTAAAAGGAAGATCAATGTGCCTGAGCGGTTCAACCAGGTTTTCCAGGATACTGATAAAGTATCTTGATGTGGTGTCTTTGATGTTGAAATCAAGAAACATTGCGATGTAAAGCAACAGAACGACGATGAAGTTGGATACTCGCCAGATGGCATTAGTGCTAATGAACGAATTCATCGAAAGAATGAAAATCGGGATGAGAACCCAAAGTTTCTTCCTGTTCGGGACAACAAACCAAAGACAGATAAATTGCAGGATGATAAAAACCGGTACGCTTATACCTGAATTTTCAGGCAAAATCAGGTATGAAAAGCTCATTGCGGATATTAGTCCGTACAAAAGCAGTTTTACTTTCATTGATTTTTCCATTGAAATGACCTCACTTTTTATATTTAAATCAAACATTTAATAATTAAGGATACTCAACTGATATATTAATTATCAGGTGTAAATTCGAGGATATCTGCCGGCTGGCAATCCAGTGCCTTGCAAATCTCATCCAGGGTTGAAAAACGGACTGCTTTTGCCTTGTTGTTTTTTAATATTGAAAGATTAGCCGGAGTGATGTTTATTTTTTCGGCAAGTTCCATTAGACCGATTTTTCGTTTTGCCATAATTACATCAAGATTTACGATTATGGGCATGGGTCACACCGTCCAATCATGTTCTTCTTTGTAGAAGACGGCTTGTTTAAAAATATCTTTAAGCGTAAGGCAAAAAAGGGTGCCAATTGCAAAGACCAGAACAATGGTAACGCTTGCGATTGTAAATATGAGAAAGCATCTTACTATGTATATTAATGAAATAAGAGAGCATGCAACTGCCATTTTTCTGAAACAGTTTACGTTAGCTTCTACAAATGGGTTACCGCCCAATAAAGTCTTGAACATTTGTTTTAGGGTATAAAGAATAAATACTGAGCAAACCCCCGAAGCAAAAAGAGTTAATGTTACAATCCAATATTCCGTCATGCCCCACGCTTCAAAATCTCTTATAGACTTTGCAATCCACGGAGAGAGGATGGTGCAGACTATTCCTCCAAAGAACATAATATCGACTAAAGCCTTTGCTATGTAGTGCGTAACAGAATTTTTATACATGTCTACGCCTCCTTAAAAATAAAATTATCATAAAAGAAATCAATTGTCAATAAATATTTATCGAAAAAGAATAAATATTTATTGTTTAACAGCGAAAAGTTGGAGACGGTTCTCGAAAATTTAAGATTGACATTAGCCTGCAAATACCTTAAAATAAACCTTGCGGTTAAATGCGGGTGTGGTGGAATTGGCAGACACGCAAGATTTAGGATCTTGTGCGAGAGTGTGCAGGTTCAAGTCCTGTCACCCGCACCAATCGCATAGGAAGCTCAGTTCAGAAACCTCTGAATTGAGCTTTTTTTATTTAAATAGTATAATGACTTTGTATGGTTGACGGTTCTTGGCTTGTAAAATAAAAAAATGTGGCAGAGGTTGAAGTTGAAGACGAGTATGTTTTCATAAATGATTGAAAGAAAACATCCCGAGACGACAACTTCACACCTTGTGACACATTGATTAAATACTCATAGAGAACCGTCCCCGGTTTATGGCGAAGTTGGCATCATACCCGGGATTTCCTACCTGTTACAGATACTATCAAACCACTTAACCAAAAACCCTTTCAATAGGATTTACGAACCGATATAATGTTGTCACAGGAGGTATATTGGTGAAAATAAATATTGAAGTAGTCGACAATTTAAATGAAGATGAAGTGTTGATCCGCTGCGGCCGCGTGGATAATACGATTCAAAAAATTCACCGATTTGTCCTGGAACAGTCTTTAATGGACACAAAAATCACTTTCTATAAAGAGAATAAGGAGTTTTACTTCCCGCTTGAGGATGTGTTGTTTTTTGAAACCGACGGCGAGCATATTTACGCTCACACCGTTAATGATTCTTACCGGATCAAACACAGACTCTATGAGTTGGAGGAGATGCTTCCAAAGTATTTTGTAAGGGCTGCGAAATCCACTATTGTCAACATCATGCAGGTATATTCAATTACCCGCAACCTTACATCTTCGAGTTTGGTGCAGTTTATCAACAGTCACAAAAATGTATATGTATCGCGCCACTATTTCAATGAATTGAGGCAGCGATTAAAAGAAAGGAGCAGTTATGAAAAGTAAAAATTGGTTTTGGGGGTTGTTTTTTGTAATAACGGCGGCGTTTATTGTTGCCGGACAGGTAGTGTCATTCGGAGAAATCGGGGTCTTTCATATCCTTGCAACGGCAGTGCTTGCAGCACTGATGATTATGAGTCTGTTTAAATTGAATTATTTCGGAATATTTGTCCCTGCGGCTTTGCTATACATTTTGTTTTGGAAACCGCTTGGATTGGTATTTATAGCACCGTGGATATTAATCTTGTCAGGGGTTTTGGCAAGCATCGGGTTCAGCGTTTTATTCCACAAACATTCAAAAAAACAATGTCATAAGTGGAGTAATGGGAAGGAAAACTTTAATGCAACCAGCGAGAGTATTGATGATAATAACCCACATGCGAAAATAAACTTCGGTTCTTCAATCAAGTATATACATGCCGATAATTTGCAAAAAGGTGAGTTCTCGGTTTCGTTCGGGTCATTGGAAGTGTTTTTCGACCAGGCAAAGCTCAGTCCCGAAGGCGCAGAAATATTTCTTGAATGCAGCTTTGGGTCGATAAAACTGTTTGTACCGAAGAATTGGAAGGTGGTCAGCAAGCTTCATACCAATCTGGGCGGAGTTGAGAACGATATCAGATTGTCAAAACCTGATGAAAATTCACCGCAACTAACCATCTCCGGAAATGTTCAGCTGGGAGGCATTGAAATTACGTATATTTAAAATCCAAATTCATACTATATTTCTCTACCCAACACCAATCTTTGATTAAAAACATTTATAATTGCAATGATTACTAATAAAAAAGTATAAATAAAAAATTTCAAAACCGGTGTTATAAATGAAGAAAACAAGTGTATAAATAACTTATTAGCAAAGGAGATGGTAAAATGGATGCTCTTTATAAGGCAACTGCCGTGTCAAAAGGCGGGCGTGACGGAAAAGTCACTGTTTTAGACAGTCCGCTGGAATTTGAAATGTTAAAACCTCTTGAGCTCGACGGTAAAGAAAGTAATAGCGCAAACCCTGAACAACTCTTTGCCGCAGGTTATTCGGCCTGTTTTGGAAGCGCATTGAGACATGTAATTAATCTTAAAAAATTGGATATTCTCACACCAACAGTTGAGGTGACGATTGGTATCAGTAAAAATAAATTAGGCGGCTTCTTTCTTTCGGCTGAAATTGTCTCGATTTTCTCGGATATAGATCAGAATTTGGCTGAAACACTTGTTAAAGAAGCACATCAGGTATGTCCATATTCCAAAGCAACAAGAGGAAACATCGATGTGGAACTTATAGCAAAAGTTATGTAAATTGATAGTTTCTTCATACTTTCTTCACATCCTCCCATTAGAATAGTAGTATAGGTGAATGGGGGGATTCCAAATGATTTCAAAAACACGAACCAAACACACGAGTAAGCAACGTCAATTCGAGTCTCTCGGGACATTCAATGAAATAACAATCTTTGATTGTTTTGATGATGCTTTGCTTGATTCTGCCGTAAACAGAGTACAGGAAATTGACGATACAATGTCAGCCTTTAAGCCACTCAGCGATATTTCGAGACTTAATCAAAGCGCAGGAGAACGACCGGTGCCGATTAACCCCGAGACGTTGTACCTATTGAGTTACGCAAAAAAAATAAGCGAGATGTCTGAAGGTGCGTTTGATATTACGATACGTCCGCTTGTTGAACTATGGGGTATCAGCAAAAAGCTGAATTTTATTCCCACACAGGGAGAAATTGACGAGGCCAAAAAACTTGTAAATTTTAAAGATCTCGAATTAGATAAAATCAACGGAACGTCATTTTTAAAGAAGCAGGGACAAGCCGTTGATCTCGGCGGGATAGCCAAGGGATACGCGGCAGAGGAAGTTAAAAGAATTTTGATTGAAGGCGGAGTGAAAAGTTCGATTATCAACCTTGGAGGAAACGCAATAACCATAGGCACACAACCCGACAACCAACCCTGGTTTGTAGGAGTTCAAAATCCAACAGCACCTGCGGGGGAGTTTTTCGGAATGATTTCATCTGTTAATAAAACTATAGTTACTTCAGGCTGTAACGAAAGATTTTTTATGAAGGACGGAGTGCGGTATCATCACATTATTGACCCAAGAACAGGGAAACCCGCGCAGAGCGGTTTGCTGAGCGTTACCTTGGTTTGCGATAATTCTGTTGATGCCGATGCACTTTCCACAGCTGTTTTTGTATTGGGAATCGAGAAAAGTATCGGGCTGTTAAAAAAGTACGAGGCTGATGCGATTTTTGCAACTGAAGACTGCAATGTGTTTGTAACCGATGGTATAAAAGACCGTTTTAAAATGAAATGAAAGCCAAATCCGGGAGGATTTTTATGAAAAAAAGAAAAATTAAAATATCAATTATCAGAATTTTTCGTATGATTGCTCAAATAGTTTTCTTTATTTTGCTGCCGGCACTTTTTGTAAGTACATTCAGCGGTATAAAACAAATATATTTGAGTCTAATTAATCATAGTTTTAGTATCTCGGGGCTTTATCCTCAGGTGATTGAAGCATTGGCAATCATACCTGTAACAATTTTAATCGGACGTTTCTTCTGTTCATGGATGTGCGCTTTTGGAGCAATGGGAGATTTCATATATTTACTTTCGCAAAAAATATTTAGAAAAAAGATTAAAATAAGCGAAAAAATGGACAGGATACTTAAATTTACGAAATACGGAGTTCTTCTTTTTCTTATAATTGCGGTATGGGGTCTAGGTTTAAAATTATTCGAAGCT
>JBAZRJ010000033.1:7681-21452 GCA_041662985.1 Clostridia bacterium
ATTGACATCGGTTATAATCGGTTCATTCTTTGCTGAACGCTTTTTCTGCAGATATTTATGCCCGCTTGGTGCTTTCTTCAGCATCGTTTCAAAAGTTCGTATTACAAGAATTCAAAAAAACAGGGAGAAGTGCGGGAATTGCAGAATCTGTACAAAAAGCTGTCCTATGGGAATCAGATTATATGAAAAAGATACTGTAAAATCAGGCGAATGCATTAACTGTTTTGAGTGTGTTTCGGCCTGTCCTCGAAAAAATGTAACGTTTGAAGTAAACCAAGTAGGTTTAAAACCTATAATTGCCGGCACGATGGCTGTTGCAGTAATGACGGGGGTGTATTACACGGGTAATTTTGCTGCAAATGCCCAAGCCAAGAGTTTGCCGGCATATAGTTCTGTTTCATCAACCAATGAATCTCCGCAGACACAAACGGCAGTTCCGGGAGGAAACCTGACAACAACTCCGGACGGCAGCCAAACAACAGGTTCAGGCAACATTACTACAACGAATCCAACCGGGGATCCGACAACCGGCGCGAGCGACAGTACCGTAAATAATTCAACGGATAATACAACTGTCAATCCTACAACTAAGCCGACAACGAATTCGACAACGAATTCGACAATAAAACCAACGACAGCACCTACAACGGCGCCGACAAACAAGTATAAGGACGGCACATTCCAAGGATCGGGAAGCGGATATAGAGGAACGGTAACTGTTTCGGTAGTTATTAAAAACGGAATTATTACAGACGTTCTCGAGGTGTCTTCCAGAGACGATTCCAAATACTTTGACCGTGCGTTGTCTAAAATCACTCCGTCGGTCATAAGCGCGCAAAGTTCGAATGTCAGTACGGTATCAGGAGCAACGTATAGCAGCAAAGGCATTATACAGGCAGTTGATGATGCTTTGACAAGCGCGTTATACTAAAACTTTTTCCAAGAATATTTTGACGATTTCCGGATCAAACTGTTTTCCGGAGTTATTTTTGAGTTCTTTAATCGCCTGCAGCTCAGTCATAGGCCCTTTGTAAAGACGTTCGCTAACCATCGCATCATAGCAGTCGGCTACAGACACAATTCTTGAAAACTTTGGTATCTCATAATGCTTTAATCCTTTTGGATAACCTTCTCCGTCCCATCTTTCATGATGTGACAGAATAGCGTTTGCAATTTCAGACATTTCATAGGACGATCGGATTATTCTGCAACCGTTTTCAGAATGCTCCTTTACTAAATTCAGTTCTTCCCGCGTCAGCTTTCCGGGTTTTTTCAGCAGGTTTTCCCCAATGGATATCTTGCCTATGTCGTGCAGATATCCGACTAAATAGATTGTTCTTAACTCAAAGTCCGAAAGGCCCATTGCATGACCGATTTTACGGCTTAATTTTCCGACATGCTGCGAATGTTTTTTCTCTCCGGGATATATTTTGTGAAGTGTGTTTAAAATGATTTTAATCGTTTTATTTCTCATGATTTTACTCTCGAATATTTTATGCTTATACATGTACGTTTCGGCAATTTCAACAATCTCCTGAATGTCTTCCTCTTTGCTTGTCTTAACACCGTATCCAAATGATATGTCAATATTTACAGAATTAACATTTAATTTGGTGCAATTTTCTTTAATTCTTTCAATTGTTTCTTTTGCAACTTTTGAAATTGTTTTGGGCATCAATATAACGAATTCATCTCCGCCCCAACGGGCCACCACATCGCGGGAACGGCATGATTCTTGAATGCATTTTGCCGAAAGAGCAAGCAGTTTGTCCCCGAAATGGTGACCGAATGCATCGTTAATTAATTTTAATCCATTGATATCTCCCATGATTACCGAAATCGGATAGTTTTCTTCTTTATCAATACGTTCCAATTCCTTTTCATAAAATCTTCGATTATACAGTCCGGTCAATTCATCGCGATATCCCAGAATCTTAATCGCTTCTTCGGTCTTTTTCAGTTCGGTTATATTAATTGCGAAGAAGGAGAGTCCGATAATATTTTTAGAATTTGAAACTATGGGAGAATAGTTGACTTGCCAGTCAGAATTTGTTAACGTTTCATCCTCAAATCTTTCATGAATAATAAATGACTCACCGGATAAGGCTCTGTCAAAATTATGTTTAGTGCTGAGTCGGATATCGTCGCAATTATTGTAGCAGTCAAGTATATTTTTACCGATAGATATTTTTACACCGAATGTCGCAAGCATCGTGTCGAAATGCTTTTTATTAAAAGAAGTGTAACAGTAATTTGTATCTAACGAACATATGATTATTTCGGAGGAACTTTCAAGAATTGACATCAATAACAGATTTGACTTATCAACCGCATTTTCATCATTTGAGAATTTGTTGTAAAATGTATTTTTTGCTATTTGGAACACTCATGAAACACCTCAAGACTTTAAAAGAATTATTACAATCTTTCGACATTATATTACAAAATTTATGAAATTTCAAGGTTTTTTCCAATTAGGAAATAACCTATACAAAAAACGGCGAACATTAGAATTATTGCCAAACCATCCAATGCAAAAATATATCCGGGCCATCCGAATACTTTATTGAACGACTCGATTATGCTTCCTTTAGGTGCAGACATTATGTACAGATAATTTGTATTTAATTTCAGATTTATGAAATATATCACTGCAAGCGCAATATTACCTAAAACCACAAAACCCAGATAGTATTTTATAGAAAGCTTAAGCCTAAGGACGACAGCTGCGTAGAGTGCTCCCATCACAAGCATGGTATGACTCATTATAAAAAGCATTGCTCTTGGCAATCCCGGCACAGGATGGACTGTCCCGGGGAATAAAGCGACTGAAATTGCCATAGGAATTCCGATTATGAAACAAAAATTGAATAGTGTTTTATTGGGCTTAATAAGACATATCACAAGAAGTATCAAATCAATGTGGCATATTTGAAGCGACAGTAAATCCGGCCATCTGAAGACACCGAAATAAATATCCATAATATATCTTGCGGATCTAATCAGGATAATCAGAATAACAAGAGTGATTCTGAGCTTCTTTTGTCCTTTTTCAGACTTATCCCTTAACCCCCACAATATCCATAGAGTACCGAGGAGAATTGGAATAAGGATACTTACGATATGCTCAGCACCATACAATCTGAAGTTTGTTATCATAGACTAATTTACCTTTATATGTTCAATTGATGATGGTATGGTACCTTTAAATTGAAGCTTTTCGTTTGCCGCCTGGACAAGACCATAGCTTGAACCGGATTCTTTATTTGTACTGTTTATGTACGAATCCAAATTTTCTTTTATGAAAGATATTGCATTATCTGAATTAACCAGGTTTGTTGGGATCGAAATACCCATAATTCCAACTTTTTGTACTTCCAGATTACTAATCTTATTGTTTTTCACTCCTCCCGCGAATTTAAAATAAAAATTAACATTTGGGAGAATTTTAATCATAGGGAAAATTTTACTCGCATCGTCATTGTTGTATTTCCCTTTTAATATCTTACTAAAAACATAAGAGGTATTCAGTGTGCCGGTTGATTCAACTGTATTGTCCGGATTGACGCGGAACTGAAAATTCTTTAGCGCATAATAATCGGGGCGGTTGAAATTGATAAATGATGTGACCTCTTCATTTGATAAGGCTATGTTTACCTTGTGGGGTTTACCGTATTTGATTTTATAATCCTTTGGAACACCTGTTTTAGGTGCGGTATCTTTAGTGAAATTAAGTTTATTGATTGCACTGTTATAAGCTTGTTCCGAAGTTTTTACGCCAAGGTCGTACGGTCTGAACATACCCGGTAAAAAGATATAAATCGAAACAGCCGCTGCAATTACCACAGCTAAAAAAACTATTATTGCCGTAAGACAACCGTTCCTTCTTCCCATTGCCATTCAAATCAACTCCTTCTCAACTTTTAATAAGAATAATTTTAAAATTGCATTCATCAAGAAACACGAAGATGCGGTCGCTCAAAAATTTCATAATTTATCCCTTAATTATACAATACTATTTAAATCTAGTCATTTTTTTTAATATATTTTAGTAATGATTCCTTATCATTAAGTTCGGGATTTTCCAAAACCATATTAAGCAGCAAATCAAGAGTTTCGCCAATCATTTTACCCTCTGTAAATCCTTCGTTTAGAAGATCGCCGCCGGTTACAGCAAGATTTTTAAGCGATATGCATTGATTTGATTCTTTAATTTCATTGTAAATAAAAGATATTCTATCGAGGTGTTCAAGCTTCTCGTTTAATGATTGCGGGCTCTGGGCAAGTGAATCAGCCCTTTTAATCTGCAGAAGGTACGGAAAGATGTCATCTCCGACTCTGTTGACAGCTCGTCTTACAGGGGTATAATCGGCAATAATCTCTCTGTCGTGATTTTTCACGAGTCTTGCTACAATTTCAGCTGTTTCATTGTCAAATCGAAGTCTTTTCATGATTTCGAGTGCAAGAGTTGTGCTTTTTTCGGAATGCCCGTGAAAATGGTCAACACCTTTGTCATCCGTTGTCCTGACAAGCGGTTTTCCGATATCGTGAAACAGCGCTGCCCATCGAAGAAGGGGTATTGCATCAATATTTGCAACCGAATAAAGAGAGTGGTCTCCGACATTATAAACATGGCTTGGATGGTTTTGTTCTGTTTCAAAGCAAAGAGACATTTCAGGCATAATATTCGAAAGTAAGATTGTTTCATACAGAAGTTTGAATTTTAGCGGGGTTGGTGAAATCAGTATTTTTGTGAGTTCTTCCAAAATTCTCTCGTTACTTACATTTTTAATAAGACTTGAGTTCTTAGTTATCGACTTTAAAATATTATCGGAAATTGAAAAGTCCAGTTGTGCAGAAAAACGTATTGCTCTGAGCATTCGAAGAGCATCCTCGGAAAATCTTTCATCCGGATTTCCAACAGAATTTATCATTCGTTTTTCAATATCTTTAATTCCGCCGAAAGGATCGATAAATCCAATTTCAGAGTGGTACGCTATTGCATTGATGGTAAAATCGCGCCGGGCAAGGTCATTTTCAATCAAATCGGTAAATTCAACCTTATCCGGTCTCCTGTTATCGGAATATTCACCGTCAATCCTAAATGTGGTAACTTCGAAACTATCGCTGTTTTCAATTATAGTAATTGTACCGTGCCTGATCCCGGTATCCACAGTTTTTTTAAAGAGTGCCTTAATGTCGGAGGGATAAGCATCCGTGGCAATATCCCAGTCGTGAGGTTTTAAGCCGAGGATACCATCGCGAACACATCCGCCGACGATATACGCTTTAAACCCGCTTGAATTGAGTATTTTAATAATATCTTCGACGCTTTTCGTCAGTTCTATTTGTTGATTCCTGTTCATTGGTTTTCACCCCGAAATTACCCTGCGGAAATTAATCACACACATAATTATATCAGATTTCAATAAACCTTTTAAGACCGTTCAAAGTGTTGTATAATATTAAAATAAATAGTGTGACTTATACATAAAAGGAGATATCGTATGACGGAAGTTTTTTTTGATGCCTTGATTGACACAGCTAAAATGATACCGTTGCTGTTGATAATATATGTGGGGATTGAATTTGTCGAATTAAAATTCGGTAAAAGCATTAGAAATAAAATTAAAAAAACCGGAAAAGCCGGCCCGTTGATCGGAGCAGCATTCGGATGCGTGCCTCAATGCGGGTTTTCGGTCATTTCGTCGGCGCTGTATACCCAAAGACTTATAACTTTAGGAACTCTTATGGCAGTATTTATCTCGACCTCCGATGAAGCCATCCCGATTATATTGGCACGGCCTGACAAACTGGGTGTAATATTGCCGATAATATTGATTAAAATCGTCTTAGCTTTAATTGCCGGGTATGCGATTGATTTATTTTTTAAAAGAAAAATGGAGCGTTTGTCGGAAGAAACTCCGCACACGCACGAAATCACAGAAAAGGGCTGTTGCGGACACGAATGCGCAACGGAAGACAAGGTAAATATCAAAGAATTGGTTGTTCATCCATTAATACATACGGCCAAGGTATTTTTGTTCATATTTATAACCTCGCTGTTATTAAATTATATAATATTCAGAGTCGGACCTGAAAATTTAAACAATTTTTTATTGGGGCACAGTATCTTCCAACCGGTATTTGCGGCATTATTCGGATTAATACCAAATTGTGCGGCATCGGTTGTAATAACACAAATGTTTCTGTCCGGAGGACTGAGTTTTGGTTCTGTAATTGCAGGGTTGTCATCTAGCGCAGGACTCGGATTACTGGTATTATTTAAGGAGAACAAGATTAAGGATTCATTGAGAATCACGGGCATTTTATTATCGGTCAGCATAGCCGCAGGTATAATAATACAGATTGTCTACGGCTGATATTATATAAAACAAAGAACGGGAAGTGAATTTTAAATGGACAGGAAATGGGTTAAATTAATTGCACTTTTGACGGTATTGGCATTCGGTTTGACGATTATTGCTGCGATAGTTGTCGGAATTGCTTCCGGTAAGTAGGAAGTTTCAATATTAGATATTAGAATCTGATTCAGGAGTGTGGTTTCTTGGCAGAGTTTTTCAGTAATCTGAATTTCAAATCAATAATAGATTATATTACAACCTATACAGGTTTTAATAATCCAATAGAGATAATCAGAGCCGTTGTTGATATCAGCATTGTTGCATTCGTAATTTATAAAGTAACCATGCTGGTTAAAGAAACACGCGCATGGCAGTTGTTAAAGGGTATTCTTGTTATTCTTGTGGCGGCTCTTTTAAGCGGATTTCTTGGTTTAAAGACTATTGCATTTTTATTGAATAATACAATTCAATACATTGCAATTGCACTGATCGTAATATTCCAGCCCGAACTGAGACGTGGTCTTGAACATATAGGACGCAGCAATTTTAAGGACATATTTTCTGCCGGAGAAGAAAGAAATCTCATTAAAACGACGGCCATGATAGAGGAGATCGTCAAGGCGGCAACTCAAATGTCCGAAACTCTTACAGGTGCGCTCATCGTAATCGAGAGAAAAACACGGCTCGGCGAAATAATTAATACAGGAACCGAGCTTGATTCTAAATTGACTTGTGAACTTCTGATAAATATTTTCACCCCGAATACCCCTTTGCATGACGGTGCTGTAATAATCAGATCAAATATGATTAAGGCGGCATCCTGCTTTTTGCCTTTAACAGATAATCCTAATTTGAGCAAAGAGCTTGGAACACGTCATAGGGCGGCACTCGGAATCACTGAGGTTTCCGATTCTATTGCAATCGTCGTATCCGAAGAGACAGGACAAATTTCCTTCGCATTAAACGGAGGATTATCAAGAAATCTAAATTCCGATACTCTCAGAAAAGCACTAAACAAAAATCTTTTGGATAAAGTGACAGCCTCAAAGAGGATTACTTTATGGAGGGTCAAAGACAAATGAAATTAAATATTAGACATAATATTTTTCTAAAAATTGTTTCTGTTCTGATGGCAGCAACATTATGGTTTATTGTACTTGATAAAAACAATAATGGAATCGAACAGACATCCGAAAAAACATTTTATATTGGACAAAGCCAGATTCGGATTATAAATACGGTATCGGATAATTCATTGTCCTACAGAATAAAGGAAAACGGTTTCAGCGTCAAATTAAAGGGCACAAAGAACTTAATCGATAACATCTCAGATTCCAATTTAACTGCAATGGTCGATGTGAATAAGCTAAAATCAGGGGAATATAATCTATTATTAACCTTTTCGTTGCCGGCAAATGTTAAAACGGTGGACGATTATAAAGTCAAAATAATTATATCCGAAAAGTAATTGTATTAGGGGGCATTTTGATGGGCAGACTTTTTGGCACAGACGGAGTTCGCGGAATTGCAAATCTGGAATTGACTGCGGATTTGGCTTATAAACTTGGTCAGGCGGGTGCGTTTGTACTTTCTTCGGATTCAAAACATACAGCAAAAATTTTAGTGGGAATGGATACTCGCATTTCGGGAGATTTGCTTGAGTCTGCAATTGTTGCGGGCATTTGCTCGGTCGGTGCCAAGGCAATTTGTCTGGGTGTAATACCTACACCTGCTGTTGCATATTTGACCGGGCTTTATAATGCAGATGCAGGAATTGTAATATCTGCTTCCCATAATCCTTTTGAGTTTAACGGAATCAAATTTTTTAACAGCAAAGGCTATAAGCTATCGGATGAAACAGAAATCAGAATTGAATCTATAATTCAAAATAACAGTGAAGTTTTACCGAAACCGACGGGTGAAAAAATCGGGACCAGAACTGCAAAGGAGTCTGCTCCGGAAGACTACATTGCGTTTGCAAAAGGTACAATAAATTCTGACCTCAGGGGGATAAAGGTTGTTGCGGATTGCGCAAACGGAGCGGCATATAAAATTGCACCTAAAACCTTTGCCGAACTAGGCGCCGAAGTCATTACAGTCAGCAATAAACCTGACGGAACAAATATCAACAAAGAGTGCGGTTCCACTGACTTAAGAAAACTGCAGCAATGTGTCATAGAAAATAATGCGGATATTGGTATCGCATTTGATGGAGATGCAGACAGAATGCTTGCTGTGGATGAAAAAGGAACTATAGTTGACGGTGACCAAATAATGGCCATTATTGGTCTTGATATGAAGAGAAAAGGGAAACTTGCGAAAAACACCATTGTTTCGACAGTCATGAGCAATCTCGGGTTTGAAATTATGGCAAAACGGGAAGGTATTGAAGTGGTTAGGACAAATGTCGGAGACAGATATGTTCTTGAGGAAATGATAGAACATGGCTATACTCTTGGCGGCGAGCAGTCCGGACACATAATATTTTTGGATTACAATACGACAGGGGACGGCCTGATTACAGCACTTAACCTTTTGTCAATTCTCAAGGAAACGGGTAAAAAACTTTCATCGCTTGCATCTGTAATGAGCATTATGCCGCAGGTTTTAAGAAACGCAAAGGTTAAAAACGAAAATAAGCTGGTCTTCATGGATGATGAACTAATCTCAGATAAATGCAATAAGCTTGAGGCTGAATTTAACGGGCAAGGACGTGTGCTTATACGTCCGTCGGGAACCGAACCCCTGGTCAGAGTGATGATTGAGGGTAAGAATCCCGAATATATAACAGAAAAAGCACAGGAACTTGCGGCATTGATCGAGCAAAGACTCGGTTAGCGGGAACGGCTCTTAAAAAGCGTGGACGGTTCTCCGGGAAAGAACAGACGGAGGTTAATACTGTGATTGGAGGCAGAAATATGTTTTACGATATGTTGAAAAGCAGAAGAAGCATCAGGAAATTTCAAAGCAGGGATGTTGAAAAAGAAAAGATAGATACAATTCTGAAAAGCGCTTTAATGTCGCCGTCATCAAGAGCCAGAAAGCCATGGGAATTTATTGCTGTGACTGACAGAACTCTGTTACAAAAGCTCTCGGATTGCAGGCAAAACAACTCGAGATTTTTAGTGGGAGCACCTCTTGGAATAGTTGTGATTGCTGACAGGGGAGCATCTGATATATGGATTGAGGATGCAACTATTGCGGCAGCAATAATTCAACTCTCGGCTCAAAGCCTTGAACTTGCGTCATGCTGGATACATGTCAGAGATAGAATGCATTCGGAAAATGAATCAGCGGATAAATATATCGCGGATTTACTTGAAATCCCCGAAAATTACTGCGTTGAATGTATGATTGCAATAGGATATCCTGCCGAAGAAAAAACAGAGCATGAGGAGAAGGATTTGTCGGATATCAAAATCCATTTTAATAAGTATTAGAAAGCATCAGTAAGTATCAGTTTAAAAATTTGATTATTAAATTCGATTATTAAATTCGATTTGTTAGATTCGATACTTAATACGAATAATAAAGATTGCGGGGGTCATTTGTTATGAGTGTTTATATATTTCTGGCAGAGGGATTCGAGGAAATTGAGGCAATTGCGGTTATTGACACTTTAAGGAGAGGCAGGATTGATATAAAAAGTGTTTCGATTTCAGATAACAAGGAAGTCATCGGAAGAAGCGGGATAAAGGTGGTTGCTGATTTGCTTTTTGACAGGAAATTATTCGAAAATGCCGAAATGCTTGTGATTCCGGGCGGAATGCTCGGTTCCCAAAATCTTTCGGCACATGGCGAACTTACATCGTTATTATCTGAATTTAATGAAAAAGGAAAATATTTGGCGGCAATTTGTGCAGGACCGTTGGTTCTCGGTAAAATAGGGATACTAAAAGGAAGACAGGCTATCTGCTACGCAGGTTTGGAATGCGATTTGCCGGGAGCGGTTATAAAAGATGAAAGAGTTGTTCACGATAAGAATATTATTACCTCAAAGGGACCCGGAACAGCGATAGAGTTTTCACTAAAGCTAGTCGAGGTTTTATTGGGCAAAGAGATTTCGGATAAGATTAAAGCGGGGATGTTGGTTTAATTTTTTGATATCTCAAGAAGCTTTAGTTTCTTATTTTTATCCAACGCCCAATTAAGAGACCATTCATTCTCAAATACAAGAACATATTTTCCCGCTTTATCTGCGACGACCAAAGTTGAACCGTTCAAAGTAAGTGTTCTTGGGTCAGGAGAGTCTTCGCTCAGCCATCTTGCGATCTTTTGCGGGAGATGCTGGATTTTTAAATCTACTCCGTATTCATTTCTTAATCTGTGTTCCAGAACTTCAAATTGCAAAACGCCTACAGCACCGACGATTAAGGCTTCAATGCCTATATCGACTTGTTTGAATACCTGTATTGCTCCTTCTTCGGAAAGCTCGGTTATACCCTTCATAAATTGTTTGCGTTTCATAGAATCACCTGCGGAAATTCTTGCGAAGTGCTCAGCCGGGAACAGAGGAATGCCTTCAAATTTAAGCAGTTTATTTGATTCGGAAAGAGTATCTCCGATTCTGAAAATACCGGGATCAAAAAGACCTACAATATCTCCGGGGAATGCCTTTTCGACTATTGTCCGCTCCTGAGCCAAAAATTGCTGCGGCTGCGTAAGTTTTATCTGTTTTCCCTCACGCACATGATAAACCGACATACCTTTTTTGTAGCAACCGGAACAAATTCTGACAAAAGCGAGTCTGTCCCTGTGTGTAGGATTCATATTTGCCTGAACCTTAAATACAAAGCCCGTAAAACTTTCATCACCGGCTTCGACATTACCGGTCGAAGCGACACGTATTCCGGGACCCGGAGCCAATTTAAGGAATCCCTCCAAAAAGGGCTGAACTCCGAAATTGGTCATTGCACTGCCGAAGAACAAAGGAGTTAATTCACCGTCGGCAACTTTTTTCCTGTCAAACATATCGCCTGCCATATCAAGAAGTTCGATATCATTACAAAGCTTTTTATGATAGTGTTCACCCAATAAATTTGCAAAGACATCATCATCGACCTTGCCAATGGTTGAGGTTACGGCTGTTTGACCATGATTGCCGCCATTAAACAGTTCGATTTCAGCAAGTTCTCTGTTATAAATGCCTTTAAAATCACCTTCTGTACCAATCGGCCAATTCATAGGATAAGATCTGATGCCCAAAACATTTTCAAGTTCTTCCATTAGCTCAAAAGGATCTTTGCTTGCTCTGTCCATCTTATTAATGAAGGTGAAAATCGGAATACCTCTCATTTTACAAACCTGGAAAAGCTTAATTGTCTGTGCTTCAACACCCTTTGCACCATCGATTAGCATGACTGCGCTATCGGCAGCGATGAGAGTCCTGTAAGTATCTTCACTGAAATCCTGATGTCCGGGAGTATCCAGGATATTTATGCAGTAATCATTATATTCAAATTGGAGAACACTTGAAGTTACAGAGATTCCTCTTTGTTTTTCAATGTCCATCCAATCGGAAACAGCGTATTTATTGGCTTTTCTTGCTTTGACCGAACCTGCCAGCCTGATTGCGCCTCCGTATAATAAAAGCTTCTCGGTCATTGTTGTCTTACCTGCGTCAGGATGTGAAATAATTGCGAATGTTTTTCTCCTGGCTGCTTCACTTGATATTGTTTTCTTTAAATCCTGCATTTTTTGTCCTCTTAACTTTTTTAGGTTGGGTTGTTGGCCTTCCCAATTTTACAGTATTTAGAGGTTTTGTGTCAAGATGTTCAAATTGAAATTTCTTATTGACAACGGGTAATGTATCCGCATATGCATCCTCACCGTGTGTGGTCAAGTCAAGACCCTTTTCTTCTTCCTTGACGGAAACTCTTATTGGCGTGAATAATGCAATTCCTTTAATAATTAAAAACGACATTAAGCCGGAGAAAACAATAGTTACTAAAACGGCCAAACCTTGAACCAGCAACTGTGACGGGTTTCCGTAAAACAAACCGTCAGCACCTGCGGGATTGACTGATTTTGTTGCAAAGAGGCCTGTCGCAAGAGCACCGACGATACCTCCGACTCCATGGCATCCGAATGCGTCAAGAGAGTCATCATATTTAAATTTGCTTTTAACAAAGCTGACTGCAAAATAACAGATTGGACTTACTATAAGACCGATGATAATTGCCGCAAAAGGTGTTACAAACCCTGCAGCAGGAGTTATTGCAACAAGACCTACAACCGCACCGGTTGATGCTCCCATAAGAGTTGGTTTGCCTTGAATGCTCCATTCGACAATCAGCCATGATATAACAGCGGCAGCCGCTGCTGTGTTTGTTGTAATAAAAGCGCTCAATGCGAGTGACCCTGCACTCAAAGCACTTCCTGCATTAAATCCAAACCATCCGAACCAGAGCAGTGATGCTCCTATCATTACAAAAGGAATATTGTGAGGCAGCATTTTTACTTTCTTATGGCCGCTTCTCGCCCCGAGAATCACCGCAACCACAAGCCCTGAAATCCCGGCACTTATATGCACGACTGTTCCCCCCGCAAAATCAAGAGTCCCCAGATTTCTCAGCCAGCCGCCAACACCCCAAACCCAGTGAGCAAGAGGATCGTAAACCAATGTCGACCATAACAGCACGAAAATTATGAAAGCCGGAAACCGCATCCGTTCGGCAAAAGAACCCGTTATCAATGCAGGAGTTATTATTGCAAACATCATTTGGAATACGACAAAAGCACCGTGAGGGATTGTTGCGGCGTAAATAGAATTCGGAATAATCCCAATTTCGTTCAAACCAAGATACTTCAGGCCACCGAAAATATGGAAGGTGTCCGGACCGAAAGCGAGCGTGTAACCTATGAGAACCCACTGAATCGAGACAAGAGCTATGATTGTAAAGGAATTCATCATTGTGTTCAGAACATTCTTCTTTCTGACCATACCGCCGTAAAAAAGTGCAACCCCCGGAGTCATTAAAAACACAAGAGCTGACGCAAAGATAATGAATGATGTGTCTCCTGTGTCGATTTTTCCGGGACCTTCCGCAAATGTTAAAATTGGGAAACTAACTAATGTTAAAACAATGAATAATGATGTAAAAAATTTTCTTTTCATAAAGAAACCCCTCCTAAAGTTTTTTTGAATCACTTCGTTGGGATTCAAGGAAATAAAAAAAGCGCATAGGTCGGAAAGAAATTTCCGATAAGCGCCATCACTTATAAAATATATTTAATATTATAAAAAATTATAGCATCAATAAATACTAATTGCAATATAAAATTAAAAAATTATTTGCTTTTTTATAATAATATGCTTTAATATATCAATATGAAGGGCTTATCATATTAGTTTTTGAAAGGCGGTATTTTTAGTATGGCAGGAGAGAAATATATAATTGCAACTG
>JBAZRJ010000034.1:0-21083 GCA_041662985.1 Clostridia bacterium
AATTATTTATACCATATTTTTGCATAGAAATCTTACGTTTTTTGATTTATTTTGGAAACATTATATCTATAATGAAATTATGCTGATAAAAGTAACCCGCAATGACAGAATTGTTGATTTGTGCGAATACATCTTTAAATATTGCCGCAGTATTGAATATCGCAAGGATTGCGCATATAATGTATACAAATAAAACACCTTCAAATGCGCCCAAAAAAAAGCCTGAAACCTTATTAATCTGTTTGAATACAGGCAGTTTGGCAACTCCTTTTAACAGGAACTTCGCAAAAATCATGCCAACCCTGATTAAAATGAACAGCAATATCAAACTTATAACTCCGATTATCATCTTCGTAAGCTCGGCGCTGACTGACTCCATTATTTTTTGCACATCGATTAGCTTTGAGAAGTCGGGAATATTGCTTTTTACAGTCTCTTTCAAGAACCCCGGGATACTCATGTTGTTGACGATTCCGTCCGCAACGCTTGTGTTTCCGGGAAACGTTGACAGTGATTGCACTTGCTGATGAAGAAGATTTTTTAAAATTGAAGCATTTATGCTGCTGTATAAAGGAGTTTTCATTAACAGGCCCGACAATAGAGGATAAAATGTTATTGCAAGAAAAATTGAAATAAAAAATGACGCTATTCTGAAAATCGAAAAGATGAATCCATTTAAAAGACCTATTACAGCAAATCCCAAAATCAATAAGATTACTACAATATCCGCCCAGTTTATCAAAAAAGCGCCTCCCTATTAAAAATTTACAACATTAATGGTGCCTTTCGTAATAACAACAGCGTTGCTTCCGTCTAAAAATTCAACTTGATTTATATCCATTTTTGAAGAATAATTGCCGACTAAATTACCGTTTACATCGGTCATCACTACCTGTCTTCCCGTATTTACAGCTATTAATCCGTTGAATGCTTTTATATTTATCACTCCTTCATTGAGACTGAATGTGGAACGAACTGTTCCGTTGAATTCGTAGGTAACTATATCAGTTTTAATGCTTCCGATTTTTATATTTTTGCTGTCGCTTTTGACTGCCGCAATTATGTATTTGTCATACGCACAGTCTACACTGTAAACTTTCTTAAGTTTTAATTCCCAATCCTGTCTTTTATCACTATTATAACAACTGATAAAATTTTCGCCGGCTGCGATTACATTGTTTCCGTTCAGAAATCTGATAAAGGAAAATACTGTGTCGTTTCTTGGGATTTGAACAAACGGTACCCCGTTATTTTCCTGGATTTTTGAAACATCTATGAATTGAAGTGTCGAATTTACGGTTATTCCGGTTGTATTATACGTATTCATCATCATTTGCTTTGAATCGGGAGAAATCAGAGCAGATAAAACAAAATCCTCTCCCTTTCCCTGTGTAAAAACGACGTTACCGTCCGGATCAATCAATGTAACTGCGCCCTTCTGTCTTTTTGCTTTTTGGATTACGGTCACATAACCCGAATCATCAATATCTGCGTTAATTATGCTGTTTTCAATGAGATCAACATCATCCAAAGTTTTTTGCCATTTCACTTTAAAGCCTTCAATTGAGTAAACATCTCGTCCATCTATATTTACAATCAAGATATTTGAATCCGAAATTTTTAATATGGGGTTATCTAAAGGTAAAATCAGACTGGCTTTTTCATGTCCTTCTTTGTCAATCCATTTGACGCCATTTTTTGTACATTCAACTATATAACCATTGCAGACGCCAAACTCAGTCTCCTCGTTGACATCGTAATCGCTTTCCATGACGGATGACAGCGAAGCACCGGTTAACGTGTTGTCTGAAGTGTTTGTACCGTTACCGTTGATTCTTGATTTGTTGAATACGCATAAATTCCGATTGTAATAATAAGCGACAGGGACAATATAAAAACAATAATGTTCAGCTTGCCTTTTTTCATATAATCCACTCCACATTTGTCATTAGTATTATTTTATCATTTTCATCAGTTTTGTATATATGTCTCTTACGCCTTCCGTACTATTAAGCTGATTTTTTTTCATCGTAAAACCGGAGAATTTTCCGTTTTTCATAATATAAAAATATTTACTGTCCTTTGATATCAACTCGATTTTCATTGTATAAGGAGAGATTTCCAAAGTATATGTTATCGTGACTTCGACTTTCCCGCTTGGTTTTGCAGTCGTATTGATTGCTTCCATTCTTCTTAAATCAATCAAAGCCTGATAATATAATCTCGCCAGCTGTCTGCCGTCGCTGTCGCTCTTCGATGCATCCTTGCCATTCACAGTGAATGTATCCTTGTCGAAATTGTTTCCGTCTGATACTATTCCAAGATTGGTCACATGCCCATCCATGCTCACCCTGACATTCGATACGGTTCCGATTGGAACCTGGTACACATATATATCCATCACTTCATTGACAGGCTTATCTATAAAATTTAAACCCGAAATATCCATCGTAAATATTTCATTTGAATCTCCAAGCTTCGCATAAATTTCCGATCCTGAAACTTTCATGTCTCCAAGAATAAGAACAATTTTTCCGGTCTTATGAGTTATTTCAATCTTATATGAGGGTTTATCGAGTCCGTATTTACTTAAGTTTTTTGCATTGTTTTCAATTATGTTTATCTTGCTTAATCCTGTCAATGTTTCAAATATTGTCGAAAGCACCTTTGTATCAGCGTTTGCAACAACAGGTCTGTCAATTACCCAACCGCCGGATTCTAATTTGCTTATATTGTATACAAGCACGCCCTTTTTAGTTAAAGAATATGCGGCAATATCGCCTATATCGATATTGAAAATCAAGGTATCCCGAATTGCTTCCAGAGAAAACTCGAATGTGTCATAAACAAATGAATCTACAAGAAATATTTTTGTACTTCCCGGATATCTTGCATAATTGCTTTCCTTTGAGAAATTGCGTTTGCCGATTTCAAGTTCTTTCACACTGCCGTCGCTTAGTTTGATTTTCAAAGTCATCTGATTGTTTTTGGGACCGAATCCATAAGTTGCAACATCTCCCGCATTATCTGTGACAATGGCGGTTGATGAAATAGCAGCCATCTGTCCTATAATATTGTTTACAATTATGGATTGATTTAACGCTATTTCCTTCTTGTCAGATATGACCCATTTTTCGTCAGACTCAACAAAGTTGAATGTTCCATAAGTATTTTTAATAGTAAATTCTGAAATGGAATCTATATTAAGATCGGTCAGTTTTGTGATTTGACCGGTATCAGTCGTACTGTTGTTATTATTGTTCGTTCCCTTTTTATCCTTAATAAGAATATATGCTGTTGTCAAAATTGCCAAAACCAATACAACTATGATAACACTTTTATAAGGTTTCATAGATGCCTCCTCCTTAACCAAACAAATAATCCTGTACCCAATATTAGTAACGGGAAGACCAGCACGGTCAGAATACCGATTAATTGAACCTGGGCATCGCTTATCGTCAAGGCTGTCGGTAAATAACTCTTTGAATCGATCACAACACTGTCCGTCTGGTCAATCATCCAATTCATTGCCTGCGTGAAGAAGTCGTTGCCATATTGGTAGTATTGGCCGCTTTGGTTTGCCGCTTCATCGGAGATGAAATATGCATTCCCCATGACAATTACTTTTGAAGCCTTTTCAGTTCCTTTGTTTTCAGCTGCGACGGCAAGATTCAAAGGACCATTTATATTATTACCGTTTGATTTATCTATCTGAATCCCAACTGCCTTATCACTTGTTTTCACAAGCGATGTGACAGTCAATGTGCTCTTTGCATTTGAAAGTATGCCGATGCTTCTTGAATTCGACAGAACCATTTGAGACGGCACGGTTATAACATCATTTGCAGGAATATTTAACAGGAACGAGAAAGGGTCTCCCTGTGCAGTCATTGAGCTGTCATTTTCCTTGACCTTATCATAATCAATTCCTATATTGTATGATGTTAAGAGGCTTTCAAATTCAGGGAATTTGACCTTTGATTCAAGATAGTCGAACATGAACACGGCCTTGCCCCCATTGTTCAAAAACTCGGAAATCGAAGCCTTTTCAGCCGGTGTTAAATCGGCTTTCGGTCCCGGTATCATAAGAATCTTTGCATCTGAGGGTATTTTTTTCGTTACAATGAGGTTAACCGATTTCACATCATAATTATTTGCCTGCAGCTGTTTTTTTATTATTGTATAATTTGTATCAAGACCGCCTTCGCCGTGACCGCTCAAGAAATATATAACCGGTGTAAAATCGGAGATAACATATTTAATTGCCCCTGTAAAACTCTGCTCTCCGACAAATCTTGCATCAGTTTGCTCTCCTGTGTTTTCATCATATACTGCAACCGTAATATCATCGTTGGTTAAAACTCTTGTTTTTTTGCCGCTTATAACAACAAAGTTACCCTTTGAAAGACCATTGGTTCCTGTAGGGTCAAGTTTTGAAGTTATTCCCGGTTCCAAATCAGGGTCAACATAAATCACCTTTATATGCGTCGAATATTTTTCATATTGCTGAAGCACCTCTTTTACCTGTAAGATTACAGAACTTTTTTGCGCTTCGGACTCACTATAGAGGGCATAAATTTCGATATCTTTATTTAGGGCTTTTAAGATATCTATGGATTTATTGTCGAGTGAATATATTTGATTGGCGCTTAAATCCCATTTCATAGGCAAAACATTGTTTGTAGCCATCGAATTCACAATCAAATTAACAATTATTACAAGCGCAATTACGACAATCGTCAAAACTGCGGAAATAGATCCGTATTTTAAACTTTTCGTGTTTATTGATTTAAAAAATCCTTTTATTTTATTCATCTATATCACCCCTGACTCCAACGTCTTCTTTCTATCATTCTAATAGTAAGGAAAATAAACAGGCCGGCAAAGCTTAAAAAATAAATTATATCGCTTAGGTCCAAAATTCCGGAAGTAAAATTACTAAACTTGACAGGCAGCGACACCCAGGTTAAAACGGTTGCCAGAATTCCTCCCGCGTACGTTCCGATTGGTCCCACCATCCACATAACCAGCAATATAACAAAACTTATAACAACCGCCACTATTTGATTTTCTGTTAGTGATGATGCGAAAATTCCGATTGCAATGAAAGCTACGCCCAATAGAACGAAACCCAAATATGTAGAAATAATCTGAGCTAACGACACGGTCCCAAAAAAGCTCATAATAACCGGGAAAATAATTGTAATTATCGTCATCATTAAAAATACAGTTAAAGTCGCAAGATATTTTCCGATAATAATTTTCCCGATTGAGGTGGGTGAAGTCAGAAGAACAACCTCAACTCCGCTCTTTCTGTCCTCGGCAATAAGCCTCATTGTCAGAATCGGTATTATAATTATAAGCAAAAAGCTCGTGGCAGCAATTGTATCACTGAAATTTGACGACAATCCGATAATATTCGATGAAAAATAGAAAATTGCCACTATCAAAACAAACAGTCCAATCATGATATAAGCTATCGGCGAATAAAAATATGATTTGACTTCTTTTTTATAAATTGAAAACATAGCCTATTTAACCCCCTTCTCTTGAGTTGTCAACTGCAGGAACACATCTTCCAGGGAAGCATCAAGAGTTGATGATTCAAGCAGCGGGAAATTGTGCTTTGCAAGTTCGAAGAATAAAGGTTTTCTTATATCTGTGTCCTTTATTGTTTCGGCGATAAATTCGTTTATTTCTTTGCTCCCTGTTGATTTAACTTTAATACTTTTGACACCGTAAATACCCTTTATAATTTTTTCTATATCCATTCTAGGCCCTTCAATTTTCATTGAAATGCTTGTAGACGGGCCGATACCCCTTGCAAGATTCTCAGGCGTATCAATTGCAACAATCCTGCCCTTGTCAATAATTACAACTCTGTCGCATATTGCGCTTACTTCCGGAAGAATGTGCGAACTAAGAATAATCGTGTGGTCCTGCCCAAGAAGTTTTATAAGTTTTCTTATCTCAATAATTTGTTTTGGGTCTAGTCCGACTGTAGGTTCATCCAAAATCAGAACCTCAGGATTTCCGATCAGCGTCTGCGCAAATCCAACCCTTTGCTTGTATCCTTTTGACAAGTTTTTGATGAGTCTTTTTTTGATATCTGAAATTCTGACGAGTTTTAAAATATCATCAATTTGCTTTTTTCGAGATTTTTTGTCGACTAATTTTAACTCGCTTATGAAAGTCAGATACTCAATAACTGTCATATCCATGTAGAGGGGCGGCTGTTCCGGCATATAACCGATACGTTTTTTAACCTCTTTGGGATTATCCATTATATCAAATCCGTCAATTTTCACGGTTCCTTCGGTTGAAGAAATAAAACCGGTTAAAATATTCATGGTAGTAGTTTTTCCTGCACCGTTAGGACCGAGAAAACCTAAAACTTCACCCTTGTTAACCGTAAAAGATATGTTGTCAACAGCTTTTATCTGACCGAATTTCTTAGTCAAATTTAGTATTTCAATCATGATTTTCCTCCCTGCATTTTTAAATCATTTATTCCTTACTTTGATTATATTATATAAATTTAAATAAACCGTGAACAAACTGTAACTAAACTAATTATTCGTCTCTCTAAACTCCCGATTTATTCGCTTCCGAGTACTCTCAAGAAATCAACATGCGGGTCGGATGCTCCTTGCAGTTCGCATTTCTCATGCTTCAATAATTTTATGTATTCAATTATATCTTTTGTAATTCTTTCCCCAAAGCATAATACCGGTATCCCCGGAGGGTAAGCCATTACCATCTCACCGGCTATCTCGCCTTCTGAATCTTCGAGCGCAACCACTTTTTTCGTGCTATAGAAAGCATCTCTCGGCGAAACTATCATTTTAGGATTATGAGGAATTGCTATGCTCTTTCGCGATTCGATTTTCTTGGACTTTGAAGATATATCTCTCAATGCGTTCACAAGTACCTCAAGGTCCTGCTTTCTGTCGCCTATGCTCACAATTGCAAGAATGTTGTTCATATCGGATAATTCAATTTGAATATTATATTCGTGTCTCAATTTGGCTTCCATTTCGTATCCGGTATATCCAAGCTTATGGACATATATACCCAGTTTCGTTTCATCAAAATCAAAACAGCCCGGAGACCCTTTGAGCTCATTGCCAAAAGCATGAAGTCCGTCAATTTTATTTATCTCGCTTCTTGCCCATCTCGCAAGCTTTAAGGTTTCTTCAAGCATTTCATTGCCTTTTGTAGCTATTTGTTTTCTCGCCAAATCAAGCGAGCTCATTAAGAGATACGAAGCGCTTGACGTTGTCAGCAGACTTAAAATCTGATTTACCTTTTCCGGTGCAACCCTGTTTCCCCGTAGCAAAAGTGCAGAACTCTGTGTCATGGAACCCACGGTTTTATGAATGCTCAATGTGCTCATATCCGCTCCGACCTCCATCGCCGTAAGAGGAAAACTGTCGTGGAAAGTCATGTGCGCACCGTGGGCTTCGTCAACAAGCACCGACATATCGTGCCTGTGGGCTGTTCTGACTAAAGTCTTAAGGTCAGACGCGACTCCGTAATACGTCGGATTTATAATATAAACTGCTTTTGCGTGAGGATTTTCCTTTATTGCTTTTTTTAAGCTTTCTTCTGACATTCCCGTCGCAATTCCGTACTTTTCATTTATCTCAGGCTGCACAAATACAGGCATTGCGCCGCTTAGTATAATTCCTCCGATTGTCGACTTATGTGCGTTTCTCGGAATAATAATTTTATCTCCCGGTTCGCATGCGCTCATTATCATCGCATGAACTCCCGAGGTGCTTCCGTTTATTAAAAAATATGCGTATTGTGCGCCAAAGGCCTGGGCCATGAGTTTTTCAGCTTCTTTAATTACGGTTGACGGATTGTTCAGATAGTCCAAATCGTCCATACCGTTTGCGTCCATCTGCAGAGCTTTTTCGCCGATATAATCTGTAAATTCCTGAATCCCGCGCCCTTGCTTGTGACCCGGCACATGGAACTGAACAACTTTATCGTCAACATATTTTTTTACCGCATCGAAAAGCGGTGTTGATTTTTGGTCTGATTTGCTCAATCTTATACTCCTGTTTATATGAAAAAATATGAAACTTCCTATGACAGTATAGCACAGCAGGTCTGTGAAAACAACCTTTCGCAATGCTTTCCCGAGCAGTAAAAAAGGTATTTCGAGCATAGAATCCTATGGGAAATACCTTAAATAGTTTTTTCGGAATTTTATTGCTTTATTCGCCTTCTTGTTTCACAATCGCAGCTTTGATAAATTCTCTGAAGAGCGGATGAGCTCTGTTTGGCCTTGATTTGAATTCAGGATGGAACTGGACTCCGACGAACCACGGATGGTCCTTCAATTCAATTGCTTCAACGAGTCTGTCGCTTGGCGACATTCCCGATAAGACCATGCCCTTTGTCTCAAAATTGCGTCTATATTCGTTGTTAAACTCAAATCTGTGTCTGTGTCTCTCATATATAAGTTCCTGATTATAAACACCTTCGATTTTGGTATCCTTCTTGATTTTACACGGATACAGGCCAAGCCTCATCGTCCCGCCCTTTTCGTCAACATCTCTTTGCTCGGGCATAAGGTCTATTACCGGGTAAGGACTTTCAGCGTTAAATTCCGAACTGTCTGCTTTTTCGAATTTTAAAACATTTCTTGCAAATTCAACAACAGCCATTTGCATTCCGAGGCATATTCCGAGATAAGGCACTTTATTTTCACGGGCATATTTAATCGCAAGAATTTTCCCTTCGATTCCTCTGTCTCCAAATCCGCCCGGAACAAGAATTCCGTCGACTTTTTGCAAATAGTTGTTTACATTTTCTTCATTGATATATTCCGAATTTACCCACTTGATTTTAATGTCTGCATCATTTGCGATTCCGCCGTGCTTCAATGCTTCTACAATACTTAGATATGCGTCATGCAACTCAACATATTTCCCTGCAAGGGCAATGGTCACAGTCTTGCTGAGATTTCTCTGCTTTTCAACCATCTCGCTCCATTCGGTTAAGTCCGGTTCCTTGCAATCGATGAGTCCAAGACGTTTGCATACTATTCCCGACAAGCCCTCTTTCTCCATCATTAACGGAACCTCATACAGTATCTCTGCATCAAGATTCTGAATAACGCACTCGCAAGGTATATTGCAGAAAAGGCTCACTTTATCCTTTATATCTTTTGAAAGCTGTTTTTCAGTTCTGCACACAATAATATCCGGCTGGATGCCAAGGCTTCGCAGCTCTTTGACACTATGCTGCGTAGGCTTGGTTTTCAACTCACCCGATTTTGCAAGATACGGAACAAGTGTTACGTGAATGTACATAACATTTTCTCTTCCGATTTCCGTTGAAACCTGTCTGATTGCTTCCAAGAATGGCAAACTTTCGATATCGCCGACTGTTCCGCCGATTTCTGTAATAACAACATCCGTACGATCCGATTTTCCGACTATATAAATTCTGTCTTTGATTTCTTTGGTTACATGTGGTATAACCTGAACCGTTCCTCCGAGGAAATCGCCTTTCCTCTCCTTGCCGATAATTGAGTAGTAAATCTTACCTGATGTGACATTGCTGTTTTTGCTTAAGTTTTCATCAACGAATCTTTCATAGTGACCTAAATCTAAATCGGTTTCAGCTCCGTCGTCTGTGACAAATACTTCTCCGTGCTGGTAAGGGCTCATTGTTCCGGGATCTACATTCAAATAGGGGTCAAATTTTTGGAGGGTAACCCTCAGTCCTCTTGCCTTTAGAAGTCTTCCTAAAGATGCTGCCGTTATGCCCTTTCCCAAACCCGACACAACACCGCCCGTAACAAATATGTACTTCACTGCCATGATTAAACCCCCAATAAATTTGTCAATATATATAATTTTTATTTAAACCCAATGAAAATTAAAACCCTCTCTTTATTCTATATTTGCAATTTGCGAGTGTCAACACATATAGAAAATATATTTCAAACAGATGGAATTTCTAATATTTTTCGATGTCGATTTTTTTTGCCGAGCTGATTTTTTCACCTAAAAATGAACTTCCGAGCAATTCAAATTTCTCCGTGCTGTCACTTGTATAGAATTCGCTTGTCTGCTTGGAATCAGAACCCGACTGTAAATCCAAGTCTTTTAACAGTGATTCGGCAACCTTCGCTACTTCAAATCCCGAATTCACAAGCTTGACATTTCCACCCATAACCTTCGCAATTGTTTTTTGCAACAGCGGATAATGTGTGCAGCCCAAAACCAATGTATCAATCTCTTTTTCTTTTAGCGGTGCAAGATATTCTTCAGCCGTTTTTACGGCAATTTCATTATCCCACCAACCCTCTTCGGCAAGGGGAACAAATAGAGGACATGCGGCTGAATATACTTCCGCTTTTGGATTCAGGTTCATAATCTCTTTTTCGTATATCCCGCTTGACACAGTTCCTGTCGTACCGATAACACCAATCTTCCTGTTCGCCGATTCTCTGACCGCTGCATTTGCACCCGGATCTATAACCTCAATAACGGGTATTGACAAAGTGCCTTTAACAAGCTCAAAACTGCACGCGCTCGCTGTATTGCATGCAATGATAATCATCTTAATATTTTTGCTCATCAAGAATTTAATGTCCTGCATCGTATATTTAATTACTGTTTCTTTTGATTTTGTCCCATAGGGAACTCTTCCGCAATCGCCGAAATAAACCATGTCTTCGTGCGGCATCAGTTTTCTCATTTCCTTTAGTACTGTCAATCCACCCAGCCCGGAATCAAAAATCCCTATTGGTCTGTTGTCCATCTCAAATTCCTCCGATTTATATCATGTATCATATTTATTCTCAATTTTATTCTCAATCTTTCCATCAACCCGAAACCTTGTCTTTCGTTCCGCCTAGATATTTAATGCTCTTTTATTGTCTTCATGTCTTTCGAGAGCAAGTTTTATAAGTCTTTCAAGCAGTTCTTCGCACGGAATACCGGATGCCTCCCAAAGTTTTGGATACATGCTGATGCTTGTAAATCCCGGCATCGTGTTTATTTCATTTAAATAAATTTCGCCTGTTTTTTTGTGTACAAAAAAATCAACCCTGGAAAGTCCTGCGCAGTCGGCAGCTTTATATGCGCGGACAGCGTAGTCTCTGATTTTTTGGATTGTATCTTTAGACAAATCCGCAGGAATAACTGTTGCTGACTTTTCATTGATGTATTTTGCTTCAAAATCATAAAATTCATTGCTCGGTAAAATTTCTCCGACTATAGATGCGACCGGTTCGTCATTTCCAAGTATTGCACATTCTATTTCTCTGCCGTTTATGAACTCTTCTGCCAGCACTCTTATATCAAATTTCGAAGCATATTTTAGTGCCGCTATTAATTCTTTTCTGTCATGAGCTTTCGTTACCCCTACTGAAGAGCCGGCATTTGATGGTTTTACGAAGCATGGGTACTCAAGAATTTTCTCAACCTTTTCAGCTAAAAATTCCGTATTTTCGTTAATCTGCTTCCTGCTAAAAACAACATACTTTCCTTGAGGCAATCCTTCTTTTTCAAATACTATTTTAGAATACGCTTTGTCCATGCAAAGTGCAGAGCCAAGAACACCCGAGCCCACATATGGTATCCCGGCGATTTCAAAATATCCCTGAATAGTTCCGTCTTCTCCCATACATCCGTGAAGTACAGGGAACACAACATCAATATCGCTATTTAAAATATCCATTGAATTTTCGACATTTAAATCAGAATCTGCAATTTGTTTCAGTTCTTTCTCTTTTAACTGTGATTCTGCAATCTCCTGCCATTCTTCGCTTTCAAGCTTTTCAGCCGGTCCGTCATACAAAAGCCATTTTCCGTCTTTTGTTATTCCGAACATTATGACATCAAATTTTTCTCTGTTAAGATTTTTTATTATATATTGAGCTGAAATCCTTGAAATATCATGCTCGGTTGATTGTCCTCCAAAAATTACACCAATTCTTTTCCTGTCCGGCATTGTTTTGCCCCCTTGTCGCACCTCATATGAGTTTGTTAAGATTTCTAATTTACTTCTGCGCTTGTTTTGTTTCTCTGATATACTCTGAGATTTTTTTTGCCGCCATCGCGCCTTCTCCAACTGCCGTGGAAACCTGTTTGAATCCTCCGGTACAATCACCTGCCGCAAAAATTCCGTCAAAATTAGTCTTTTGAAATTTATCAACAACAATCGAATTCCCTTCTGTTATTATACCCAGACTCCTTGCAAAATCAATGCTCGACGCACTGTCGTTCGCTATAAAGAGTCCGTCAAGTTCTTCGCTTGAGCCGTCATCAAAATATATTTTCTGTAGAGAATCTACGCCATCAACTTTTACAACTTTTTTCTTGTTTATATTAAACTGATCTTTTTTGTTTTCAGATTCTGGAGTTAAATCGAACTCTGCACCGTTTGTATAAATTGTTATATCATTCGTATGAACCTTAAGCTCGACTGCTTCATTTAATGCAAAATCTTTTGCCCCGAGTACTCCGACTTTAAGATTTCTATAGAAAAAGCCATCGCATGTCGAACAATAGCTGATGCCCTTGCCTTCAAATTTTTGAATATTTTCAATACTTAGCTTCTTCTGCGGCTGGCCTGTCGCAATCAGCAAGGCTTTGCAGGTATATGTGGCATTTGCGGTCTTAACTTCGAACAAATCGTTTTTTGCAATCGCTATAACTTCATCCTCGATAATTTGAACACCGAGTCTTTTAGCCTGTGCCTCTCCGCGCTTCAGTAAATCGCTTCCCAATACAGGTTCGGCAAAGCCAAAATAGTTTTCTATTTTTTCTGCTTTATTTAATAAACTGTCATTTTTACCTATAATGACAGTATTTAAATTAGCTCTCGCAGTATAAATAGAAGTGGCATATCCCGCAGGTCCGCGTCCAATTACAACTACATCATACATAAAAATTCACCGCCTCATTTAACAGTTTAAATTTTATTACATATTAAATTATAACAGAAATTATACCGGTGAATATAGCTATTATTCCTCTTCAGCCGTTCTATACTTTCTGAAGGAAGCAAAAATATAACTTATGAATATGCTGACAAAGATCGATTTGAAAACCCAATTGATAGCGAGCATTACATAGGTCGCAGTAAACCGTGAAAGAATTATTTGAAAGATAATCAATGCAGCATCAAAAAACATAAGCGGGATAATCATATTTAAAAATGCTTTGCCTGCAACAGCATTTCCATTATGATAAGGTCTCTTTTCCCCTTCAAATAGCGAAGGGTACAGGAACAAAACATAGACTTCAAAGACAATTATTGAAAAGAATGCGATCAAACCCGACAACATTGCCAGAACAACCGGAACATATGAAGGGAGTACAAGCGTTGCCTCCTTTGTTGATTTAAATATATAAAACGCAGGAATTAGCGACACTATTAAGGCTACTATAAAAATTAATCCGATTATCATTGTAAATAACGACAGGAAAAACATCCTGAAAAAATATTTCCTAAACCCTTGTCTTAATTCACCGGGGGAACGTTTTCTCCTCTCAATGGTATTACTGACGGCAAACATATACCCCGACATAACTGCTGCAAAAATTATTGCTGCGGCAAAAATGGCAATAGCTAAAACGAGGAACATTTTTGGGTAATGCAACGGCTTCATTATGATTGAAACAATTGTAAAAAAACTGTCTGTAATACTAATGCCGCCTTTTAAATTCAAACCAGAAATAACACCGGTTACAGGATTGTAATACTCGACAACACAAAAGACCAGCGTAATTATTGATATGTATACGAAGACCAAAGGCCTTTTAAAAATTACTCCGATTGCTGAAAATAATGGTTTCATACAAACCCTGCCTTTACATCAAAATATTATCTGCAAACTTTGTTAATTATAGCATACTATTTTTTTAGTGTAAACTTTCTTGTTTCACAGTAAATTACCCTTTAAACCGCTTATATCCGTTTGAGTCCTGAATAATTTTAAATATTCGGCAAACAGTTTTGCATTTCCAAAAAGCACGAATCCTTTTACGACATTTTCAATCAAAATTATTCTTCTATAATCATTTATTTCATGTTTTGTCAGAACCTCTGTGTTTTCATCTTTCGGTGAAATCAGACCCGCCGAAATAAAGGGGATATCCCTGAGCTGTAAGGGGTTGAATTTTACATCAGTATATAAAAATGGCTGTTCTATTCCAGCCATATTAAAAGCGGCAGATTTCCCCTGCGCCATTGCATTCGGCCAAATATAACCTGTCGCATATCCATCTTTAGCTCCGTTTGAAAATTCCGAAACATCTCCGGCTGCAAATACGTCCTTTACAGACGTTCGGGAATATTCATCGACTAAGATTCCTTTTTTGCATTCAATGCCTGCATCCCGCGCCTGTTTAATATTAGGTCTTGTCCCTGAGGAAATAATAAGCATGTCAAAGAACAACATAGTATTGTCTTCAAGAAAAACTTTCTTTTCCTCTTCGCACAATACTTTCTTTACAGTATTCCCCTGTATTATCCGTATGTCTTTGCTTTTCAATGCATCTTCCAAAACCTTTGAAGAGTAAGCATCCAACTGGTTGCATAATAAACCTTTTTCTCTGTCAATTATTGTTACATTCATTCCTGACTTTTTTAATGCAAGACTTATCTCAATTCCTGTAAGTCCTGCGCCCACAATCACAGCACTTTTACCGCTTTTGGCTTCTTGTCTTATTTTATCTGCATCACTGAGTGAGTTGAGCGTAAAAAAATCTCCATCTTTTAGCCCCTCGATTTTCGGAATAAATTGACTTGCACCTGTCGCTATAAGAAGTTTGTCATACTCAAGTTGTTTTTTGCAGTTAAGCCTGACTGATTTCGTTACAATGTCTATTGATTCAACATTGCATTCTCTGAGCAAATCTATTTTTGCGGTTTTGTAATAATATGTGTCACGGAGTATAAGTTTCTCCCTTTGTTTTGAACCGCCAATATAATCGGGCAGCATAATCTTGGCATATGCAGTATCGCTTTCGTAAGTTACCACAGTAATTTCATCGTCGTTGTTAATCTCCCTGAGCTTTTGAGCAGCGGTCATTCCGGCTGCGCCGTTTCCGAGTATTAAGTGTCTCATCAAATTCCGTTTTCCTTAATCTTTTATTTATTCGGTTTCTTTATTAATTATATACGAATACTTTGAAATTGCAAAAACAAGGATTATAAATGTTTTTATTGAATAATACAATATATTCGTGTAATGTTATGTAAAGTCCAAACCAGGAGAAATTATGCAGACAATAAAAATTACAAAACAACAATCCGGCAAGAAAATTAACCGCATAATAACGGCACATTTTAAATATATGCCTGAAAATGCACTGTATAAAGCATTTCGAAAAAAAGACATCAAGGTCAACGGAGCAAGAATAAACGAAGATTATATCGCAGCCGAGGGAGACTTAGTTGAAGTGTATATAACAGACGATATTCTAAACGGAACTCCCCTCGCATTCAGTTCCGGAATAAACACGGGATTTTCGGTTGTTTATGAAGATAAGAATGTTTTGGTTGTCAATAAAAATCAGGGATTACCTGTTCAACCCGATAAAAATCAGGGAAAAAATACATTAATTGACCTTGCCAGAAATTATCTGATTGAAAAAGGTGAATATTCACATGACATCGGGGAAGCATTTTTACCGTCATTATGCCACCGCATCGACAGAAACACAGGCGGACTTGTTATAATTGCGAAAAACAGCAATAGTCTTGAAATATTGCTTGATAAGATAAAGAAGCGCGAAATCCGAAAATTTTATCAATGTCTCGTAAAAGGCAAAATGCCAAAGGACAGTGAAACTATTAAAGCTTTTTTGTTCAAGGATGAAAAAAAGAGTATGGTTTTTATCGGCAATAAACCGTCCAAAGGAGCTATTGAAATAATCACAAACTACAAGGTTCTTTCGTATAAAAATGATATAAGCAGCCTTGAAGTCGAACTGATAACAGGCCGCACACACCAGATAAGAGCGCATTTGGCGTATATCGGACATCCGATAGTGGGCGATGGCAAATATGGAGACAACAATTACAACAGGATGCTTAAAGCTAAATATCAGGCTCTTTGGGCAAATCGCATAATTTTTGACTTTGATACCGATGCAGGGATTTTGAATTATTTAAAGGGAAAAGTACTCGCAGTCGAACCACCGTTTTTAAACTATTATTAAACCTTTTTTGCTTCTGAAACAGCCCTTTTGATTGTTTCCGCCTCGTTTAATTCTTCAAGATCTTTATTAATCCTTAATTTAAACTCTACGATACCTTCGGAGGCCCTTTTCCCGACTGTTATTCTTACAGGGAATCCGATTAAATCGGCGTCTTTGAATTTAACACCCGGTCTTTCATCTCTGTCATCTATAACAACTTCAACACCGGCATCCTGAAGATCTCCATAAATTTTTTCAGCCAGATTCATTTGAATTTCATCGTCAATCTTGACCGGAATTACAATAACCTGGTAAGGAGCAACCGCCATCGGCCAGATTATGCCGTTTTCGTCATTATTCTGTTCAATGATTGCAGCCATTGTCCTGTTAATTCCTATGCCGTAAGAACCCATAACCATAGGTATTTCCTTACTCTCTTCGTCAAGGTAAACACAGTTTAATGCCTGAGTGTATTTCGTCCCAAGCTTAAATATATGGCCGACTTCTATTCCACGCTCTACTTTTATAGCTCTTCCGCATATCGGACATTTGTCGCCTTCAACTATATTTCTGATATCTTTTATAACAGATACTTTAAAATCTCTTTCACAATTAACATTTTTATAATGGAAGCCTGTTTCGTTTGCACCCGCAATAATGCTTTTCATCTCGCAGACTTCAGGGTCCACAATAACATTAATTTTTAGTCCAAACGGTCCCGCAAAACCCACTTCTGCTCCTGTAATCCTTGCAACATCAGCTGCCTCAGCCATTGAGAGCTCAATACAACTCAAATAATTCCGGAGTTTAGTTTCGTTGACATCTCGATCGCCTCTGATAACTACGGCAACGAATTTGTCGTCTGCTTTATAGATAAGAGTCTTTGCAAACTCTTTAGACGAACAATTGAAGAAGGATGTAAGCTCTTCAATCGTCTTGACATCAGGGGTTGCAACTTTTTCAATATTTTCCAAAGCACAGCAATTTTCTTTAACTCCGCAGCATTTATCTGCTAAACATACAGCTTTTTCAACATTTGCGGCATATCCGCAGGATACGCAGTATGCAATCTCTGCTTCGCCAATATCGGACTTAACCATAAATTCCTGCGAACCTGAACCGCCCATTGCCCCTGTATCGGCATCCACAATAATATAGTCAAGCTTGCACCGGTCAAATATTTTACAATAAGCATCGTACATTTTTTGATATGAGATATCGAGGTTTGCTTCATCGCGATCAAAGCTATAAGCATCTTTCATAACAAATTCCCTCGATCTCATAACACCGAATCTCGGTCTTCTTTCGTCTCTGTACTTTGACTGAATCTGATATAGTGTCATCGGAAGTGCCCTGTATGACCTGATTTCACGTTTAACAGTCTCTGTGAAAATCTCCTCGTGGGTAGGTCCCAAACAAAAGTCTCTTCCGCCTCTGTCTTTAAATCTGAACATCTCCTGTCCGAAAACTTCCCATCTTCCAGATGACTGATATGCTTCCGCAGGAAGTACTGCCGACATTAAAAGTTCCTGTGCTCCCGCTTTGTCCATTTCTTCTCTGACTATTTGCTCAACCTTTTTAAAGGTTCTCAATCCCAATGGCAAAAAGGAATAAATTCCCGAGGCAAGTTTTCTCATAAGACCCGCTCTCAGCATGAGTTGGTGGCTTACTATTTCAGCTTCGGCCGGTGTTTCTCTTAAGGTTGGTATAAACATTTTTGATGCTCTCATATTATTCCTCACCTGTCTTTTTAATAACTCGATTCTATTATACCAATAGTTCTATGTCAATATTGAATGCTTATGATATAATTGACTGTATAAAATAAAGGATGGTACTTTTATGAAGGTTGGAATCGGCCAGGACAGCCACAAATTTGATTTTGAAGACAAACAGAAAAAATTGATTTTGGGCGGAATTGTTTTTGAAAATCATGCTCCCCTTACGGGAAACAGCGATGCCGATGTTGTGTTGCATGCACTTATTAACGCAATATCCGGTGTTACGTGTAAAAACATTTTAGGTGATGTTTGCGATGAAATGTGCTTTGAGAAGAATATAAAAGACAGCAAGGAATATGTTAAGGAAGCTTTAAAATATATGGGTAAGAGCCAAATTGAACATGTCTCATTTTCTATAGAATGTCTCGCGCCTAAAATAAGTCCGAAGGTTTCTGAAATGAGTAGGAGCATATCGGAATTATTGAATATCTCCGAAAACTCTGTCGGGATTACCGCAACAAGCGGAGAGGGTTTGACTCAATTCGGCGAAGGCAAAGGTATTCAGGTATTCTGTTGCGTTACTGTGAAATAAAGAATCGGGTACAGTTGTATCTTTAAAAAATAACCAGGGATGCTTCATCCGCGGTCTTTGTTTTTAGTTACCCCTGCTTTCCGCAATCACGTCGGCAATAATTATGTCCTCATCAGTAGTAATTTTTATATTATCGTATTGACCTGTCACAATCTTGACTTTGGTTTCCAGTCCGTTTATTTTACAAAACCTTTCAACCAGAACCGAATCATCATTCCCAAAAAACCCGTCTTTTTCGGCACTCAAATGCGCATCCATAACAAGCTTGTATTTAAATGCCTGCGGCGTTTGCGCAATCCATATTTTGCTTCGGTCAAGACTTTCCCGGATAAAATCATTTTCATCTCCGACCTTTATCGAATCCTTCTGCTGAACGCACACACATGCGGCTCCGAATTCATGCACTGCATCAATAACGGCATTTATCATCTGCTCGCTGATAAAAGGCCTTACTCCGTCATGAATCAGTACAATGTCGCATTTACCGTCAACCGCTTTTAAGCCCTTCAAAACAGACTGCTGGCGTTCATACCCGCCGTCTTGAATTGAGCTGACTTTGGTGAACCCATATTTATCTACAATATCCTGTTTGAATTCGGGAATTTGGTCTTTGGAGGTAACAAGAACTATTTCACCAATAAGGCTGCAATTTTGAAAAGCCTCGATTGTAATTGCAAGTACAGGTTTTCCCTTGATTTTAATAAACTGTTTGTTTTTATTCGTATTCATTCTTGAGCCCTTACCTGCAGCCGGAATCACGACACTGACAAACAGTTCTTTGTTATTCTTCATGTTATTTACCCGTATAATTAATATTTTTAACTAAAATTGTTCAGATGATCGTTTATAATTGTTTCTATTTCAAGCTGATCGGAATCTTTCGCTAAAACAAGCTCGCTTATTAAAATCTGTCTCGCGCTGTTTAACATCTTTCTTTCACCGGTTGACAGTCCCTTTTCTTTTTCTCTCAACATCAAAGACCTCACAACATCGGCAACTTCAAATATATTTCCGCTTTTTATTTTAATCATATTTTCTCTGTATCTTTTATTCCAGTTATTCGTCGCTTCAAGGCATGGCTCGCAAAAAATCATGAATACTTTTTCAACGTCAAACTCACTTATAACATCTCTGATACCTATATCTTCAACATTGTTGGTCGGAATCATTACCTTCATGTCGCCAACGGGCATCTTCATAACATAATAGTCCTGCTTTTGACCAAGAATCTCTCTTTCTTCAATCGATTCAATTACACCCGCTCCGTGCATTGGGTAAACAATTTTATCCCCAACATTAAACATCTATATTCCCCCAAAATGTGAACATTATTATTTTTTATTGGTGTATTAAATACACTATAGAAGAATTTGTCCATCATTTGCTAAAGAAAACTCCCAACTTTAAGAAAGCTATTGGCAGTTTTCCTAATCATTTTTTATTGGAAGTAAGAACAACGAACACTGTTATCAGTATACTACAAAATAAGCTTTATGTCAAAACGCCTGTTTGAGCATCTGCTCGGTTTTATATCGATAATTTATATTTTGAGGGATTAATATCTCACGTCTAAAAATAGTTGGTCTTTAACTCTTTTCAATCCGTCTTTGATTATTCTTGCACGGACTTCTCCTATTCCGTCAACATCATCCAGGTCACCAATCGAGGCTCTCATTATTCCCTGCAAATCTGAAAATGCAGCTACTGTGTTTCGCACAACATTCATTGGGACACGCGGAACTTTTCTCATTAACCTAAAACCCTTTGGAGATACGCTTATATCGAAGGATGCACTTCCATCGGGATATCCAAGCACTCTGCATATATTGACAAGATCCATAAGATCGTCGTATGAAAACATCCTTATTTTGCGAAGAATATCATCAGGTTTGATTTTCTTGTAATGAATCATATAATCTTCAATCAAAAGTCTTCCATCCTCTTCAATGTTTGCAATGAGTTCTTCCAATTGCATGCTTATGAGTCTTCCTTCATTTCCAAGCTCGCAAATATATCTGTCTATTTCAACAACAATCCTCATAACCATTTCAGTTCTTTGTATTGCAACGGCTGCATCATCAAGAGTTACAATATCTTCAAACTCAAGAACACTCAGGTTATTCATTGCATTATCAAGAACGGCCTTATACCTTTCCAATGTCTGAAGCGCCTGATTGGCCTTTATTACAATCGTCGGGGTATCTCTGAGTATATATTTTTCATTGTCTTTATAAAGCGTTATAATATTTCTCCTTTGTGAAATACATATAACGACCTCCTTTGTCTGCTTCGCAACTCTTTCAGAAGTTTTGTGCCTTGTTCCTGTTTCATCTGTTTTTATCGAAGGGTCCGGAATCAAAAGGGCATTTGCGTACAAAATTCTCTTTAGATCCTTGCTGATAATTATCGCACCATCCATCTTTGCAAGCTCGTAAATCTGAGAGGGGGTATATGCTTTGTTGATGAAAAAACCACCGTCAACAACCTTCATAAACTCCTCAGAATCACCGATAACAATAAGCGCACCTGTTCTCGCACGTAATATGTTTTCGAGACCTTCCCTTAAATTAGTGCCCGGTGACATCATGTTGA
>JBAZRJ010000035.1:0-20087 GCA_041662985.1 Clostridia bacterium
TGCCCCCTTTGGCCGCTCGGGAGCCCTCCCAACATAGTTTGCAGACGGAGTTTTCGCCCCGTCCGCATTAATATACTACATTAGAAAATTTATTTTGTCAATAATTCTGTTCGGAAATTATTGTTCGGAAATCTCGGGAACAAAAACCCGGAAATTGATTGCTGATTTTTATTTGCCAGCCTATTAAATAAACAGCGTCATATCGGCATCTTCGGATGTCCCAAGGAACGAAGACACTCCGCCGATTGTCACACCGTCTATCAGCTCTTCTCTTTTAATTCCCATTATATCCATCGACATGCTGCATGCAACCATACTCACACCGTTCAATTTTGCCTGGTCTATCAATTCTTCCAGCGTCATGACATTCTTTTTCTTCATCATGAATCTTATCATCTTAGGACCTATGCCGGCCATATTCAGCTTGGAGATAGGCAGTTTCTTTGTCCCTCTCGGCATCATAAACGCAAACATCTTAGATAAAAAGTCCTTTTTAACCTTAATTTTTTTAGGGTTCCTTAAAATATTCAGCCCCCAGAAAGTGAAGAACAAAGTGACCTTTCTCCCCATTGCGGCAGAACCGTTTGCGATAATGAAAGTTGCTATCGCTTTATCAAGTTCTCCGCTGAAAACAACCATTGTCTTATCGTGGCTGATCTGTGTCATTCCGGTTGTCTCAAACTGTTTTTCTTTTTTTATCATAGCTTTAAATACGTTATTTTCAAAGTTTACATAAAGAAGCTTGTTTCCTGTTCTTTCACACCACTTTTTTATGTCTTCTTGAAAAGCAGGGTCGGTAGCTGTTACCTGAAGTATCTCACCGAAATTCATAGCTTTAATAGCATTGTAAACCTGTAAAATCGGTCCGGGACATTGAAGTCCGCAGGCATCGACAAAAACATCCGCATCGGCCTTACATTCGGATATTTCACAATTCGCGGTTCTGATTTCATCGCTTCTCATAATTGTGTCATATTCATATATATCTTCATTTGATTGCTTCTGTACAGCCATACTGTAGGTTTTATACCCGCCGCTCAGATTTCTGACATTCTTAAAACCTTTCTGCATTAATATTCTGCAAACAACATATCCTCGTAATCCCACCTGACAAAAAACATAAATGTTCTTATCCTTCGGTATTTCGTCAAGTCTGTCCCTAATTTCGTCTATCGGTATATTTACTGCATTTTTTATTGTGCCTAAACTGTATTCCATTTTTGTTCTGACATCTATCAATATATCTTTGGCAGGATTTATGTTTTCAACATCATACCACTGGAATATTGACGATTCTCCTTTTAATGTGTTCGACGCCACATAACCGGCCATATTGACGGGATCCTTTGCGGACGAATAAGGCGGCGCATACGCAAGCTCGAGTTTCTCCAAGTCAAACACTGTCATTCCTGCACACATCGATGTCGCAATTACGTCAATCCTTTTATCAACCCCGTCATACCCAATAATTTGGGTGCCCAATATTTTTCCTGTTTTCTTTTCAAACAAAAGTTTTATTGACATCGGAATTGAACCGGGGTAATATCCTGCATGTGACGGGGAATGAGTAAACGATTTCTCGTAATCGATATCCTTTGCTTTTAGTGTTTTTTCGTTATTTCCCGTAATAGCAACAGTAATATCAAATACTTTAACAATCGATGTTCCCAGAGTTCCGCTGTATTTTTCCTTCATACCGCTTATGTTATTTGCTGCAATTCTGCCTTGTCTGTTTGCAGGTCCGGCAAGAGGGATTAATACAGGATCTCCGTTTATGAAATCCTTTACCTCAACAGCATCTCCAACAGCATATATATCAGGGTTTGACGTACACATGTATTCATCTGTTTTAATTCCGCCTGTTTTTCCGATTACAAGACCGGCTTCAACTGCCAGCTGAGACTCAGGTTTCACGCCTATACCCATTATTACCATGTCTGTTTTCAGTATTTTTCCGCTTGACAGTTCAACATTTGTATAGCTTGCCGTATATGAAAACGATTTTACGGCATCTTTTAAATAAAATTCAACATTTTTCGCCTTCATGTGCTGATGAACAATTGCCGCCATATCATAATCAAGAGGACCGATTACATGGTCCGCAAGTTCAACAACAGTCACTTTGATACCTCTCAGCGCAAGATTTTCCGCAACCTCAAGACCGATAAATCCGGCACCTACAACAACAGCTCTTTTTGGATTCATTGCATCGACAAAATCTTTGATTTTATATGTATCTGGGATATTTCTTAAAGTGAATATTATAGGAGAATCGACTCCCGGGATATTGGGTTTGACAGGCTCAGCACCGGGTGAAAGCACCAATTTGTCATAGCTTTCGGTATATTTTCGATTTTCTTTCAGATTTTCGACTTCGACTGTCTTTTTCTCGGTATCTATCGATAAAACTTCATTGTTAATTCTGACATCAATATTAAATCTTCGTCTCATATCCTCGGGAGTCTGAACAAGCAGCTTGTCTTTTCCCTGGATAACCCCACCTATATAGTACGGAAGACCGCAGTTTGCAAATGAAATGTAATCGCCTTTTTCAAACAGAATTATTTCAGCATCCTCGCTGTTTCTTCTGAGTCTGGCAGCAGTGCTTGCCCCGCCTGCAACACCGCCCACAATCAATACTTTCAAGCCCATAATAATACCTCCGTTTATTTCAAATTAAGAATTTTCCGCATAAAATAAAAAATGGATAACATCTTTTTAGTTACCCATTTTTTGTATCATAGAAACTTTTATTCCAAAGAATTCTTCCGATTTTTCACCGGGTTTTAACCTCTCCAGACCGACTCCTGTATTTAATGCGTCAGGCTTACCCATCCAGGGTTCAACACACACATAATCCTTGCCTTCCACAGTCCACAAAATCATATATTTGTAGGCTTGCGATGTTCTAAAACTGATTTTTCTCCCGGAATCCGTATCAATCATTTCATAAAAGTGCTCCGGTTTATCATTCAAATTAAAAATAAAATCTGTCGGCTTGTTGAGATCGATCACACCATTATATTGTTCTTCAATACCGGCAATGCCGTCATCATAAGTATCCGCAGGTATATTAAACTTAAGCGCACTCTTGTTTTTAATATTGAAAAACGGGTGGAATCCTGCAAAATAAGGCATGCTGACAGATCCTGTATTTGTAATGGTATGTTTGATTTGAAGATCGTTATCATTGAGAATATATTTATATTTCAGGTCGAATTCATAAGGAAAAACACTTCTTGTATATTCGCTGCTTTGTAGCCCTATAGTTATAATGCCTTCCTGTCCCTCTTGCATTTCAATCACTTTCCACGGCAAGGTTCTGGCAAAGCCGTGTCTCGGAACCTCAAGTTTGCGTTCTCCATCCATTGCAAACCCGTTTTTCAGTCCGGCACAAATCGGAAAAAGAATCGGTATACCGCCTGTTCTGATTATTGCATCCTTTTTTAAAATATCTTTGTCTAAATAAAGTATTGGGAAATTATTAACTGTAAACTCAGAAACGAGTCCACCCCACTCAGGAATTATAGTGAAGGACGAACCCGTAGAATCATCTTTTATCTCATATTCAACAAACACTTTTTCAAATCTGTTTATTGAGATCATACATCTCCGCTTTCTTTTTTATAGTTTTATGGGCTTTCTTTTTTATTGTTTCAAACTTTTTCCTGAATAACTTTTTATAATTTTCTATTTCTTAAAATAGTTGCTTGTAATAATCAAGTCTGCAATTTTGAAGGAATCCTTTGCTAATTTTTTTGTCATTTCATCGGCGTCTCCTGCATATTTTTCTTTGTAGATTTGTGTGTATTCCGCATAGTTCCTTTTTGTCTTCAGCAGATTTCTTCCCATTGCAGTAAAGTTATATTTTTTCTCGTCAATACCCATTAAATAAGCTATTGTAGGCATTGTATCAATTTGTCCGCCAATCGTATCAACTACCTCGCCTTTATATCCCTTTGAATAAATCACAAGAGGTACTTTACCATAATTATTTATCCACCAATCCTGCGCGGGCTTTGCGAGCGAGACTTCAGTCGGATAAAATTTATGAATACCCTCATGGTCACCGTATATTACAACAACTGTGTTATCCAAAATTCCCGCTTTGTCCAATGCGTCAAGGTAGATACCAATCTGTTCATCGGTGTAATGCAGACTTTGCATATATCCGCCGAGCTTTGTATTGTCTATACTTGCCGGCATTTTTATCTTTCTCAGTCTGTCAGGTAAATTATATGGTGTATGCGTAGTCTGCGTAACCATAAACATATAGAAAGGCTGTTTTTGCTCTATTGTAACAGATGCCAGCTGTTTTAAAAATGATGCGTCGCTTAATCCCATCCCGACCTTATCGGTCAAATCAAAATTTGATGAATCCAGGCATTTGTCAAAACCAAATGATTTCAAAGCAGTCATCCAGTTCCAGTATGATCCTCTGTCCGGTTCTGCCGCAATCGTACTGTAACCCAATTCTTCCATAAGTATCGGTAATGAATTATATGTATTATTTGGGAAGCGGTAGAATGTCGCTCCCTTTCTGACCGGAAAGATCGAAGTATTCGCCAATAGCATTGAGTCCGAGCTCGTTCCGTTCCACGTCTGCGCGTAGAAATTCGGGAAATAGATGCTGCTTTTTATAAGCTTGTTTAAAACCGGAGTGACTTCCTGCCCCGAAATCTTTTGATTTACGGCACATTTCTCAAGCGATTCGACTTCAATAAAAATAACATTTTTCCCTTTGAAAATCCCTTTATACTTATTATCCGGGAGATTTTCCTGTTTCTTTTCATACCAGGTTTTAATCTGATTTTTTTGCGTGTCTGTCAGCTTGACCGGTTGGCAATCCTTCCAGAAAGTATATATATCATAAATATGATAACCTACCGGTGATAAATCCTGCATCATCTGTGACGGAGTCCATGTTGTAAAGAAAAGGTATTTGGTCGGAAATCTCGATGAATGTCTGATGTCAATCATATAATGTAAAAATCCCATTGATGCGATTGAAAAAACAAAAACCAGAATAAAAGCGAGTATATTTCTTTTCGCTTTTTCAACGATTGAGAGCTTCTTATTGAAAATCAGTATGAAAACTATTGCGGCGATTATATCCAGAAAGAAAATTATATCGACAATATTTATCAAAGATACAACAGTTGTCCCGAGGTTATCCAAAAGACCGATCTGACTTAGTGAAAACATAGTCGCAAACTTTCCGAAAGCCCTGAAATTCAGCATATCGACAACCATTAAAAACGAGATGAAGAAGTTGATGGAGAGCGCAAAAATTATCTTTCCTTTTTTTCTGAACAGAAAGATAAACGATAGCGGTAAAAGCAGGAAACAAAAGTAGATGGGTCCGAACTTCAGTGTTCTTAATATATACATAAAATCGACGTTTCGCTGGTCGCTGCTATATACCATGCCCAAAAACAAAAATGTTTTTATGAACAAACAAATTAATATAAAAAACCAAATATAATCCTTAAAAAAATCTATGGCGCTTCTTTTAACAAATTTACCTACATTGGCTATTTCTTTCATCATTTACTCCTCGTTGAACAACATTCGATAATTAAAAATTTTATCATACAAGTAATCTCAATACAATGTACCAATTTTGAATTTTTTCGGGGACGCTTCTTGGGGATGTTCGCGTGGGTACTTCTTGGGACGATTCCCGGGGTTGGGTTTTGAGCGGAAAACAGGACATTCCCCTTAGAAGAATGTCCTGTTTGGAGCTGGTGGACGGAATCGAACCCCCGACCTATTGATTACAAGTCAATTGCTCTACCTGCTGAGCTACACCAGCAAACTTTATTTACTTACATGTTTCATTTACAAAGTTCGTTCCTTGATTTATCTTTTCAAACAACTTTTCATGCCGGAATGATTTGGCGACCCGAAAGGGGCTCGAACCCTTGACCTCCAGCGTGACAGGCTGGCGTTCTAACCAACTGAACTACCGGGCCGTATATAAACCGACAAAGTATATTTTAACGGCGACACCGGTAAATGTCAAGAAAAACTTAAAAGTCTGCGGAGCCTACTGTTCTTGGAAAAGATATGACATCTCTGATATTTGAAATGCCCGTAAGATACATTATTGCCCTTTCAAAACCAAGCCCGAATCCCGCATGCCTTGTCCCGCCAAACCTTCTCAAATCAAGATACCACCAATAATCCTCTTTATTCAAACCAAGTTCATCCATTCTCTTTTCAAGGTAATCAAGTCTCTCTTCCCTCTGGCTTCCCCCAATTATTTCACCGACGCCGGGGACAAGCAAGTCCATTGCCGCAACAGTCTTTTGGTCATCATTCAATCTCATGTAAAACGCCTTGATATCCTTGGGATAATCCGTTACAAATACCGGTTTGTTATATATTTTCTCGGTCAGATGTCTTTCATGTTCTGTCTGCAGGTCATTACCCCATTCGACAGGGTACCGGAAGGTGTCTTTAACCTTTGAGAGAATCTCAACCGCTTCGGTATAGGTTATATGCGCAAAGTCCGAATTCAGTACATTTTCGAGCCTCTCAAACAGATTTTTGTCGATGAAACTATTAAAGAACTCCATTTCCTCTGGAGCATTGTCAAGAACATATTTAATTATATATTTAATCATGTCCTCTGCCAGTTGCATATCGTCGTTCAAATCGGCAAACGCCATCTCAGGCTCTATCATCCAAAATTCCGCCGCATGTCTTGCCGTGTTCGAGTTTTCAGCCCTGAATGTCGGCCCGAAGGTGTAAACATTACGCAAAGCCATCGCGTACGTTTCAGCAGATAATTGACCGCTTACGGTTAAACTCGCTTTTTTTCCAAAAAAGTCATTTGTAAAATCAACTCTCCCCTGTGCATCCTTTCCCGGATTCTGAATGTCAATAGTCGAAACCGCAAACATTTCGCCTGCGCCTTCACAGTCACTCGCCGTGATTATTGGTGTGTGTACATAGACAAAATTCCTCTCACGAAAAAAATTATGAATCGCAAATGCCGCAAGGGACCGGACTCTGAAAACAGCTGAGAATGTATTTGTTCTTGGTCTCAGGTGGGCTATTTCCCTTAAATATTCAAAAGAATGTTTCTTTTTCTGAAGAGGATATTCAGGCGAAGATTGTCCTTCAATTTCAATTTTATCTGCCCTCAGTTCGAACATCTGTCTTGCATTCGGAGTTTCAACCAAAGTGCCTTCTATAATCAGTGCGGAATTAATGTTAAGCTTGACTATTTCACTGAAGTTCTCTAGATTTACATCATCAATAACTATCTGAATATTCTTAAAAAAAGAGCCATCGTTTAACTCGATGAACCCAAAAGTCTTTGAATCTCTGATTGTCCGAACCCAGCCCGAAACCCTGATCTTTTTATTAAGATACTCTGACTGATTTCTGTAAATATCTCTGATAACTGTGTTTTTAATCATTACTGATTCCCTTCTTCAATCATCCTGTAACCGACGCCAATCTCAGTCACAATATATTTCGGTTCCGCAGGGTTGACTTCGATTTTTCTGCGGATGTTTGCCATATTGACTCTCAGCGCCTGATTTTCATTAAAGTAAGGTCCCCAAACTTCTTTAATAATAAAATCACGGGTAAGTACCTTACCGGCATGCTTTGCAAGCAACATTATAATCTTATACTCAATCGGTGTAAAGTGCACTTCTTTTTCGTCAACCTTCACAATCCTTTTTTTATTGTCAATCACTAAACCGCCAATACATACCTTCTCCATATCCGGTTGGTCATCAGCATTTTGTTTTTGGTTATGTCTTATAGCCGTTCTTATTCTGGCAAGAAGTTCGGAAGTTCCGAATGGCTTCGTAATATAGTCATCTGCGCCCATATCCAAGGCCTCTACCTTTTCCCTCTCGTGTCCGCGTGCAGATACAACAATTACGGGTATTGAAGCCCAGCCTCTTATATTTTTCAGCACGTCAGTCCCGTCCATATCAGGCAGACCGAGATCAAGCAAAATTAAATCAGGGCAATGTGATGCTGTCATCGATATCGCCTCCTGCCCTTTAGTTGTGCGAATTACGCCATAACCGTTTGCTGTCAGAATTGCCGAAATGAAGTTGCTGATTCCGCTTTCATCTTCAATGATTAAAATCAGAGGTTTATTGGTCATTGATTTTATCTCCGTCAAGCGGCAATGTAAACCTAAAAACCGCTCCGCCGTCTTTTTTGTTTTCTGCCTCCATTTTACCATGATGAGCCTTAACAATCGACATACAAATTGAAAGTCCTATGCCCATCCCCCTTGAAGAATCAGAGCTTTTTTTGCCATTGGGTATGTAACTGTCGAATAAATAAGGAAAATCCTGATCCGAAATACCTTCTCCGTTGTCGCTTACTTCAAACACAGCAGAATTCCCGGTCTTTTTCACATCAATATCAATTTCCGTTTCATCTCCCGAATGCTTTATCGCATTTTCCACAAGATTGATAATCACCTGTTCAATAAGGGTTCCGTCCATGGGAACAAGAAGCAAGGTTACAGGGACTTTAACATTGATTTTTCTGTTCGGAAATCTTTTCTTAATCCTGCTTATCGCTTCCGCAACTATTTCTTCGGCAGCCTCCGGAGTCTTTTTGACATTCATGTCACCTTCATTGATTCGTGTAACTGCCAGGAGGTTTTCAACCATTCGAATCAGCCATTGCGAGTCTTCTTTAATATCCGACACGAGCTTGTTGTGGGTTTTCTTATTAAGCGCATCGCCATTTTCCAATATTACCGAACTTGCTCCCAGAATGCCTGTCAAAGGAGTTCGCAAATCATGTGAAATTGCCCTTAGCAAATTGCTTCTCATTTTTTCTTTCTCTGATTCAATCAATATCCGTCTTTGCTCATCTGACAGGTGCTGTCTTTCCAATGCCATTGCGACCTGTGAAGCTATCATCCTCAGAAAAGAACGATTATTTTGATTTAGCAATTTACCGTTTGCACAAGATATTCCAAGAACACCTAAAACGTTCCCTTGTGAAATAACCGGCATATAGAATGCACCGGCTCCCATAAGAGTATCTGTACCGGCTCCTGCCCGCTTCTGGTTAATAAACACCCAATGTGCCACAGCGCGTTCATCTTCCGACAGCATAAACGAAGAATCCGGATCATCCGGCGATTGCTGAAATATCTCAGTTGAATCGCTCTTGGGGTCTTGTATATAGAATATTACAGAACGTTCAAATATTTTTATGATATATTCATTTGTCAATGCCACTATTTTTTCAAGTCCACGGGTTACAAGCAATTTTTTATTGATTTCGTATAATACTTCTGTCCGGCGTTCCTTTTGAACCGCAAACCTCGCCTGTGTTTTTATTCGGACTGTCAATGCTCCTGTAATAAAGGCAACCAACAGCATTATTACAAATGTGATTGGATATCCGGGCTGGATTGCATTAAATGTGAAATACGGCTCTGTGAATAAATAATTAAATGTCAAAACGCTTAAAACAGATGCAATAACACCATATGCGTATCCTGACGTGACCCTTGAAATTACAAGTACAGACAAGATATACATCATAATGATATTTTGCTCTCCTATTTTTAATGACTTGAGTATTGCCGACAGCAAAGTGGCAACAATTAGTATAATAATTGTTTTAACAGTGTCGGTCCAGGAAAAATAAATATTATCGCCAAGTCTGATTCTTTTATGCTTCCTATAAGGTTTTATTTCTATATTGCCGGGTATTATATGTATTTCAACATTTTTCAACATCGAAATAAGCCTATCTTCCAAATCCATTTCGAATAGGTTTTTAAATATTTTTTTGTTTCTGCTTTTGCCGACAACAATATTTGTTATTCCCGATAGTTTTGCATATTCTGAAACTACGCTTGCAATATCGTATCCATTTAGCGTAACAACATCCGCGCCCAGTCTTTCAGCAAGTTCTATGTTGTCCCGGATATTTTTCTTTTGCTCTTCGGTATAGTGTTCACTTTCTGAATTTTCAACATATATCGCTGTCCATGGCGCATGAAAAGCCTCAGCAGTCCTTGCGGTCCACCTTATACATTTACCTGACGAAACTGACGGACCGATGCAAACAAGCATTTTAATATTAGCCATTTTTTCAAGCGTTTTCTTTTCGCTCTGATTATCGTGGCTTATCCTGTCTGCAGCTTTTCTCATTGCGATTTCACGCAAAAGCCTTAAGTTTTCTTTTGAGAAAAAGTTGCTCATAGCTTTCTTTGTTCTTTCGGGATTATATATCTTACCTTCTTCAAATCTTTTCAATAATTCATCCGGTTCGATGTCTATAAGCCTTACTTTTTCAGCATTATCAAAAAAGTAATCGGGAATGGTTTCTCTCACAAAAATCTGGGTGATATCCTGAACTATATCATTCAGGCTGTCAATATGCTGCACATTCACCGTTGTATATACATCAATACCTGCATTTAGAAGTTCTTCGACATCCTGATATCTCTTTTTGTTGCGTACGCCTTCAGCATTAGAATGTGCAAGTTCATCAACTAAAATCAGTTCCGGTTTTTTTTGCAATGCCGCATCCAGGTCAAATTCTTTTAATTTAATATTTTTATACTCAACAACCTTTGGCGGCAATGTAGCCAGCCCTTCTAAAAGCTGCATTGTCTCGGGACGGGTATGAGGTTCAACATAACCAACCAAAACATCAACTCCGGTTTTCATTTGTTCCCGGGCATCATTAAGCATGGCGTATGTTTTTCCAACACCTGCAGCATAACCAAAAAAGATTTTTAGCCTGCCCCTGTTATTTTTCTCTTTTAGTTTTAATTTTTCTAAAAGTTCGTCCGGATTGAGACGTTTTTCGCCATAATCTGCCATATGCTCACCACCTTTAAGATATCACGATACTTTCCCTAAATCAATCCATCAAGTGCAAGGTTAACCTGTAAAACGTTTACTGCCGGTTCTCCCCAAAAGCCCAGTAATCTGTCGGTTGTATATTTTTTAATTATATTTCTTACATCACTGACATTAATATTTCTTGCTTTTGCAATTCGTTCAACCTGATACTCCGCAGCTTCAGGCGAAATGTTCGGGTCTGCTCCGCTGCCGGAAGCCATAACAAGATCTGCCGGGATATCTTTTTTATTTGACTTGTCAAAGGAATGCCACCAATCAACCCTTTTCATCACTATTTCTTTGAATTCTTTGCTGACAGGCGACAAATTCGAAACGCCCGTTGGTCTTCCGATTAAATATTCAGGCTTTGTAAATTCCTGCGCAATCAATTCAGACCCGTAATCTTTCTTTGTCCCGTCTTTTAATGTCACTGTTATAATGCTTCCGTTAGCTTGTTTTGGAAAGGCTAATTGCGCAATACCTGTAACAACCGCAGGATATATGATTCCGCAGATTAATGTCAGAATTAAAAAACTAAAAATTATAGGTCTTAGTGCTTTTAATATTCTTTTCATGATTTTTTTACCTCGCTATTCCTGATACAGTAAGTATCAGATCTATCAATTTTATTGCGATAAAGGGTGCAATAAGACCGCCCAAACCGTATATCGTCATATTCTTCTTTAACAGCTTTCCCGCAGGCATTTCGCGGTATTTCACGCCTCTTAAGGATAACGGAATCAGTGCAATAATAATTAAAGCATTGTAAATAATTGCTGAAAGTATTGCGCTTGTTGAACTTGTCAATCCCAGGAAATTTAATGTTCCCAACTGTGGGTAAATACCAAAAAACAAAACGGGAATAATAGCAAAGTATTTTGCCACATCATTTGCCACACTGAATGTTGTCAAAGCACCTCTGGTCATAAGCAACTGTTTGCCGATTCTCACAACATCAATAAGTTTTGTCGGACTTGAGTCCAGATCCACCATGTTTCCGGCTTCTTTTGCGGCCTGCGTGCCTGTGTTCATAGCCACTGCAACATCAGCCTGTGCGAGAGCCGGCGCATCATTTGTGCCGTCTCCGGTCATTGCGACAAGATGACCCTTTGCCTGGTAGTCTCTTATCAATGCCAGCTTCGCTTCCGGGGTCGCCTCAGCAAGAAAATCATCCACACCGGCTTCCGCAGCAATTGCTGCAGCTGTCATCGGGTTGTCGCCCGTTATCATAATTGTTTTTATACCCATTTTCCGCAAATCCTCAAACCGCTCTTTAACACCGTTTTTGACAATATCCTTAAGATAAATGACACCCATTACAGTATTGTTTTTTGATACTACAAGAGGAGTTCCTCCATTTTCCGCAATTCGTTTCACAATTTCAGAACACTCCTCAGGATATTCGCCGCCTTTTTCAAGCACATACGCTTTAACTGCATCGGCAGCACCCTTTCGGACTTCAAACTCCTGGTAATTAATGCCGCTCATTCTCGTTTTCGCAGTAAATTCAATAAATGTCGCATCCAGCATTGAGAGATTTCGTCCCCTGATACCAAAACGCTCTTTCGCAAGAATTACAATACTTCTGCCTTCGGCTGTTTCATCGGCTATTGATGAAAGCTGTGCGGCATCCGCCAAATCCTCTTCGCGGACTCCCCTCAAAGGGATGAATTCACTTGCCTGTCTGTTTCCAAGCGTAATCGTACCTGTTTTATCAAGTAACAGAATGTCGACATCTCCGGCCGCTTCAATTGCACGACCGCTCATAGCAAGCACATTTGCTTGATTAAGCCTGCTCATGCCTGCAATACCTATTGATGAAAGGAGTGCTCCGATTGTTGTCGGTGCCAGACAAACGAGTAAAGCAATAACATTTGTTATAGAAATCGCAGAACCCAAACCCGCCTGTTTGCTCGCAAAACTTGAAAAAGGCAAAAGCGTTGCTGTCACAACAAGAAAAATAATGGTAAGCGTAACAAGCAGCATTTGAAGTGCTATTTCATTTGGCGTCTTTTTTCTCGACGCCCCTTCAACCATTGCAATCATTTTATCAAGAAAACTTTCTCCGGCCTCAGCAGTGACCACGATTACGAGCCAATCGGAAACAAGAGATGTACCGCCTGTTACAGCACTTCTGTCTCCTCCCGATTCACGGATTACAGGAGCAGATTCACCTGTGATTGCGCTTTCGTCGACAGTTGCCGCACCGTCAATAACCTCTCCGTCCATCGGTATCTGCTCGCCAGCTTTAACATAAACAATATCCCCTCTTTTTAGGGTATTTGACAATACTTCTGAATATTCTTCGAAATTTGTTGCTGACTTTAGTTTTCTTGCTTTCGTATCTTTTCTTGAGTTTCTCAGGCTGTCTGCCTGTGCTCTTCCTCTGCCCTCGGCGATAGCTTCGGCAAAATTTGCAAACAACACCGTAAACCATAGTATCAATGCTATGGAAAGCGTATACCCGGCATTCTCGTCCTTGATACCTGCAAAAGCCAACAAATAGAGTGCCGATGTGAATAATGCGCCCAAATAAACAACCAGCATTACAGGATTCTTAATCTGGACTCTTGGCGACAGTTTTATGAAAGACTGTTTTATCGCATCTCTAAAAATATTTTGATTCAATTCTTTTTCGTTCATTTATCTAACCTCATTTCAAAATTGTAAAGTAGTCAGCAATCGGTCCCAATGCCAAAGAAGGCAGAAATGTAAGCGCTCCGATCAATAAAATTATTCCTATCAAGAGACCTGTGAATAAAGTATTTGTTGTTGACAGCGTACCTTCGCTGACAGCAACAATCTTCTTTTTTGACAAGTTGCCTGCGAGGAATATAACCGCAATCATTGGAACAAAACGCGCCACCAGCATAATTGTTCCACCGGTTATGTTCGTAAATACCGTATTTGCGGCAAATCCGCCAAACGCACTTCCATTGTTATTCCCCATGGAAGTAAACGCATAAAGTATCTCTGAGAAGCCATGCGCTCCTGTATTGGTAAGCCATGCACCTACCTGTGGAATCATAACGGCGACGGAAGTTCCGAATAAAATTAAAAGGGGAGGGATAAGTACGACCAGGCATACCATTTTCATATCAAAAGGTCCGATTTTCTTACCCAGATATTCCGGTGTTCGTCCGACCATGAGTCCCGCTATAAAAACAGTAAGTATTACAAAGGCAAGCATTCCGTATAAACCGCTGCCCACTCCTCCAAATATAACTTCACCGACCTGCATCAGGAACATAAGGATCATGCCTCCCAGAGGAGTAAAGCTGTCGTGCATAGCGTTTACAGAACCATTCGAGGCAGCTGTGGTCGCAGTCCCCCATAATGAGGATGTTCCGATACCATGTATTATCTCCTTGCCTTCCATATTTCCGGATGATATGACACCTCTGAAAACACCGCCCGTATATTTTTCGCAAAGTGTCAGTGCGACCAAAGACACCGCAAAAAGAATAAGCATTACCAAATAAATCGTTCTGCCCTGCCTGCTGTCCTTTACCGCCTTTCCAAATGCAACACAAAGCGCGGCCGGTATAAGAAGAATTGATAAAAGCTGCAATAAATTCGACAAAGGATTAGGATTTTCAAAAGGATAAGCTGAATTTGCGCCAAAAAACCCGCCGCCGTTGGTTCCAAGCTGCTTTATCGCAATTTGGCTCGCAGCAGGTCCCAGTGGTATTGTTTGGGTAACTCCGTTTTGCAGCGTAACCGCTTCTTTATATGGGTTTAATGATTGAACCACGCCTTGTGATACAAGTGCGATTCCTAATATCAAAGCTAAGGGTATTAATATATATAAAGTTATTCTCGTTATATCCTTCCAAAAGTTGCCTATGGCAGTTTGTTTCCTGGATACAAACCCTCTGATAAGTACAAATAAAATTGCAATGCCTGCAGCTGCCGATAAAAAATTCTGGACCGTCAATCCAACGCTTTGACTCAAATATGACAATGTTGTTTCGCCCGAATATGCCTGCCAGTTTGTATTGGTCACAAAACTCATGGCGGTATTGAACGCCAGATCCCAGCTTATCCCCTTTAGATGCTGCGGGTTAAAAGGCAATAAGTTTTGGAGCATTAAAATTCCGAACAAGAAGACAAACCCAACGGCAGCAAAAAGCAAAACCGAAACCGCATACTTTTTCGGTGTCATCTCATCATCTTCCCGGATTCCCATCAACCTATAAATGAACTTTTCCACAGGCGACAGTAAAAAGGATAAGAACACTCTTTGTCCCATCATTACCTTGTAAATATAAATCCCCAAAGGTATCGAAATTCCGATTAACAATCCTATGAATACAATATCCTGAATTATAATAAAATTCATAGTTTTTCACCTCTGAATAGTACATAGAATAAATATACGAGCAGTACAATTGCAAGGAGCAACGAAATACATAATATTGTCTGCAAGACTATTCACCTCCGCATAAGAATAAACTATTTCTTCGAACAACTTATCCTAACAAAAAGAATATTAATTTAGTGTTAAGAAACTTGCTTGCCGTGTAAAGAATTTGTAAAGATTATATACCACGAAATACCGGTTTTACCGCAAATAAAAAACCGCCGTATTTGATGTTGAAGCATCAGGTTCGACGGATTATTTCCAATGTTTATATTTTCTGTTATTGTTCCTTGAAATTATCAAGTTCTTCAAACAGCTCTTCTACATTAATTTTGGCAAGTGCAATATATTTATCGGCCGCGCCGTAATATATAAACAGTTCGCCTTCATGGATATAGCCACCTTCCGGGAACACGACGTTATTTACGTCTCCGTTTAGCTCGTACTCCTCTTTTGGCTCGAGCATCGGATACGGAATTCGCGCAATCACCTTTGAAGGGTTCTCTAAATCCAAAAGTGCTACGCTTCCGCGGTATATCAGGTTATCGTCAACAGCATGGTATAAAAGAATCCAGCCTTTATCGGTTTTAATAGGAGGCATGCTCCCGCCTATTTTCCTGTTCTCCCAAAAATACTTGCATTTCATAATCGTTGAAGATTCGACTTTATCCTTGTAATTCTCCCAATGACCGTCAGAAAGCAGCTGTTCAATACTATCGAAATAATCCAGTTGAATACTCGGTTCAACCCTGTGCAAATAGGCAATCTTGCCATTGATTCTCTCCGGGAATATGAATGCATCCTTATCCCAGCAGTAATTTTTAACAATGCCCAGTTTTTCGTATTCAGCAAAATCATCCGTCTTTGCTATCGCAACACTGGCTTTTTTTCCGTCAAAAGCAGTATAAAAGACGTAATACTCACCTTCGAATTCAACAATTCGAGGGTCTTCGCAACCTCTGCTCTCCTCAGGAAGCGTCGGATAAATCATTTTTTTATTCGAGTCGTATAAAATATTTGTATTTAAATCGAGTTTTGCATATCCAATATAGGATATATAATTATAGGTGTCTTTGATGTCGTAATTTGTCGCCCTATAAAGCATGTGAACAATTCCGTCTTTTAAAAGAATTCCCGGATTGAACCTTGCAAAGCAACCAAATTGATCTTTAAGAGGTCTCATGACAATCCCCATTTTTTTGAACTTTATCATTTGGCTTCTCCCTGTTATCTTTAATCTAATGCAAATTATTTAATTCCTGTCTTTGTTCTGACAAAGGTAATCATATCTTCATTAGTTTCATTTATTGCTATTGTTACTGCCTTTTCCGATTTACATTCGGTAAGTTTATGTGCTCCGTTGATTACTTGCCTTGCTCTCTTACCCACTAGTATACACAATGTAAATTTATTGTCTACCTTTTTTAACAAAGAACCTATTGACGGTTCAATCATAGATGGATTGATCATTTTATTTCACCTCATATCTACACACTCTATTTGGGCATTTTAATACAAATCTTTCTTTATCCAGTGCCCTGATTTTGTAATCAGTTTTACTCTTTTGCTTATTTCCATAAATGCTGTTCCGTAAGAAATTATACTTTCGGACCCTTGATTTAGGTTTAGTCCGTCAGGACAAATCCCATCATAACAAGCTCCCGTTTCAGAATCTATTAAAGATACACCCGCTGAATTTACACCGGTGTACCAGTTATAACATTTTACCGCATAATCGAGATATTTCTTATCTTTTGTTATATCGTAACTATCCAGATATAAAAGCATTGCCTCACACGCTTCAATCGGCTGTTCATCAAATTCTGCGGCTTTTTTGCCTTTTTTGTACCATCCGTCGCAGCCTATCGGTTTGAAATATTTTTCTTTTAAAGTTATACTGCTCAAAAAATCCATGCTTTCTTCTGCAATTTTGAGCAACTCGTCTTTTTTCAGCATCTTATATGCAATCATCAAAGCCCTTGGAAAATATGAATTCCCATACGTTATTATATTTTCAAACCAGTGCCACTTATCGTCTTTGTTTTTCCTATACATGTCTGCAAGATCATTAGATAGCAATTCGACATACTCACTTGTTTTTGAGGATTCCGGAAGACAGCTTAATCCAATTATCGCATATGCTTTTGGTCTTGGATACTTTAGTTTTGGAAGTTGAACCAGTGATTTATCGATTATATATTGACATGTTTTTTTAATGTTTTCGGGAATCGCCTTACTTGAGCTTGTACGGCATAACGCTACTAAGCTTCGTCCAAAGCTGTCCTCAGAGCCTTCCTCTTCTAAAAATTCTTTATTGTAACCCATAAAATACTTAAACATTCCATTATCATTCTGGGCATACAGAAGAAATTCCATGTAATTGTAAACAAGTTTTAAATACTTTTTATCTTTGAATTTTTCGAGAAGCAGCACAGCCAAAATCAAAGCACGCGCATTATCGTCAGTCGTATAGCCATGTCTTGGATTGGGGATTCCGTATATACTGTGTTGAAATATTCCCGTATCATCAGTCATAGCAAATAAATAGTCGATAAAAGTATAATCTTTATCGGAAAAATTCATTAAACCACCCCATCTTCGGGATTTGCTTTAATAATTTTTATAAACATTTCAATATACTGTTGCGCAATTTTGTCCCAATACATCGTTCTTCCTATTCTTATTGTTTCCTTCTCCATTTTTGCCTGTTTATTAGGATTTTGCAAAATCTCTATTAAACAGTCCGCCATAGCCTTTGGATTGTTGAATTCGGTGAGCATTCCTCTGCCAAACCCCAGCATCTCCTTCGCATAAAGATACGGAGTCGACACAATTGCCTTTCCATACCCGACAGCATAGGCCATCGTTCCGCTCACGGCCTGGTCTTTGCCAAGATAAGGAGTAAGATATATATCAGAAAGCTGTAAATACTCAATTATTTCACCCTTAGAAAGAAATTTATTGATGAATATTACATTATTTTTTAGATTAAGATTTTCGACAAGGTCTTCAAGTTTTTTCCTGTATTCGACGCCCTTCTCTTTAAGCGCCGGATGGGTTGCTCCAAGTATCAGATACATAACGTCAGGATGTTCCTTTATGACCAATGACATAGCTTCTATGCCGTTTTCGATACCTTTTCCGGGACCGATCAGACCAAATGTGCTGATTATCTGTTTATTCTCATAACCGTATATTTTCTTCAAAACTTCTCTTGATTTAATTTGTTTTTTTGGAACACCGTGATGAATTACCTCAATTTTATCCGGCTTTACACCATAGACTCTTTGGAGAATTCGTTTTGTATTATTTGCCATTGTGACAATTTTCGCGCTTTTTTTGCCGAGTTCATTAATTATCAGACGCTGCTTGGCGTCAGGCTCCGGCAAAATCGTATGCAGAATAGTGACCATAGGAAGTTCGAGATTGTTGATAAATTCCAATAAATATTCGCCTCTGTCTCCGCCGTATATTCCATATTCATGCTCGATTACCACAAGCTCCGCATCGGACTTATTCAAATCCCGTGCAGCCTTAACATACTCGCTGACGTCACTGTCTTCTATCTCACCGATTACCTTGCTGCCGTATTCATATTTTTTTGAATTATTGAGTGCGATAACACCGGTTCTTATTTTGCCAAAACTATCGATTGCTGTGATGAGATCGTCGGTGAAAGTGGCAATTCCGCATTCACGAGGCGGGTAAGTACTTAAAAAAACAACTTTTTCTCTTAATTTTTTGGTTGGCATCTGTAATTCCCTTTCAAAACTTATCATTTCTATTTTCACATACTTTGTCCCGATTGCAAAGACAATTATTTACAGTTTCTTTTCCTGATTTCCGCCTCATCACCTGTAGTCAGAACAGTATTGTACAACTTAATATCGCTGCCGAGATTGATATTATCCCACAAAACGCTTCCGACAATCCTGTTCCCCTCACCTATTGTTACATTGTTCCCGATTACCGAACCATTGATTGTTGATTTCCCTGCTATTCTCACATTGTTTCCGATATAAACCGGACCGATGATTTTCGCTTCAGGATGAATTTTGACGTTTTTGCCGACCACAATTCTTTGTGAATTAAACCTATGCCCTACAAGTTTACATTTTCCATGCATAATATCTTTATGTGTTTGCAGGTATTTTTTAATTGTCCCTATATCAATCCAATAACTGTCATCCCTAAAGACGGCTATTTTAAGTCCTTTGTCCAATAGTTTCGGGAAAATATCACGTTCGACTGAAATTACCTTGTTTTGAGGTATTTCGTTAAGAATTCCGGGTTCAAAAATATATATGCCGGCATTTACGTAATGTGAAGCGTCTTCATTCATTTCAGGTTTTTCTATGAATGACTTTGCATAACCTTTTTTATCGCATGCAATTACTCCATAAGCCGATGGATTTTCCACCTTTGTGACTGCTATCGTTGCAATAGCTTTACTTTTCTTATGGAATTCAAGCATCTTTTTAATATTTAAATCGCTTAAAATATCTGAATTAAACACGATAAAAGTATTATCGGCTCCGGTTCCGGCTTTTTTGATGGCTCCGCCGGTTCCCATAGGTTTGTCTTCAACAATATATTCTATTTCCAACCCTAATTTATCTCCATTGCCAAAGTAATCCTCAATATCCTGAAATCTGTAGCAGCTGCTCATCACTATTTGATTGATACCGCTGGTCTTTAAATGAACCATCGTTCTTTCTATTAGTGGTTTATTCATAATCGGGACCATCGGTTTCGGCACCTTGTCCGTCAACGGCCTAAGCCTGCTTCCTTTGCCACCTGCCAAGAAAATTGCCTTCATGTTTTTCCTTTCATTACTCTTATTTCCTAGTATTTATCCAAAAATC
>JBAZRJ010000036.1:0-19875 GCA_041662985.1 Clostridia bacterium
ACGAAAAAATTGAAATGATAATCAGACATATGAATATGCTCATTGATTTGAAGGGTGAAAAAATTGGTATCTTAGAGATGAGAAAGCATATCTCATGGTACATCAAGGGATTCAAAAACGCCGCCGTTATAAGGCAGGAGATTTTTAAGATGATGTCAAAATATGATATAGTTGAACTGTTGAAGGCTTGTAAACCGAAATAAATTATTATCCAAAGCGGGAGGGATTATAATGAGTGGAAGCAATAAAATACCGGATGGTGTTGAAACTTCTAAAACACCAAGCTGTTCTATAGTTGAAATGACAGAACTGGTGCTTCCGAACGATACCAATATTCAGGGGAGTCTGCTTGGCGGTAGATTAATGCATTGGATTGATGTTGCGGGAGCGATGGCTGCATCAAGACATTCAAATAAGGTGGTTGCAACTGTTGCACTGGATAGTCTCGATTTCAGACATCCATCCCGAATGGGTGAACTGGTGATTTTAAAAGCTAAACTTACATGGGTTGGAACGACGTCAATGGAAGTTACAGTCAAAGCTTATGCGGAAAACATTAAGTCCGGGAATGTAATTTTAACCAATAAAGCTTACATTACATTCGTTGCTCTTGATGATGACGGACAGCCGACTGAGGTTCCCAAACTAAACCCTGAAACTGAAGAAGAGAGAAAAGATTTTATTGAAGCAGAAGTAAGAAGAAATGAAAGATTAAAAAGACGAGGTCTTGAAATATAAGAAGGATTTTAATGATAAAAATATTCGATAAATTTAAAAAATCCATCAGTAGTTTTTTGCATAAGAAATTCATTATTGTTGTAATAACGACAGTTGTTGTTTTTTGCGTTGTTTCCGCCATTATTTGTGTTCAGGTTACAATGGGGTTTTTTGAAATTCATTTGGATGCAAGAAATGAAACTGAAAATAAACCATCTTCCGCTTTAAATAATATTTCAATACCTGCAGGCATAGGAGGGTTTTTATCTCAGGATTTGTATATTAATTGTGAATATTCAAGCGATTCAAATGCATATTTTAGCTATGGTAATATTGTTTTAATCCCGGTCGATTCAATATTAAGAACAATGGGCGAAAAATTTAAGTATTTTAGTTCCGATGATATTATTTCAACAAAAATAAAAGGGAAGAAATTAATAATTAAACTCGGAGAGGCTCAAGTTAATTACGACGGTAAACAAATCAAGCTTTTATCGCCGGCCATATCATCAAATAACCACATATTCATATCTTCTGATTTCACAAGATATATCGATGGAGTGAGTGTTTATTCTTATCCGAAATTCAAAACTGTTTTCATCAATTATTTTCCCGGAAACAATAAGTCATTGGAAGATATGTTAAAGATCTTGAGAATAAAAGACGGAGAGACAGGCGTCTATAATATTTCGGGTGAAAAAAGATTCTGGTCAAACAAAAATTTAAATAAGAACGACAATATTTTGCCTTCTCCGGACGGTTCTGAATTTCTTTTAAAAACGAATGGAAAAACCTATTTACTGGACATTGCAAACGGATTTGAGAAAAGGCTTCTTAATGTTGACGAGTCAGCTGTTTGGACACAAGACGGGAAGTGTCTTTGTTGGACAAAAAGTAAGTACAGAGAATTACATGTTTATAATTTAAGATCAAATTTATTGTTAAATGTGGGTGACTATATCAATAAATTATCCGGCAACAAATCTCTCAAAACCGCAAGCAAAAGCGATTGGGTGCTCAATAGATATATAGAAAACGGAAAATACAGAGACATCATTTTTACGAATAATAAGACAGGAATAAATTATGTCTTCTTAGAAGAAAATGGGGAAATAGTTCTAGAAGGCAAGGCGGTCTTTTCACCTGATGAAAAATGGGTCATATGTTTTAATGACAGCGGTTGCAGCATAGCATCGATGAACGGGGATATCAGATTTATTACAGAAAATAAAAGCGCGAAGTGGGTTAATAATGACGGATTGATTTTTACTGTTGACGGGGGCAGTTATTTGTATTCAATAAGTCAGCAATCAACGCTTGAACTGGATGATAATTGGAATATAGCAGGCAAAAACGCAGTCGGTGATGTGTTTTATACTCGGGGGAAATGGCTCTTCACTGAAAACAATGGTGTGCAAAATAAGCGGATTAAATTGCCGTTTGCCTGCGATTATGTATATGGGGCAACAAAAGAACTGCCATATATATTAGCTGCAAAAAAGGAGGATTTTGTTTACTTCCTGTCAGATGACAAACTTGTTGATATGGGTAAATACAGCGAACTGAATACCTTTTCAAAGAGCGGCGGTGATTTTTCACAGAGTATAATAAGTTCGTCGAACAAACAAAATTTTATTGTTTTTCAGTTAAACAAAGACAAACTTCAGCTTTCGCTTAATATTATAAGCGAAAAGATGCCGGAACCAAAAAGACTGACCCTGAACTATTACGCAAGTAACATTTCAGAGACCGGTCAAATTAAATGCAAGTGGATTTCAAATAACAGATTATTGATCTATACTCAGAAACAGGGATGGATTATTGATTTTTCAAATAAAGTTATGGTCTATAACTGGACTGAAGGAGCAAATTGTTTTATCAAGGGAATAATTTAGTTGGCTATTTAAGCGCTTCTGAGTCAGTATTGCTTACATATCCCAAATACATAACAACTGCGACTATAATCCAAAAATATGTTACCATCACCGGAACTTCAAATACGTTCTCGAAAAAATTTGTCACAAGAACACCGCTCATTGAAGCAATTGCAGCTTGAACCAAGGTCGACATTTTTTTATCCGTAATTCTTTTAATGGCCCGGATACTCCATATCAAAACATTATACATAAGAATCAAAAATGCGGAAATTCCGAAAATGCCCATTTCAACGGCTGTTTTCAGATAATAGTTATCCATATAAAAGCTATCCGGAACTTTATTGATTGCGGCAACTGCTCCGCCAAACCTCCCAAGACCGACACCTGACAAGAGGTTTTCTTTAAAAAGTTCAATTCCCATCGGCCATCTCGCAAGCCTTCCTCCTTTTGCACTGCTTATCATGTAATCGGGACTCAGAAGGTAGTTGATTCTGGTATTAATCTGAGGTATAAAAAGAAATGCCGCAATGCATAAAAGTGCCAATGGAATAATCAATCTTCTGTCTTTTAAAAATACAAAGATCAAAGCTGCCACCAATAATCCGATTAGCGCGGAACGCGATGATGTAAATATCATACACACAAACATACTTATTGCACATGCAAAAAAGAAGAGTTTCTTTAAAATTCTTTTTTCGGAATATATGAACGAGACACTAAGCGGGATTGTCAAAACCATCAAACTGCCGAGAATATTCGGGCTGACAACTATGGAGAATATCCTTATTCCAACTGCGTTTTCGGCCTGGTCAATCCATGAGGTCGGAACATCAACCCCTGCATAATATTGATAAATACCATATAGAGCAACACCTGTTCCTATCAGAACAAGCAAAAGAATCAGGTGCCTTGCACCGTCCTCTGATTTTAACAATTGAACAACAACAAAGAACCAAAACATGTATTCGATAACTTGTCTTAAACCTGCAATACCGATTGACATGTCCGGAGAATTAATGATTAATAAAATTATACTGACTCCAAAGAAAAAAAACAGAGGAATTTCAAGAGGCGTCCATGTATATGCCGGTTCTTTTCTCGATGTAAACCATTTATAAAACCAGATTCCTATACAAAGGATGAAAAAGATTTCATCCCAGTTACCGGCTAAAAACGGATTATCAATTAGATTCCTAAGCACATAATCAGTCACTACATAAAATGCCAGAATAAAGGTCGCTTTTTGATAATCCAGAAGGAGTAAAGAAAGCAGTATTATTCCGGCTAAAATTGCCAGAACAAATTTAATTGACGAAAAAGCAGCAGAAACTCCAAGAAATAAACCCAGAATCATAAGTATTATATAAAAGTATTTTTTCATATTGTTATCACGTCTCATTCCCAAATAAACTTAAAGAATTTGTGTAAAGCACTGTTTTTAAACCATATTGACCAATCACTGCCTGTTAGAGCAGAAAAGACAACCAGCAAAATAAGAATCGACACAATTATTAAAGATTGTACGCCCCATGTATTCTCAATTGATATAAACAGGGAATACCCGACTATAAATGGAACTAAAAAGGCACACACCGGGTATGTGAAATTTTTTTTCATTTCTTTTCTAAAAGTGTTTGATAATGCATAACTTGCGCTGTTGACTGTTTTTAATACGGTTGCCTTATGTAACTTTGACATTTGCTTATTTAGCTTTGCGGCAAAAAAACGGATTATCTTATATGTCCTTGAATAACTAAAAGTAGGGTTCTTTGAGAAGTACCTTAGAAGCACCCTGTGGGTAATACTCGATTTGTAGCATAAACCGACAGCACGAGATATCTTATTCAATATACTGCCTTTGTACCATGTTAGTATCACAGCGAAAAACTTAAAAATCAAGCTCTCGTAAATATAGGAATTCATACTTCATTCCTCCTATTTCAAACGGATATTTTCGATTACAGCGGAACCAAATTCAGCTCTGTTTGTTTTCAGAATTATTGTCTTTCCAATTGCAATTTCCTGGCTTCCGAGCTTTATTACCGCTGCTTTCAGGTCAGCCGTCATACTGATTGTTACATATACATCTTTTCTTTTTTCATCAGTTACGTATCTGATATTTCCGTCTGCATCAGATGTTATTACGACCGCAGGTTTTTGATAAAACGATTCAACAACAGCACCTGAAAAACTGGTCAGTGAAACAATCTGATCTTTTTTATGTAAGGCACCGGCAACGGCTTCAGATCTTGCGGGACATTTTAAATCCACAAAAATTTTCTGAACGGAGTTATTTACACTGGCTCCTTTACCGATATATTTGTAGCCCACAAAACCAACAATAAGAACGATTACGATTAGTATGCATAGGTCGATAATATTAATGAAGCCAAACAACTTTCCTTTTTCATCTACAATCTTCATGCGATAACCTCCAAAATTATAAAATATTTTTCCCCCTGAGAGCAAATAAAAATATGTCAGCCAATTTTGATGTCAATGCTTTTCTTTCATATTTAGCGATTTCATTTTTATCAGGTACATATATAATCTCTTTCTTTGACCAGGCAGTATAAAACTCTTTAATATTTTCCATTATGCCTAAAACGTCTGTGCAATCTGATACAGTCCCTGTTTTTGTTTCCCGTATTAGTCCTGCTGCGGCGCCATTCTTTGGAATGACGGCAATTATCGGTCTGTTTGCGTTCATGTATTCGAAAATTTTACCGGTGTAAAACGCCTCCGATCCGGGTCCTGCACCCTCTATAAGGACAAGTACGTCTGATGCCATGAGGCTTTTAATACTGTCTTCGTGCTTCATATACGGAGTCGTTTCAACTATACCATTTAGATTATATTTGTCAATCAGAGCATTAATGTAGCCGGATTTAATATTTCCTATTAATTTTACTTTAATCGTATCTTTGCTTATGGTTTTATTTTCAATTAATTTCATCAATGCTTCGAAAAAAGTATCAGGTTTCCGTCTCCCATAAAGTGCACCGGTATAAGTGATTGTGAATTTATCATTTTCAGGTACAATGTCGGTAAGACCGCTGAAATCATCTTCATCAAAGCCATTTGGTATTACTCGGAATTTTGATTTCAGATTACCGTAATTATTAATAAAGTTCTTCATCATTACAGGTGTGTTTGTGATAACTAAATCGGCAGCTTCGAGTACTTTTTTCTCCATATTTTTTTCAACATTTACTCGTATTTTATTTCTGTTTTGTTCCAATAAATATGGATTATTCGACCACTCATCCCTGAAATCTGCCACCCAGGGGATATTGGGATGCATATTTTTCAAATGAAGGGCTAAAAGATGATCGCTGTACGGGTAGGAAGTGGAATATATAAGGTCGATTTTATCGTGGGTTATGGCATCAGCTGCTTTCTTCCGGGAAAAACGCGCCCATAAATACTCGCCATCCGGGATTAGTACTTTCCTTGAAATAAATTTTCCTGCCAAACTAAGAAACCCCGGCCATTCAATTAAATCATGCGGTTTTGTATAAATTATTTTAATACCCGAAGGTATATCTGACAGCATTGATTCGTCCCGAAATGCCATTTTACCAATAGCTCTGGTCAGAACCACAGGTTCCCATCCAAAACCACGCAGGTATTTTACAAATTTTGAGGTTCTTTGTACGCCCGGCCCTGCCATAGGCGGAAATTGATGCGCTATAATCAGTACCTTCTTCATTAAAAACTCCTTAAGTTATGCAGATTTATGAACCCAGCAAATAATAATTAAAACCAAGTGTCAAAAGTTCTTCTTTATTCCAAAAATTGCGGGTATCAAATATATTTGGAGCAGCCATTACAGACTTTAATTTTGCAAAATCAATATTCGAAAATTCAGCATGATTGACACCTAAAATAACAAGACTGCTTCCTCTTGCTGCCTCAATCAGATTTTTTTCAAGAAGGGGATGGCTTTTAATATGAGGATCCGTAAGCTTAACTTCTGTTTTCGGGTCGTTTTCGAATAACTCAGCTAGTTCTAAAATCGGACTTTCTCTCATGTCGTCAACATTCGGTTTATAGGTTGCGCCGAAAATAGTTACTTTTTTATTGCCGGCGATATCAGAAAGTATTTTCTTGGATTTTTCATATACATACTTTGGCATATTATCGTTTGTTATGCGGCTAAGATGAATTATTTTAGAAACCTCGGGGTTTTTTTCGATTATGAACCATGGGTCGACCGCAATACAGTGACCCCCAACACCCGGTCCCGGTTGGTGCAGGTTTACCCGCGGATGCTTGTTCGAAAGTTTGATTACATCCCATGCGTTGATTCCCATGGATTCACAAAGCATGGCAAGCTCATTTGCAAGAGCGATATTAACATCTCTGAAAGTGTTTTCCATCAGCTTGCACATTTCGGCTGTTGTGGCATCCGTTAAGAAAATTTCGCCTTTGACAAAAGTTTTATATAAATCTCTGACTGCTTCCGAGGAAGCTTTGTTTATTCCGCCGACTATCCTGTCGTTTTCAACAAGTTCAATCAATATCCTTCCGGGAAGTACGCGTTCAGGTGAATGTGCTACAAAAACCTGTTCGCCAATCTTCAACCCTGATTTTTTAAGGATGGGGAGTATCAGATCCTCAACAGTTCTTGGCGGAGAGGTCGATTCAAGAACAACTATGTTCCCTTCCTTCAGGTAAGGAACAATACTCTCGGCTGCGGCTGTGACATATCTCATATCAGCAGTTTTGTCTTTATTAATAGGAGTTGGTACCGAAATAATAAATGCATCAGCCTCTTCAGGCTGTGTCTTCGCCGTCAGGTTTCCTGAATTTACAGCATCGAATACCATTTTATCCAGATGAGGTTCTTCTATAACGATTTTACCTTTATTTAATTCAGAAACAACATTTGGATTTACATCGACACCGACAACTTCGTACCCATGTGCTGCAAACATTGCAGCTGTGGGGAGTCCGATATATCCAATTCCAATTATGCATATTTTCTTTTTGATGATATTCACGCCCCTTTTCTAATTAGATTGAGAATTTGCGAATTGCATACCTGAATTTCCCAGAACTGCTGACAGGGATATCTTTCACAATCTTTATATCTATATGTGTTTTTGGAAGTAATTTTTGAACACCGTCAATAAATTTATCAATATCATCTTTTCCGGAATCATCATTTGGTATAATACTTAACTCTGCTTGAGAGGGGCTGTTTTGAATGATTTGAAATTTTTGGATGACATTTAATGAACGGGACACATGGTTAAAGGCATGACCATGAACCAGGACGCCATCAACAGTTACAAACATATCATCCTCCCGTCCGTCAATTTTCTCAATTACAGGTAATCCCTTTCCGCATATGCAAATGTTTTTCGACAAAATCGCGCTGTCTCCCAATCGGTATCTCAATCTTGGCATTGAAAAGTTGTTTAAATCAGTTATCAAAAGAATACCGCTTTGGCCATGTGAAAGTGGTTGAAGCGTTTTGGCATCTAAAACTTCAAGCATAACGTTTTCAGAACTTATATGCATGTTTCCGCTTTTGCATTCATAAGCCAAAATCCCTGCGTCCTTAGCACCATATTCATTGACAACAGAACATCCAAATGCCTTTTCAATTAATTCCCGCTGATAATCATGTAATACTTCTGCAGTTGAAACTACAACGCTGGGTTTAAAAGGCAGAGTAAGTTCTTGCTGAAACATTAAAGAGGCGAATGCATATAATGCAGACGAATATCCATAAAAATATTTGGGTCTAAAGCCGGCTATTATTTTAAAGTATTCCTTCATAGATTCAGGGTTTAGGGAATATGCAGGTATTGCTATCCGATTTTTAAACCATTTTTCCTTAAAACGATGTTCTCTTTTCTGATTTTGATTAAGTTCATAGGGATCCCCCCATATCATAACACTTCTGGTACCCGGTGAAATCCCCCACCACGAAAGTCCGCGCCATCGTGCGGCTTCGTAATACTCAACTGTCCGTCGGTCAATAAAAAATTTAACCGGTTCGCTTGTTGAACCACCTGTACAATTGCTTATTAAATCCGATTTGGAAGCTAACCTGTTCAAATAAATATCCGGATTTTTACGAAAAGTTTTCTTATCAAGAATCGGAAATTTTGAAAGAGCGCTAAAAGCATCAGTCTCAATATCGCTTTTTAAATATGAAAAAGATTGATAAGCCGGTACATTTTCAATGCATTCCAATAAAAGTTTCTTCAATTTTTCCTTTTGAATATCATGCAAACGCTTTTGAGAAAGTGTCTGTGAACATTTAAGTTCTTTGATATAATATCTGATCCTATTACCTTTTTTCTTCTCCATTATCGGATAAAGAATATTCTCAATAGGTGGTTTTACAATATCCAACGTATATCTCCTCTAATTAATTAAATAATTTTTTTGCAATATTAATGAAAAATCGAGTACATCTCAAGCCCATATTATAACAGATTGAGCTTGAAAATAGAAGCAATAAATCCCTTTATTTTGATATTTTTTTTCTATTTAATACACCTAAAAGTTTATTGATATCATAACGAATTTCCTTGCTGAAATACAAGCAACAAAAATATGTTAACCCACCGGCTATTATATTAACAAAAATCATTATTTTTGAAGATATAGTTATATTAATTAGAATCAATAAAACGATTACCATTGCAATATTACTGAGAATTATTTTTACATAACTCTTTGCGGGGATATGCCATGTGAGTATTTTTCTGCTGCCCGTATATGACAAAATAAAGTACAGTAAATATGCAATAGCTGTTGAATATGCAGCTACCTGGTATCCATATTTAGGTACGAATAAAATATTAATTGTGATATTAAGAGATGCGCTTATTAAACTGTTACGAAACATTATTTTTGTTGAGGACGATAGCTCCCATGCTTTGTTGCAGTATTCAGTAAGACCAAGCAGGAACATTCCTGCTCCAACCCATATCATTACGAAGCTCCCCTCCCAATAAACAGTATTTTTAAAAAACAGATGAGCAATTTGTGTTGAAAGAACTCCTAGTCCAATAACCGCAGGGAGTGCTATCAATATGAAGTATCTTACGGCATGTGTCAATAGTTCTTCGGTCTGCACTTTATCACTTTTCCTGAATGCTTTTAAAATTGAAGGGTAGACACCTCTCATTACGGACATAAGTATCATTGTAAAAATAGCCGAAGCGATTGAATAATTCGCCGTATAAATTCCCGCTTGAGTTGCACCGTTTGATGCACCCAGAGAGAAAATGATTACATATCTATCAGATAGGTTTAACAAGCTCATAGTAAGGCCAACGCCCATCAAAGGCATTCCAAATTGCAGGAATTTACCAAAGACCTTATTTGAAAACATTCCCAGTTTTATTTTTTTATAAATTTCCATCCGCCACACAATGAATGATATGACAGTGACGTCGATTAACAAGTTGCTTAATATTGCTATGATTGCGGTTTGTGTACTTGCCTTTAAAATAAAAACAAAAATGCAAGTTAAAATTAATCTTGCCGAAATTGAATATATCGACATTGTCAGATTCAGTTTTATTCTGCGAAGCGAACCTAAAATTGTGAAAAGAATCTGTGTCGTATTAAACGATATGAACATAAATATGCTTACAATAAGCATATTTGTGAGTGATAAACTTATAAAATTTCTGACGACTAAAACAGCCGCGATACCTAAAAGCAGAAGGCCGGAGTTAATTACAAGCCACGATATAAATGCGGTTGAATAAAACAGTCTTTGCTTGTTCGCTGTCTTGAAAGAATTAACATATCTGAATATAGACTGTGTAAGCCAGCCCAGAAAAAACAGGGTGGATATGTTGACAGAAGTGATTATTATATTGTAAATACCATAAACATTCGGAGCAAAAAAAGTAGTGTAATAGGTTATCGTTATGAGACCAACAATACCTTCTATCGCTTTTGCGGGCAGATACAAAAGGGTGTCTCTTGCCATTGATGTTTTTATCTTACCGGTCTCCATAGGTGAGTCTCCATTTCATATATATACTGATTATTTTAACAGATACAAAAAGGTTTGTCATCAAGTTGGCATCAGTGCTGTTTGGGTGGTATAATATTATATAATCCCTGCATATTTACATGAGTGAACGGAGGTCTTTTTATGAAAGTTGTAACAACTCAGCAGATGAAGGAAATAGATAACTCAGCAATAAATAAAGTTGGTATTCCGAGTATTGTTTTAATGGAGAATGCTGCCGTTAAAGTTGTTGATGAAATCGAAAAGCATTTTGCAGACCTTAAAAATAAGAAGGCGCTGATTTTTGCAGGTAAAGGTAATAACGGAGGAGATGCTTTAGCGGTTGCAAGACATCTGCATAATCTTGGGGTACAGGTCAGGGTTTACATATTATTTAGAAATGTTGACTATTCTTGCGATGCGGGAATAAATTTAAAAACAATCAGGAATATGGGGATAAAATGCATAGATCTTCAGGACAGTGATATTCTTGACGAAATTTATTTTAAAACAATAGACAGAGATATTTTCGCTTCTGATTTTATCGTTGACGGCATATTTGGAACAGGCTTTGCCGGTAAGATTTCGGGGATGATTCAAAAAGTTATAGAAATGATTAATTCATCGGACACCAAAGTGATTTCAATTGATATACCGTCAGGTATGAATGGTACTGATGGCGAGGTCTCGGATATATGTGTAAAAGCCGGTCTTACGGTTACACTGGGATTACCGAAGCTTGGACTATTGATTCATCCGGGTTGTGAGTGCACGGGCGAGCTCGTTGTAGCGGACATAGGAATACCTGATGAGGTTATCGAAGAACATGATATTTATATAAATACTATTGATAAAGGATATGTTTCAAAACTGTTGCCGAAAAGAGAACCTAACAGCAATAAAGGAACTTTCGGAGAGGCTTTTATCGTTACAGGTTCAAACGGAATGACGGGATCGGGATGTCTTACTGCAAAAGCGGCGCTCAGGGTCGGGGCAGGACTTGTATATATAGGTGTTCCTGCATCGCTTTCTCAAATCTACGATTCCTGCGTGACAGAAACAATAACAATACCTCTTGAAGATAAGGGACTCGGGCTTCTTGATATTGAAAGCAGGGAAAACATCATGAAAATAATTACAAAATCCGATGTTGCGGCAATAGGTCCGGGACTTTCAACAAACGGACAAATATTCGAAATAATTAAGGGAATCATAAAAACTTCAATGACACCGCTGATTTTTGATGCGGATGCTTTAAATGTTATATCGATTGATACCAAAATATTAAGACATTTAAAGACGACTTCAGTTCTGACGCCGCATCCCGGTGAGATGGCAAGACTCATTGGTATCAGTGTGGATGAAGTTCAAAAAAACAGAATTGAAGTTGCAAGAGAGTTTGCGCTTAACTGGAAAGTTGTATTGGTGTTAAAGGGTTCAAGAACAGTAATTGCAATGCCTGACGGGAATGTATTTATTAATTTGACAGGCAATTCGGGGTTGGCGACTGCCGGAACCGGAGATGTGTTGACGGGAGTAATAACAGGACTTATTGCACAGGGCGCAAGGCCTGAAGATGCAGCGGTTGCGGGAGCATATCTACATGGACTTGCCGGGGATTTGGCAGCTGCAGATAAGACTGAGTATGGAATGATTGCAGGAGATGTTGTCGAAATGCTTCCGTACGCAATTAAAAGTATAATTAAATAGAGGTGCCGGATGGAATACAAACTAAACAGGGCATGGGCGGAAGTGAATTTAGACAGCATTGCTCACAATGCCAAAGAAATCAGAAGAATTACAAATAAAAAAACCGAAATAATGGGAGTGGTTAAAGCCGATGCCTACGGACACGGTGTCTTTGAAGTCGCAAAAACGCTCCTTGAATGTGGCTTTACAAGACTTGCGGTATCGATGCTCGATGAGGCGATACAGCTAAGGCAGAGTGGAATAACGGTTCCAATTCTGATATTAAGTTATACCGATCCAATCAGAGCAGAAGAGATAATTGAACATAATGTTACCCAGACAGTATTTAGCCATGATCTCGCAAATGCTCTTTCCGATGCTGCTGTTAAGTTAAAAAGAGATGTTAAAATTCATATAAAAATAGATACCGGAATGACAAGAGTCGGATTTATGCCCGGTTACAGTGCGGTAAAGAATGTTGTTGAAATCAGCAAACTGCCTCGAATAGTTATTGAAGGGTTATATACTCATTTTGCGGCTGCGGATGAAAAGAACAGGGAATATACATATATGCAGTTTGAAAGATTTATGAGCATTTGTTCTGAATTGAGAAGAATTGGCGTCGATATTCCTGTTAAACATGTTGCAAACAGTGCTGCATTGATAGAATATCCCGAAATGCATCTTGATATGGTAAGGCCGGGAATTATTATTTTCGGTATGTATCCTTCGGTCGACATTGATAAAACAAAAATCGATATCATTCCTGCAATGTCTCTAAAGGCGAATATTATACTGGTAAAAGATGTTGAAAAGAACACAAGTGTCAGCTATGGCAGAATGTTTACCACAAATCGGATAAGTAAAATTGCTACGATTCCAATAGGATATGCCGATGGATATTCAAGAGTTCTGACCGGAAAAGGCACAGTTCTCGTAAACGGTTGTGAGACACCGATAGTCGGAAGCATTTGTATGGATCAGTGCATGATTGATATTACTGATATTAAAGGTGATGTAAATGTCGGAGACGAAGTTATTTTACTCGGTAAGCAAGGCGAAAAAATTATAACCGCTGAAGACATTGCGAATAGAATCGGTACAATTAATTATGAGATTGTTTGTGTAATCGGAAGAAGAATTCCAAGAGTATATGTAAAGGATAATAAGGTACTTAAGGTGCTGAATTATCTAATCTGAAGGTTCGATAATCTCTATTTGAATATGCGGCGAATGATAACCCGTATTATAAATTTTGGAAGTTTGAGCATTCTTATAAGTCTGCCGGGTTCTTTTGTTAATCTGTAAAACCATTCGAGACCATGTCTTCTGAAAAAATCAGGCGCGAGAGTCTGAAAACCTGCAAGAACATCAAGTGTGCCGCCGACACCGATGCAAATTTTAACTTTAAGATTGTTCCTGTTTGCGCTAATCCATTTTTCCTGTTTTGGCGCACCGAGTGCAACAAGTAAAATATCAGCTCCCGATGAGTTGATTTGATTTATGATTTCAGGTTCTTCGGCATCTGAAAAAAAGCCGTCTCTGCATCCTTTTACAACAATCCCGGGGAACTCTTTTTCAACATTACTTTTTGCGGTTTCTGCGACACCTATTTTACTTCCGAAAAAGAAATAAGTCGGTTTCTTCTCAAAATTAATTGAAAATGAATTTTTAACAAGATCAAATCCCGAAACTTTTTCGGGAAGAGCAGTCTTTAATATTTTGGAAGCCAAAACAACGCCTGCACCATCTGCAGTGAGCATATCCGCTCTATTCAGGAGATCTTTTAAAGCAGGATATTTTTGTGCATCCATCATTATTTCGGAGTTTGGAGTATAAATCACATGTATCTTGTCTTCCGAAAGGAATACCTTGATATTCTCCAAAGCCTGATTCATTGTGACGAAATCAACATTAACTCCTAAAATATCAACTGTGCTTCGCATTCTTCCCTCCATCGCATTCTTCTAAGAGCTCAATTGCAATTCGCGCATTTTCAAAAGCCTTTGCTTCGCAGTCAAGAATGAATTTTTTTGTATCCCTGCCGATTGTCTCTCTGTTGTTCCAGGTCTCGTCAATAATAAATTTAAATTGTTCGATGTTCAGGTTATTGATATATCCGGCAGCTGATTGCGGGCGATTGATGTATTTCAGAAAGCTTTCGATTTTCGAATCATAGACGATTCCGACCACTGGTACACCTAAGCCTGCAGCAAATATTAGAGAATGAAGCCTCATCCCGATTAATATATCCATTCTATTTATTATTCCCGCAATATAATCTTCCGATGTCAGTCCATACTTATTTTTAATTATATAAGCTTTACCCTGCATTTTTGAAACAATTTTTATAGAAGCTTCAAGGTCATTCGGATATTGCATCGGTATAAAAACAGGTTTTATATTATATTTTTCAATCATATAATCTGCAACTTTTGCAATCGTTTCTTCATAATTTGAAGGGTTATACCAATTTCTTATTGAAAAACCCGCAAATTGCCCTTCCAAAGGGATGTTCTCCTTTACAAATAATTTGTCAATTTCTTCGGTACTTACGGGTTTAACAATTAAAGCGGGGTCTGCCGTTACAACTAATTTTGGTTTAAAAATAAAAAGATTAATAAGTTCCTGTCTCGAAACCTCTTCTCTAAGTGTAATAACATCGACTTTACTGATTACTATTCGGCTTGCTACCCTGTTTAGTGATCTTCTTATCGGTCCTATCCCATTCGCATACAACATAACCTTCAAACCCATACGTTTTGCAAGCCACAGCGTTCCAAGATAGTACATCAGGGAACGGGTGCTTGTATTATCTTGAATTAAGGTTCCTCCGCCATGTATCAATATTCGGGAATGACTCATTGCAGTTATTATTGAAAGAAGGTTTTTGCGTTTAATAGAATCAACTCCGTATACTTCGGCTGTTTCGGATGGTATTTTTGACAGCACAAGAAGCTTAATATCAGGCCTGAGTGACTTTAAGTCACTTATAATTGTTTTCAAGATCGCGTCATCACCAATATTTTTAAAACCGTAATATCCTGTAATAATAGCATCATGTTCGAAAGATGCGCGTTTTTTGAGTCTGCTGTATGAATAACCGGTGGACTTTAAAATTTTATCGTAAATTGAAAGCTGTATTTCACACATTCTATCCAATGAAAAATCAATTTTTGCCTTTTCATAAATATTTTGCCCTATTTGTGTCCGCAATGATTTATTCCGGGACAATTCCAAAATAAACTCGGAAAGTCTCTCATAGTTCTTCGCCGGGAAAAGAAATCCGGTTCGGTTATTTTCAATAAGATCCGATATACCGCCTACGTTACTACTTATCGTTGCTTTTTTTGACACAGCGCCTTCTAAAATCGAATACGGAAAACCTTCACTCAAAGATGTCAAAACATTTATATCAATGCACGACATAAAATCACGGGAGTTTACATAACCCAAAAAGAAAACATTTTTCGAAATACCGAGTTCTGCGGCTTTTTTTTCAAGTGCTTTTCGCTCATCGCCATCTCCGCCGATTAAGAATTTTATTGAGGTGTCTTCGTCAAGTACACTTTTTGCCGCATTAAGGAACGTATCTATACCTTTTATCGGTGTCAATCTTGCCAGTACGCCGACAACAATGTCGTCCTGACTAAGATTCAAATTATATTTTTTTGAAAAGTCAGTTCTTGAATTTAAAGGAACATCGTTAAAATCAATACCGTTTGGAAGAGAGAAAACGTTCATACGGTTAAACTTTCTCTTTAATAGTAATTCTTCCAGGTTTTTTGATACATTTATATAATAATTAATAAACCTCAGAGAGATGGTATTGATGAGTCCAAATGAAAATCTCTTTGCGGTACTCTGCATATAATCCAGTTTGTAATCACTGTGAACAGTTGTAACGGAAGGAAGTTTCGTAAAAATCCTGGATATGACGGCAAACATGTTTGCTTTTGCTCCATGGGAATGGATAATATCATAACCGTCAGTTTTTATAATCCGAATAACTCGAAAAATATCTAAGAATATAATTCCCGAATGAATGATTTCAATATTGATATCCATTGCTTTTGCTTCATCCGAGAAGGAGCTGCGTCTGAAACTTACTATTTTAACATCAATATGTTTTGACAATTCCTTTACAAGTGAAAGCACATGGGTCTTAGCACCACCAACATCGCCACCGCCTATTAAATGTAAAACCTTCATTTTTACTCCTATTATGTACTGTTTTTAAACTAATGGTTTCTAAAATTGATAGACAACTTAAATTCTTCACACAATAATTCTATTCGATCACGCATAGAGAAATCTAAGTCATCCATCAATCAGTAAAGGCTGAACTAATTATAAATTAGGTATTTCCCCCGTATAAAATTGTAAGATCCTCAACGAGTCTGAAGGAGTTACCGTACCGGTTAAGTTAACATCAGCGGACAATAACTGCTGGGCACTTGGGTTTGCAATCATTTCGGTATATATTTGCAATACCATTAATGCATCAGTAGGCGTTATAGTTCCGCTATTGTTTACATCACCTAACATATTATTTAAAACTGTAATTTTACCTTGTGTCACATTATAAGGTATGTATTCAAGGGAGCTGTTTATAAATTCTGAGACCTCTAAATTTAAAGGAATTTCTTGATTTACCAACTCATCTTTTATTTTAAATGTAACATCCAAAATACTGCCTGAATCTTTGAGCCCGTTATCACTGGCATAACCTAACCTTACTCTGCCGATTGTTGTATTTACGCCCACAACCGAAGTGCCGGTTGCCAACGCTGCACCCGACTTAGCAGTGATTACTTCAAGCTTTGATGTATCATAAAATAAATCGAATCCGCCGGAGGCAAAAGCTGAGTTTGAAGTAATGTTTACACTAACGCCAACATTGCTTCCGGCGTGTCCTGTTGCATTAGTTACGTTAAAACTAACCGAATCCGGTATAACTGTCGAAGTTGGCGTTGGTGTTGCAGTAGGAGAAACATAGCCCTGCGGATATATTGTGTGATTTTCAACCTTAAACAGATTATCCGCTGTCTCCGATATAAAGAACACTTTACCAACATCGTCAGTTGCCGGTGCACTCGTACGGAATGCGTAATTGTTTGCAATCTGAGTTCTTGATCCCCCTGCCGGAGTTATCCAGACGCTGTATGTTGACGCGTTCATATTCGCATTTATCTCAACATGATATTTAGTCCCGGAAGTATAAGGGACATAATTTGTAGCTAAAAGCGATTCGCCACTTCTGACATCAAAACATCCCTGTCCCGGATGAGTTGAATAATATGGCGTCCCGGATGTACCGTCATTCAATCTCACCTGCATCGCAAGCTGGTTAAATCCGGTGTCGGTCAGAACAGTTGAAGAATCAATATATGCAATCTGAGAATCTATAGCATTTCCCAAAGGCGTTACATCAAAATTAATAATTTGATTTCCCGAATTATTGCTTCCCAAATCATAGCCGTAAGTTTGCCATGTCGGATGATGAACCGAATATGCCAACGGAATCAGATGTCCCGAACCATCCGGTGTTGGTGTAGGTGTTGGAACAGGTGTAGGTGTTGGAACAGGTGTGGGTGTTGGAACTACCGTAGGTCCCGGTGTAACAGTTCCCGGATCCAGTTTTATATAATCATCAGGGTTAACTGAAGCAGGTGATCTTGTTAAGCTTGCTCCCGCAGATGCTCCGCTGCCTGAACCGTTCCAGGTTTTGCCTGCTTTCACGGTTACCATATCACCATATTGAGAAGGGAAATTATAAACCGTTCCCGTCAGACTGCTATTTGTGATTGAGCAAGGCAATAAATCATATCTGCCGCCCACTGCGACAGCTGCCTGGTTACCAGGATCAGTGCTTTCAGTAAGCTGCTGGCGTACCATTGAGCAAACTCTGATCGGAGCATGTGCAGTATATTTTGGGATAATCACACTGTTTTTTACTTGTATATCAGTTGTTCCAAATAAGTCAAAAGCATAATTTGTAAACAAAATTGCTTTGAATCCGTCCACATGTAAATTACTGCCGCCATACATTTCATCAACCAGACCTATTGGCGATCCTCTGTCTCCGCATCTTACCATTTTTATAATACCATCACGCGCAGGGTTGACGTCGGCATCTCTTTCGCAAGTCACAAGCCAGCCGCTCTTTTCTCCGTTTATCGAAATACAGTCCTCAAAATAACCCCCCTGGAAATAGAAATTACTTCCTTCGGTTTCTTTTACAATTAACCGTCTCGGATTGCTTCCCGGAATAACAGCTCTTTGTCCTGCATCTACCGAAATACATCTTTTTAAAGAAAGATTTTTTACATTACCGCCGGTTTCTTCCGGTTCGGTATAAAATCCGCATTTCCATGCACTTAACGCATAGCAGTCTGAAACATTTACAGTATCAACATTCTGCGCTTCGCAAAGGTCGAATCCCACAGACCAGTCTCTGAAACCTCGAACCACTGATGTGTTTGATGAATCAGGATCGCCTCTTAGCTGACCTACTCCGCTGTATAATGCTCTTACTCCTGAAATGTTAACATTGCTTGTTACACCTTTATGTTCTTCTGCTGTATGTATATTCAAAGCATGATGAGATGAGAATTGAATATTGGAATTTTGAACTGTAACGTTTGTGCAATTTCCATAAATCCAAAGGCTTCCTGTTGCTTCTCTGTAACCCATATTACACCAGTTGCCGTTTGGATATGTTCCTCTGTAATTGTGAATCAATATATTTTTGACAGTTGCGTTTGTTACGCTGCATAATTTAAGCATGACATGGCCCGAAAATTCAACATCCTGGACAGTTATATTTTTAGCACCGCTAACTGTTCTTATGTGGCCTATCTGAGCCCAGCTTGCCTGTTCTGTAGTCGGTATTTGAGAAAGAGGCAGATCAACTGAATGCGATGCAAAAACTGCTTTGGTAGTCGCATCAGGATATAGAATCGTATCCTGTCTCGCAGGTTGTACTACAGGATTGACACCAATTATAGTTGTATTGCTGCCGATAAAAAATTCTCTTCCCGCCTGGGTTGCGTATTGTCCTTCTGTTGCGCCGTTTATATAGTAAGTCCCCGGAGCAAATTTAAATATTACCGGATTACTCGTTGTTCCACCGGCTTTTATTGCCGATCTCAACGCAGATGGTAAATCACCTGCTGTACACAAATAAGTTGCCTGATTTCTCCATTCCACAGGACTTGTGCTTGTGGCAACAATAATTGTGGTTGTGGCCTTAACTGAGATGTTGGAATTAACAATGAATGTCATTGATGATATCATAGCAACCGCAACAATCATTGTGAGCAGCTTTCTACACTTATACATAAGCTTAATCTACCTTTTCTAATTCATATTTTTTCTTCCCATTTATGTCATAATTCAATTTTTTACACATTAAACAAAAAACAACTCAGTATCATATTATATAATATACGAAACCCTTGCGTCAATTATCCAATCAATGATGACGGTGTCAACTTGTTGTTGGTTTTTTGGTTGACCAACCTTTGTTAAAAATTTTTGTCTCAGAATGCAAATCCACCCTTGTTTATTCCTGTCATCAAAACCCTTATTGGCGTG
>JBAZRJ010000037.1:0-19203 GCA_041662985.1 Clostridia bacterium
AGAACCGGGTGTCCTACGACAAATGATATAGGTAAGTTGTTTGTAGTATCCGAGTCGGCAGATGACTTGTTTAGACTCTACAACCATGCAATCACCTAGAAATACTGCAATTCTTCATAAAAACGGTGCAGACCCTAACCGGTCTGCACCGTTTTTTTATTGCTGACGAACAACAAAATTCACGTTACCACTTTCCGAATTAAATAAGGTGGTATATAATTAATATCCGATTGCGAAATGATTTTTTAGGAAAGGTATGTTTGCATCGAATACAAGCCCAAAGCACAAAGATATATACAAAAAATAATCGAAATATGTTTGTCGAAAGACATCTTGGAGGAAAAATGATTACAGTAAGCAATGTTAGTTTGAATTTTGGCGGGGTAAACCTATTTAAAAATGTAAATTTAAAATTCACACCCGGTAATTGCTACGGAATTATAGGAGCGAACGGGGCCGGAAAATCAACCTTTTTAAAGATTTTGTCGGGCGAACTCGATTCGTCTACGGGGACGATTGAAATCCCAAAAAACATCCGCATGTCGATATTAAAGCAGGATCAGTATGCTTATGACAAATTTTCGGTGCTTGACACGATAATAATGGGAAATCCGCGGTTGTATGAAATAATGAAGCAAAAGGAAGAATTATATGCCAAAGTAGATTTCTCTGATGCCGACGGGTTGCTTGTTTCTGAGCTCGAAGGAGAATTTTTAAAACTTAACGGCTGGGAATCAGAATCAGAAGCGTCGAAACTGATACAGGGTCTTAATCTGGATGTTCAGATTTTAAATTCCGATATGAAAACACTGAGCAGCAGCGAAAAAGTCAAAGTTCTGTTAGCACAGGCGCTTTTTGGCGAACCCGAAATAATTTTACTCGATGAACCGTCAAATAACTTGGATATCAAGGCTGTTAACTGGCTCGAAGATTTCCTGATTGAATATTTGGGCACTGTCATTGTTGTTTCACATGACCGCCATTTTCTGAATAATGTTTGTACTCATATTGTCGACATAGATTTCACGAAAATCAAACTTTACACCGGAAACTATGAGTTCTGGTACGAATCAAGCCAGTTGATGCAAAGGATTCTAAAAGACCAGAATAAAAAGACCGAAGACAGAGTCAAGGAGCTTCAAGGTTTCATACAAAGATTTTCCGCGAATAAGTCCAAGTCAAAACAGGCAACATCACGTAAAAAACTCCTTGAAAAATTAACTGTTGAAGATATGCCGAATTCCTCAAGAAAATATCCTTTCGCAGGCTTTCAGATTGACAGGGAGCCGGGCAAGGAAATCCTTACAGTCAAAGAAATCAGCAAGACAATCGATGGCGTTAAAGTACTTAATAAAGTATCATTCAGTGCAAATAAAAATGATAAAATAGCATTTCTTGACGAAAACGAAACAGCGAGTACTACGCTTTTCAAAATTCTTATGGGGGAAATGGAACCCGATGAAGGCTCATTTAAATGGGGCGTAAGCACATCGCAATCATATTTCCCGAAAGACAATACCGAGTATTTTAAAGATTGCAGTTTGAGTATAATCGATTGGCTGAAGCAATATTCAAAGGACAACACTGAAACTTATTTAAGAGGATTCCTTGGAAGAATGCTGTTCTCAGGAGATGATGTTTTTAAATCCGTAAGTGTGATTTCAGGCGGAGAAAAGGTTCGATGTATGATGTCCCGAATGATGATGAAGGGGTCGAATGTTATCGTTGTCGATCAGCCGACAAACCACCTGGACCTGGAGTCTATAACCGCTTTTAATGACGGCCTCATTGAGTATAAGGGTGTTGTTTTGCTTGCATCTCACGATCATCAGTTTGTTCAGAGCATTGCAAACCGCATTATTGAATTGACCAAAGACGGCTATATTGATAAGGTTTCGACTTATGATGAATACTTTCGGTTTAAGTAATAAACATGTAAAATCCGGATTATCGCTAAATTTTGCGGTATTTTTTCAGTGCCTGAATATTTAAAAACGAAAAGATAATAGTAAAAACGATCAATGCTGCTATATCGGGGTAGATTTCGGTAAGACCAAGACCTTTTATTACAACGGTTTTTAAACCGTTGTTAAAATGAAATCATTAAAAAAATGGAACCCGATTTTTAAAACCCAATTTTATTTACTCCAACGGACTGACGTGATAAAATTCTAATAGAATACAAAACGCTCATGTCCTATTACGGAGGGAGAATATTATGAATGTTGCACGTTGGGATTTCCCGCTTGCAGGGTTCTGTAAATAACAATGAATGATGTTATAGAGTTGGTCGGCCATATAAATTCGGACATTTCAAATTTTTTCCTGAAAATCCGGATAAAAGACATAGGGATTTACACTACGGTGATTCGTTGGGTATTGCCGATTTTTGCTGTATTGATATTCATCAGGTGTATTTTGCCTCTCTTAAATAACAGGAAAAATAATTCACCTTGGGGATATCTCGCTACATCGGATAATATGAGGATGCCTCTCATGCATTGGGAAAATTCGATTGGACGAAGCAGGCTTTCTGATGTTGTTATAAATTCACCTTATATATCCCGCAGCCATGCCGTACTTACTTACTTTGACAGCGAGTGGACTATTGCCGACCTTGGTTCCAAGGGAGGAGTGGAGGTCAATGGCAAGAAGATAATTAAACCGAAAAATATTAAGCAAGGCGATATAATATCTTTGGCGGGGATGGACCTTACTCTTGTTGTTACGGACGAAGATATTGCCAAATCTGAATCTCATAGCGGTATAGATGGCGTTATAGATGGCGTTATAGATGATGCAGCAAGATTTGGCGGGAAGATGAAACCCGGAATCACACTTATTCTTATTTTGATATTTCAATTATTTGGAGGTTTTCAGCTTTGTTTTTCGTCGGGTAAAGGTGTCAATGCCGAGGTACCTGTGACATTTTTCCTGTTCATTCTGCTGGAACTTGTTCATTATTTTATAATTCATAGGCATGCAGGCAAATATTTTGAAATTGAATTTCTCGCATATTTCCTGTGCGGGATAGGTTTATTTGTTATGGCTTCGGTTTCGCCAAACCTGCTTTACAAGCAGTTTGCAACGATTATTATCGGAGTTGTGTTATTTATTGTACTTCTTAAACTGATTGGAAATCTTGATCATGCACGAAAGCTGAGGTATGGGCTGGTTGCTTCCGCAATTATTCTAATGGTGCTGAATTTGACCGTCGGGGAAATTCGTAACGGTTCAAAGAATTGGATTAATCTTGGCTTTACAACTTTTCAACCGATGGAGTTTGTAAAGATTGCTTTTGTGATTGCCGGAGCATCGACACTTGATCGCTTGCTCAAAACGCGCAATCTGACTTTGTTTATAATTTTTTCGGGTGCGTGTATCGGAACACTTGCAATTACAAAGGATTTTGGTACTGCTCTGATTTTTTTCTGTGCCTTTCTGGTAATTGCATTTATGCGCTCGGGAGATATACGGACTATTGCAATCATATCTTCAGGTGCCATAATATGTGCTGCTGCTGTGGTTGTTTTTATACCTTATGTTTCAAAACGATTTTCGTCGTGGGGGCATGTTTGGGAACTTGCAAGCACTTCAGGGTATCAGCAGACAAATACTATGATTGCAACGGCCAGAGGCGGGCTTCTCGGTATAGGTGGCGGAAAAGGATATCTTGTCAATGTAGCCGCATCCGGTACTGATCTTGTGTTTGGTGTAATAAGCGAGGAATGGGGTTTGATTATTGCTCTTATTGCAGTTTTAAGCATTGTTTCTTTAGTTTTTTTCGCAGTATTTTCTGTGGGTAAATGCAGGTCTTCTTTTTACGCCATTGCGGCTTGCGGAGCTGGTTCTATTTTGTTGATGCAGACTGCACTTAACTTTTTCGGTTCTTTAGATATTCTTCCCCTAACGGGTGTTACGATGCCGTTTATTTCAGCAGGAGGATCATCTATGATTGCCTGCTGGTGCCTTCTTGTTTTTATAAAGTCTGCTGATGAGCGATTCCGACCGGAAAAAGCAAAGGGAAAAAAGATAGAGTTGCTCGCTGAAGGAAAGGATTGAACATATGAAGATATTGTCAAGACGTTCAGCTATTGTAATAGTATTCTTAATTGCTTTTGTATGCGGAACTGTCGTTTTTATCGGTAACTATATTAAAAATGCCCCTGCATGGGTTCAATATTCATCAAATATAAACAATCAGTCTGTCACAAGGACAATTTATGACCGTAACGGTTTGCTTCTCGAAAAAACGGTTAACGGAGCAAAAAAGTATAATTCAAGCGAAACAATACGGACCGCTGTTATGCAAACGGTAGGAGATTCAAATGGCGATGTTGGAACAGGAGCACAGGTTGTTTTCAAAAAGCAACTCAGCGGCTGGGATTTTCTAAACGGTATCTACAGCTATGGAAAAACTGAAAACAGCATAAAACTGACGATAGATGCAAATCTCTGTGCGGTTGCTTATAATGCTTTGGATGGAAGAAAGGGAACAGTGGGTGTTTACAACTATAAAACAGGTGAAATCCTTTGTATGGTCAGTTCCCCTTCGTTTGATCCGGAAAACCCGCCGGATATCATGGCGAATCAGGAAAAGTATTCAGGAGTTTATATAAACAGACTGCTTTCGGCTGCTTATCCACCCGGCTCTGTTTTTAAATTGGTGACAGCTGCAGCTGCAATTGACAATATTCCCAATATTCAAAAGGTGAAATTCAGATGCAATGGGGAACTGAATATCGGCAATCAAAAAGTAACATGCCCGAAAGCGCATGGCAGCGTAACAATCAGACAAGCCCTGGCTGTTTCGTGTAATGTGACTTTCGGTCGGATATCTCTTGACCTGGGATCCTCAGTGCTTCAGAAATATGCTGAAAAAGCTGGATTTAATTCAAGTCTTGACGTTGACGGAATCAAGACTGCAGTCGGTAAGGTTGATGCGACAAGTGCAAGCGGCGTGGATTTGGCATGGTTGGGAGTGGGACAATATACAAACACAGCAAACCCGCTGAATTTTATGGCTTATGTCGGAGCGATTGCAAATAAAGGTATTCGAGTTATTCCGAGACTGCTTGAAAATTCTTCTGTATCGCAAACCCAGATAATTTCTGCCAAAACGGCTAATATAATTAAGGAAATGATGAGGAATGATGTGTTAAGCAATTACGGCGAATGGAATTATTCCGGACTTAAACTATGCGCAAAATCAGGTACTGCGCAGTTGTCGGAAGGCGAAGAACCGGATGCGTGGTTCGTTGGATTTATCGACAGATCGGATTACCCTCTGGCATTTGTTGTGGTTGTCGAAAATGGCGGTGCCGGAAGCACCGTTGCAGGTCCGGTAGCCGGAAAAGTTCTTCAGAAAGCCATCCGGAAATAAAAGTGCAAGATGTAAAGCTGCAATAAAATAATTGTAATATCGGGCGTATAAATAGAATTACAAGGAAAATCTTCACATTCACGATTGATAAGACCACACCCAAAATAGTTGTTAAGGGACCAACCGCCAACGTTGTAATGAGTTCTGCATTTAACTTTAAGGGTTATGTTTTACTTAGTTTTTTGATTTCTTCTTCGACTTCCTTTGAACCCTCTTCATAGAACTTTTCTTCATCGGGAGCTAATTCGAAAAGCAGTCTCAGAAATTCTCCTGCGTGGACACGTTCTTCATCTGCAATGTCTTTCAGTACATCAATTGCAAGCTTATTGTCGGTTGATTCGGCTAACTGCATGTAAAGCTGTGTTGCTTCGTATTCCGAAGACACCATAAAACGAATGGCTCTTATCAATTCGGCCTTTGTGAGTTTTCGATCTTTTGCAAGTCCGGAAAATGCGTTTCCAAAATCAGGCATAGTATAGTCCTCCTATATAATTTTTTAGATTTCATGTGGTTATTTACCCGATAAAATAAAATCTAATCTAATATGTGAAAAGAAATCCCCGAAAATGGGGATTTCTTTTTTATTTTAGTATATAATTATTTTAAATAAATTTTTTTAGCTTTTATATACGATTAATATTAACGGGAAATACTCATAGGAGAACAAAATAGTGAAAAAAATCATGTGCATAATTCTTTGTACAATACTGCTGTCATCGTGCGCAAGAATTGTTCAGCCAAAAACAAAAGAGGCTTTGAACAAGCAGCAGGAAGCCTGGTTTTCATCAGCGGAAGGCAATTATATGGATCCTGACAGATCTTTTGGATTTCAATGTGTTGATGTAATAGACGACTATTGTATAGCGTTATTTGGTGACTATGTAAATTCAATCGGTCTTGGAAATGCGGGTACATTATTCAAGAAAATTCCTTCGAATTCAAAATATTTCACAAAAATTTCTTATAATCCAAATAAACCAAACATTATTCCCAAACACGGCGATGTAATCGAATGGGTAAAACACATCGCGGTTGTGGATAGCGCTACAGCAGATACCATAACGGTTCTGCAGCAAAACCGTGGAGGGCGTGCAATTGATCCCTGCGAGCGGTTTACTTTTACAGATTATAAAGATGTTATCGGTTGGTTGCGTCCAAAAATTAAGTTAAGTTAAATTGAATTGAAAGATTCGCATATTAGTTGTACAATATTATTTGAACCAACAAGTGTGAATAATAAAACAAAAGAGGAAAATGAAACTATGTATAGAAGCAGCTTAGGAATAAAAGAAACGAAAAGGAAAAGAAGAAAGAAAAATATTCGAAAATTGACTGTCAGAATTGCAGTCATTATATTGGTTGTGTTTGCAACCGTTTTTATTGTCCAAGCAGTAAATCCCGGAAAGCTTCTGGCAAATGTGACTGTAGAAGCTGGAACGAAGAGTGTTCCTGTAGATAAGTTTTTGCGCGAAAAACAGGACACGGGTAAATTCATTACCGATATGTCAAAAATTGATTTGTCTAAAATCGGAAACTATGAAATCGAGATAGAAATCGACGGAAAGATTTATAAGTCAAATCTAATAATAAATGATACTGTTGCACCGCTGGGAAAGAGTGTAAATCTTGATTTTTGGAGCGGAGATAATATTCCTGCCTCTAAATTCGTTACCGATATTGTGGATGTTTCAAGTGTGGAAGTAACCTATAAAGAAAATCCCGATTTTACAAGTGAAGGTACAAAACAATTGACAGTTGTACTTGAAGACGCAGCCGGTAATAAAACGGAACTTCAGGCCAAGGCAAATATTAAGGTTGACAAAGAAGCGCCGGTTATTACGGGTGCCGCAGATCTCATTGTATATATCGGAAATTCGGTTAAATATAAGCAGAATATTATTGTGACCGATAACAGAGATTCCAATATTCCGATTGAAGTTGACAATTCAGAAGTAAACCTGGGCGCAGCGGGAAATTATGATTTAACATATTCTGCGACCGATAAAGCCGGAAATAAAGCCACTAAGACGGTTGTTATTTCCGTAAAAGAAAAACCGGATAATTATATTGACGAAGCCACAGTATTTGCTTTGGCAGATGAGATATTGGCTGACATCATAACGGATAATATGACATTAAGGGAAAAAGCTTATGAAATTTACAAATGGTCAAAAAGTCATATAGGTTATGTACACTCATCGGAAAAAGACAGTTGGATAAACGGCGCATATCAAGGTTTGACTAAATTCTCGGGAGACTGTTTCATTTACTTTGCAACTTCGAAGGCATTGTTAACAAGAGCCGGTATCAACAACATTGATGTAATTAAGAGTGATACAAGCATATCAAGGCATTACTGGAGTATGATTAATATCGGCACGGGATGGTATCATTTTGATGCGACACCGCGCCTTGGCGGGGGAGAGTTCTTTATGCTGACTGACGGACAGCTGCATACATATTCTGTTGCCCATAAAAACAGTCATGTATTTAATACGAGTTTATATCCGGAAACACCCAAAAGTTAAATAGAAAAGAGTTGAACAGCGCATGATCTTGGGAGTTATTGGCGGTCTTGGCCCTTTAGCGACAGCATATTTTATGGAACTGGTCATAAAAATGACGGATGCGGGTTCCGACCAGGAACATATTGAAATGATTATATATAACACACCTTCTGTACCTGACCGTACAGAATATATTTTGGATAAAAGGAAAGAATGTCCGATAGATCCAATGATTAAGACAGGCAGAAAGTTAGTCGATCAGGGAGCGGGAATCATCGCAATCCCATGTATTACAGCGCATTACTTTCATAAGGAATTGGAAGAAGGCATCGGAGCGCATATAATTCAGGGAATTTTTGAAACTGCGGCCTACCTCTCTGAAAATGGCATTACAAAAGTTGGAATTGCTGCCACAGACGGAACGATATCAAGCGGCATCTTTCAAAAAGAGCTCGAAAATGCAGGTATAGAGGTTGTTTTGCCTTCAGCCGAAAGTCAGAAAGATGTTATGCATATTATATATAAGAATGTAAAAGCCGGAGTTCCGGTGGAAATGGATAAGTTTAGAAAAGCATCCAAAGAACTTAGAGATAAAGGGGCTCAGATTATTATTTTAGGCTGTACCGAATTATCCTTGATAAAAAGGGACAGTGATATAGGAAGCGGTTATATCGACGCAATGGAAGTCCTGGCAAGAGTTTCGGTTTGTGAGTGCGGAGGCAGATTAAAAAAGGAATATCAAAGTTTGATTTAAAACAACTAAGGAGAATTTATGCAGACAAATGTTCTGGAGTATTTAGAAAATATAATTTCAAAGGTGCCCGGAAAAGTTGCATTTGCCAATGAAGAAACGGGCATGACTTTTGAGCAGGTCTACCATGACAGCCGTGCAATAGGCACATTTTTAAACAAAAACGGTATTTACAAAGAGCCGGTTGTTGTTTTCATGAAAAAACATCCGAAGACAATCACAGCATTTTTTGGTGTTGTGTATGGGGGCAATTACTATGTTCCGATTGATGAAGAGATGCCGAAATTCAGGATTGAGCTGATATTCGAATTATTAAATCCCAAAGCTGTTATTTGCGATGAAACGACAAAGGAAACGGTGAATGCTCTTGGATTTTCAAAAAAAGCATTTCTGTATGACGATATCTCAAAAACAGAAATCGATAAAAATGCATTGTCGGACATTTGGGACAGGGCGCTGGACACAGATCCGATTTACATTGTATTTACATCAGGTTCGACCGGTATTCCAAAGGGCGTAGTGGCGTGCCACAGGTCAGTCCTGGATTATATAGAAAATCTATCATTAGTATTGGAGTTTAATGAAAACACGGTTTTTGCAAATCAGACTCCGTTATACTTTGATGCATGTTTGAAAGAGCTGTATCCGACATTAAAGTTTGGGGCAACGACTTATATTGTCCCGAAAAGTTTATTCATGATGCCGGTTAAACTTGTTGAATTTTTAAACGATAAGAAAATAAATACTGTTTGCTGGGTTGTTTCGGCACTTACGATGATTTCTGCATTCAACACATTTAAAACTGTTGTTCCCGAGCATCTTCATACAATTGCTTTCGGAAGCGAGGTTTTTCCGACAAAACAGTTTAATATTTGGAGGGGGACACTGCCGAATGCTAAATTCACAAATTTGTACGGTCCGACAGAAACAACAGGAATGTGCTGCTATTACAAGGTGAATAGGGAATTTGCACCGGAGGATGCTATTCCGATCGGGAGACCTTTTAACAACACCGAAATAATTTTACTTGATAAAAACAACAAAGTGCCAAAACACGGCGAAATCGGAGAAATGTGTGTAAGAGGAACTTCTTTGACTCTTGGATATTATAAAAGTTTTGAATTGACAAAGGAGGTTTTTGTTCAAAATCCTTTAAATGATAATTATCCGGAGCTAATCTATCGTACCGGCGATTTGGGTAAATATAACGAATATGGCGAGCTCATGTTTGTATCAAGGAAAGATTATCAGATAAAGCATATGGGACACAGAATCGAATTGGGTGAAATTGAATTCAATATCAATATGCAGGATGAGATTATGAACGCCTGCTGTATTTATGATAAAGAAAAGGCAAAAATTGTGATATATTATGTAGGGGATATTGCTGAGAAGGATGTTGTTCTGAAACTTAAGGAAAAACTTCCCAGATACATGATGCCGAACTACATTGAACAAATAAAAGTTATGCCTCTGACACCAAACGGAAAGATTGACAGAAACTTTTTAATGAGTAAATATAAACAGGACAAGGAGAAATAGAATGGACGGTATACTGAAAATGTTCCAAAGATTGCATCCTGAGGTTGATTTTGAAACTTGTGAGCGCTTATTTGATGACAAGATAATTGATTCATTTGATATAGTATCTGTAATTGCGGAGATTAATGATGAGTATGATATTGCGATTCCGGCAGAGGAAATCATACCGGAAAATTTCAATTCCGTAAAGGCATTATCGGCACTTGTACAACGTTTAACCGATGAATAGGAGTACTGTTTATGCTTTTTACTTCGTATAACTTTATTGCATTTATAACACTTGTTTTTATTCTATACTACAGTATTCCAAAAAAATGGCAGTGGCCTTTATTACTGGTCTCGAGCTATTTTTTCTATTTTGTGGCAGGCAAAGAGTACTTAGTCTATATAATGGTGACGACTGTTTCGACTTTTCTTGTGAGTTTAGGAATTGAGAAACTCAGAGGGAAGCAGACAAATTATTTAAATGAAAATAAAGATACGATTGAAAAAGAAGATAAGAAAAAATATAAAGCTGGGATTAAAAGGCGCCAATGGAAGCTTCTATTAGGTTGCCTGATTATAAATTTAGGTATTTTGGCATTCGTTAAATATTCCAACTTTTCAATCGCGAATATCAACACACTTTTTAAAATCACCGGAAGCAGCTATCAGCTGTCATTCCTTAATCTTGTGCTTCCAATGGGTATATCCTTTTATACGTTTCAGGCAGTGGGATATATTATTGATGTTTACAGAGGAAAGGTTGCAGCAGAAAAAAATCTGTTCAAGCTTGCTTTGTTTGTATCCTTCTTCCCGCAGCTCGTACAAGGTCCTATAAGTCGTTTCAGCGATCTGGCCGCTACTTTGTATGAGCATCATGCATTTAATATTCAGGTTGTTTCATTCGGAATTCAGAGAATATTGTGGGGACTTTTTAAAAAGCTTGTCATTGCGGATCGCATTTTAGTCGGAGTCAACTCTATTATAAGAAATTCAGGTGAGTTCCAGGGAGCATACGTTTTGGTTGGAATGCTTTTTTACGCATTTGAATTATATGCTGATTTCACGGGCGGAATCGATATTACAATAGGAATCGCAGAAGTAATGGGAATCAGAGTAAAAGAGAATTTTATCAGACCTTATTTTTCAAAATCCATAAAAGAATATTGGAGAAGATGGCATATTTCGATGAGCACATGGTTCACAGACTACATATTTTATCCGATTTCCGTATGCCAGCCAATGCTCAAATTATCAAGATTTTCCCGGAAGCATTTTGGTGATTTTTTTGGGAAAAGAATTCCGGTATATATTTCTGTCTTTGTCGTGTGGTTTGCTACCGGTGTTTGGCATGGCGCAAGCTGGAACTTTATCGTTTGGGGTGTAATGAACGGTGTGGTTATAATGATATCCCAGGAATTTATGCCTTTATATGAAAAATTCCACAAGAGATTTGATGTCGAAGGGAAGTTCTATTACAGGGCGTTTCAGGTAATCAGAACCATTTTGCTTATGAGTTCGTTAAGAATGTTCGACTGCTACAGAGATGTGGGACTTACGTTTAAGATGTTCGGAAATATGTTCATTAATTTCGGAAATGTTTTCGAAGTATTTAACGGCGGATTTATGAAGCTTGGCTTAACGGTCATTGACTACATCATATTACTGTTTGGGTTCACAGCGCTGTTTTCAGTCAGCCTTATTCAGAGAAAAGGCAGCGTGAGAGAGTTTTTTGCAAGCAAACCTACGGTTTTGCGATACAGCATGTTTGGTTTTATAATTATTGTAATATTATTGTTTGGCGCATACGGAGTTGGATTTGATGCTAAACAGTTTATATATAATCAGTTTTAGGAGGTTGTTATGAAGAAGAAAAATTTAGTAATCGGAATCATTGCAGCAGTCCTCCTGATTGTGAGTCTGGGAGTTTTGCAGAGACTCTTGATGCCGAAATTTATGACAGGAATTGTCGAAGGATCATTGGTTGAAGAATATTATCAGGAAAAATCAAAACATGATGTTATATTTGTCGGAGATTGTGAAGTTTACGAGAACTTTTCGCCGATTACCTTATGGAAAAACTACGGAATAACGAGTTATATAAGAGGAAGCGCACAGCAGTTGATATGGCAGTCATATTACCTGCTGGAAGACACCCTGAGATTTGAAAAACCCGATGTCGTCGTCTTCAACGTTTTATCGCTTAAATACGACCAACCGCAAAGCGAGGCATATAACCGCATGTCAATAGACGGTATGCAGCTTTCGATGGCGAAGATTAATAATATTTTAGCGTCAATGACACCAAAAGAAAATATACTTGATTATATTTTTCCGATATTAAGATATCACTCAAGAATAACAAGCTTAACTGCGGATGACTTTAAATATTGTTTTGGCAAGGACAAGGTTTCGACCAACGGATATTATATGAGAGTTGACGTCAAACCTGCAGGAGTTTTCCCGACACCCAAAAAGCTCGCAGATTACAACTTTGGGGCTAATGCAATGAAGTATCTGGATAAAATGACCCTTTTATGCAAACAAAACGGAATAAAGTTAATTCTGATCAAGGCACCTTGTCTATACCCATACTGGTATAAGGAATGGGACGACCAGGTTAAAACCTATGCAAAAAAGAATAATCTGGACTATATTAATATGATAAATTTGGTAGACAAAATCGGTATAGATTTTAAGAAAAACACTTATGACGCGGGTTTGCATTTAAACCTGTCGGGAGCCGAAAAACTGGCGGATTATTTCGGCGCATATCTTGTCAGGAATTATGCGCTTAAAGATCACCGCGGAGATCCGATACTTGATAAGATTTATAACGATAAGACCGCATTTTACAATGACATGAAGCAAAGCCAGATTGACGAAATAAAACGATATGGATATTTAAAGAGATTTTTGGTAAAATGAGATAAACAGAAGATAAAAAAGGAGAGTCAAAACATTGAAAAAAATTATTATTGCATTGCTAATGAGCATGATTATGCTGACAGTTACGGCCTGCGGACCTACCGAAAACAATAACTCCGATACAAAAACAACCAACAGCGGAGATGGATATATCTTTACGTATAAGGGAGCCCGGGTATTAATGAATGAAAAAACGAGCGAGGTTTTGACATCGCTTGGGAAGTATAAAAATTATTTTGAGTCTGAAGCTTGCGCTTATCAGGGCTTGGAAAAAACTTATACATATAACGGATTTGCACTTTACACCTATCCAAAAGACGGTGTGGATTATGTCCTGTCGGTTGTGTTGCTGGATGATACAGTATCGACCCCTGAAGGGATAAGCATCGGTGCTTCCGAAAAAGATGTAATTTCGGAATATGGAAATGCCGGAGTCAAAGAAAAGGGTGCCCTCAAGTATACCAAGGATAAGTCAACAATTACATTTATAATAAAAAATAATGAAGTTGATTCTATCGAGTACACAGCTATAACCAAATAAATCCGGATAAAGTGGATGATATTCTACGCGTTAACGGGGTATAAATATATTTGTATGAATAGAAATACTATTCAATTCAGATATGTGGGGTGTTTGTATGCGTAAAATTGTCTGTATTTTTTTAGCGGTTATATTACTAATGTCAATTGCGTCAGGCTGTACAATCGGCACTCAGCAAAATACCGATAAGCTGATTGCTTTGGCAAAGACAGAAGTAAAGCAATACAAGGGTAAAAATCTGTCTTCGATTCTTGATTTCAGGGAGAATTCAATAAAAGGTCCCCAAATTGTAGATATTAAGAAATACAGTTTGAAAATTGACGGATTAGTCGGGAAACCTTTGGGATTGACTTACAGTCAGGTTCTTAAAAACACAAAATATACAAAAGTTGTAACTCTTGACTGTGTTGAAGGATGGAAAGTCGATATTCTTTGGGAAGGGATTTTATTAAAAGATTTGTTTAAAAATGCCGATGTAAAAAGCAATGCGAATACGGTTATATTTCATTCGGTTGACGGGTACACAACCTCACTTCCGCTGAAATTTGTTTTGGATAATAGCATTATGATCGCTTATAAAATGAACAATGTTGTTCTGCCGCCTGAGAGGGGATTTCCGTTCCAGTTAGTTGCAGAAAGTAAACTGGGTTATAAATGGGCTAAATGGATACTCAGAATCGAACTGTCTGACAATCCGAATTATCAGGGTTATTGGGAGCAGAGGGGGTACAGCAATGAAGCAGATGTTAATAATTAGCAGAATATCTGCATGGGTTCTGATTGTTTGCGTAATGCTTTTTATATTAAGCGGTATTGATTCCGTAAGAAATTTTTTGATACCTGAGATATCTTCCTTAATTCATTTGAAGTTTCTCTTGATACCTACTTTAATTGCGTTTACAATACATTCATCCTTCTCCGCGCACATGGCTTTTAAAAGGTGGAAAATCTGGAATAAAATCAGTAAAAGTATTATAATAGTATATATATTGATTAATGTTTCGCTTTTAGCTGTTTTTATAACAATATTTTATACGAATCGTTGAGATTCAGAAATAATTTGATTTCAGGGGAGAAAATTTATAGATGTTATCAATAGATGAAATGGAAGAAATGCTTGACGAAATCGCTATGGAATTTCCACCTGAGATTTACAAAGAACTAAACGGAGGAATAATTTTGTTGCCTGAGGCGAAACCAAATGCCGTCAGTAACAGCCTTTACATCCTTGGCGAATATCACAGCGGCGGAAATATGGGGAGATATATATCAATCTACTACGGTTCATTTTCAATAATATATGGACATCTCGACAAGAAGAGTGTTAAGGAATTCCTAATCAAAACACTCAAGCATGAGTTCGTCCACCATGTTGAATCGCTTGCCGGAGAAAAGGATCTTGAAATTAAAGATGCTCAGTTCCTTGAAAACTATTTAAAAAGCATTGGAAAAAGATAGATATTACAGATAAAAGAGTAACAAAAAATAAGTCCCGATGCGAATTTTGGCTGTTGCGAATTTTGGTTTGTAAAAAAATGTATTAAAAAAATCATTAAATGTATTGCAAAAACTAATAAATGTGTTATAATTTGTTATATATGAACTATATTGAAGGAGTGTTGAAAATGAAAAAAATTGTATCGCTGTTCCTATGTTTGATTTTGGTACTATCGAGTCTAACCATTACCTCTGCGGCAAGCATTAATGAATATGAGAGACAGGTTTTGGATCTTTTTAATACACACGTATCTGTCGGGACACAAGATTTTAGCTGGCCTGCAAGTTATGTCAATCAGGCTGAGAACTATTTCTTGAAAATCAATTTAACAGAGCACCAGCGCGATATCATAGTACCCCTTTTGAAAAGTTCAATAAACTTACTTAAGAATAATGAAGACCAAATAATTTTTCAAGAGGGCACAAAAAACATTAGGTTTATGTCGCAGAAACTAAAGACGAAGTTATTGAACAATGCAGCTGAAGCAGGTTTGGCAGTTGGTTTGCTTGTTACTTTCGATGGCAAAAATATTGTAATTAGAAACATGGCCACCAATAATTTAGTATTTACTGCCGCTCCTATTATTAAGGTTACAGGAGCAGACACAAATTATGTTGCAGCGGCATCAGTTTCGGCAGCATCGCTTGCGTTATTGTCATTTTTCGTATTTATGTTTTATCGCAGAAGAAAAATTATTGTAAAGGGAAATTCTTAACACAATAAAATCAAAGGTTGGTTTTATGCAATCAGATAAAGTTAAAACAAAAAATAATATTAAAAGGCTGTTGGGGTTTATCTTTGTACCAATAGCCTTTACTTTTTTATCATTTTCAATAGTCGTATCGGCTGTATACCTTGTAATTGGTGATGATGCAGTAAACAGTGTGAATTTATTCCTATTCAAATCACCGCCTGTTTTCGATGCCAAAATCAGCAATATATTTATCCCTTCAAAAAACACAGGCACGTATACCTTACCCCTTGAAAAAGTCAATTTCCCGGATTATGGCAGTGTTTTTGGTAAAATAGATATACCGGCCGTGAATCTATCCAGTCTTTTAATATACGGAGATGACGATGAATGTCTGAGCAGAGGTGCAGGTCAATACATAGGTAGTTTTATTCCCGGTTATGGCAGTACAACCTTAATTTCCGGACATAAAAATACTGTATTTAAAAATCTTAAGAACGTGAAGGCAGGAAATATAATTAGTATCACGACAACATACGGAATCTACAGTTACAAAGTTACAAAAATAGCAATTAAATTAGACAGTGATACATCGGCATATAATCTTGAAACAAAATACGATAACATTATACTATATACATGTATTTGGCAGGACACACCCGTTGGAAGCGTTAAAATGAGATATTTTGTATACGCCGATTATGTAAAAGGGCCTCGGATTATAAAGTAAATGATTTATCTGATTCAATTATTTATTACAGCAGAAATGAGGATAAAAAATGGATGTTAAAGTCGAGGAGATGAATTCTGAGAAATTTCTGGGATTTATATTGGCATTTTTTACCTGTCTTATTGCATTTATAATGTGTTGTCTGATTATTGCATCAGCAACAGCTTTTAATAGTAATTTTATGACAAAATCCATCCAAAAATCAGCGTATTCGTCTTTACTGCTAAAAGAAATTAATGATCAGTTTTTTAATTTGGCCGATATCAGCGGTGTTCCAAAAACGATTTTTAACGGTTTGGTCACCGAGGAGACAATAAAAAATTCATCCATAAAATATTTTAACACAAGTATGAAATCTGAAAAATTCACATCTGACTTTGCTCAGATATCGGTACAATTAAAAACCAATTTAGAAAACTATGTCAATTCTGTTGATAATAAAAACATTTCAGAGGTTGATTTGCAAAAAAATATAGATGAATTTGTAAATGCTTGTACGGAAATATACAACAGCAGCATTGAAATAAATTATGTACCCGATTTGGGCAAGGTTGCGTTTAGAATAAACACATTTATTGTTTTTGTTATTTTGGGTCTGGCAATTGTATATCTCATTTTAATGGGGATATTGATTATGTTGTACAGGAGACATAAGAACATGCTCAGGTTCATTGTCTATTCTTTTTCAGGTGTAACCCTAATGCTATTTGCTGTTCCGGTAATAACGACTATTTTGGGGATAATACCTCGGGTAGCCATTAATTCAAAGGCTTTATATACACTATCAACCGATTTATTGAACTGGGTTATCAGCACATTCTATATTTATGGTTCTATTATTCTGATTCTTGTTGTATGTCTGGTGATTATGTATATCACAAAGACAAGAGCTTCCTCAACAGAAAACTGAAGGATTCAATTTGCTAAACAAAACTATTTTTTAGGGATGGCAACACCAAATCCTTCAAATGTTTTTATTGTGTAATTTTTCGAATCAAAATATTCTTTCTCGGCAATGTTTATAACATAAACCCCTGTTGGATCAGGTTTCACATTTGTGTCGAAATTAGTATATTTATACCTGTCCCGATAAGGTAACAGCTCATTTCCTGACTTATCAAATTCTTTTCCTGTTCCCTGAAAATACAAAGCGTCAATTTTTGCATAAAACTGAGTGAGTATTTCGCTCACATGGTATGAGCCTTTGGACTGTGTAAAATTTGTCACATAAACTGTATCGGCTTTTGTATTCTCAGCTGTTTGAATTGCAGATCCAAAACCGTCAAAGAAATTCTGAGCCAATTCTTTACTGGTTTGACCAAAATACGCATAGTTGAATCCAAGTGTCGAAAATGTAAAAGCAAAAAGGATAACAAGAGCGATAAATCTGTTTCTTAATGCTTCAAATAATGCAAAATAAATTCCCAATGCTGCAAATATACACATCGGATAAAGAATTATATTAATTCTGTTTAGATTAACATTATTAATAATTAGTCCCGACAAAATCGCAACTAAGAACCAAACAATTATTAGGTAGCGTCCGGCGATAACACTTTTTTCGTCTTTTTCGGTTTTTCTGAGTTTTTTAATGAGGTAATAAAAACCAAGAAGAACAAACGGCATTGTAATTAAGTAAAAAGCTCCGAATTGAGGGATTGCATTCCAGATAAGTCCTTCTTTTTGAAGAAAAACAACATCAATAAGAGATTTAAAGTTGACTACCAGCTGATCAAAAAAATTATCCGAGAAGAACAAAATATCGTTTGTCCGCATTGTATAAGGGAAGAAAGCCATTGTAAGAGGACCGAATATAACAGTTTTTAGTTTGAAGAAATTAATGATTATGACTGTCAGTATCGGCCAGGCAACAAGTAAATAAAAGCCAAAGCAGGCAAGTGCATCCACGATTTTAATATGATGCGTAATTAAGAGATATGCACATAATACGATAAGTATTATAGGTATGGAATAAAAGGCGATGCCATAAGTGTACATTGTCAGACCGAAAAAGACCATGGATAAATAAAGGTATTTCTTTTTGCTCAATCCCAGGTAGAGAAAATATATCGAAAACAAAAGAAAATGCGGGAGCATATTACAGTCAATCGCCCACCTGCTCTGCATTATCTGCCACGGGTTAATTGCTATAAAGGCTAGAACCACGAGTGCAGGCGTCTTGCCAAAGAGTTTTTCGACGAATTTGAACAAGACATATATTGCTATAACACTTATTATTAATATTGGGAGTCTGGCAGTAATTACAGACAAACCAAATATTTTTATAAACGGAACCATCAAATAAGAAAGCAATACACTCATTTGGCCGTAACCCCAGGAAGTAAAAAACACCGGGAGACTCATTCCAAATCTATCTGTGCCATGGTTGGCCAATGCATTTGCGTCAACAGCAGCCATCGCACCATCCTGGTTCATTCCACCGGGAACCATGCCAAATTTATACACACGTAAAAAAATCGCCAAAAGCATTAAAACAATAATAATAAGACGATAAATAAACTGTTTGTCATTCATTAATTTTAAGGGTTTCCAGTCACGGGTCGGTCTTCTGAATAATGCAAAACCGCAGATTGCAAGCACAAATAACAGAAGAAGAGTATTAAAGTCCAATATCTTCACGTCCTTCCTT
>JBAZRJ010000038.1:0-19056 GCA_041662985.1 Clostridia bacterium
TATAAAAGAAAAATATTTTATCAGTAATGTTACTGAAAAAGGAGGAGAAATTTTAATGGCAAAAGCTAAATTTGAAAGAACCAAACCGCACGTAAATATTGGTACAATAGGCCATGTCGATCATGGTAAGACAACTTTGACGGCAGCAATAACAAAAGTTCTCGCTTTGAGTGATCCTACGATACAGTTCAAGGCATATGATGCAATTGATGCAGCACCTGAGGAAAAAGAAAGAGGAATCACAATTTCAACAGCACACGTTGAGTATTCAACAGCTGCCAGGCATTATGCACATGTTGACTGTCCGGGTCATGCTGACTATGTTAAAAACATGATAACAGGAGCCGCTCAGATGGATGGAGCAATACTTGTTGTTTCAGCTGCAGACGGACCTATGCCTCAGACCAGAGAACACATTCTTCTTGCTCGTCAGGTTGGTGTTCCTCACATTGTTGTATTCCTAAACAAAACCGATCAAGTTGATGACGAAGAACTGATTGAGTTAGTAGAAATGGAATTGAGAGAATTATTGTCACAGTATGAATTTGACGGAGACAATATTCCAATTATCAGAGGTTCGGCGCTAGTGGCTCTTGAGTCATCTTCAACCGATCCTGACGCTCCTGAATACAAATGTATCCATGAGTTAATGGATGCAGTTGATTCTTATATCCCGACTCCTGCAAGACCTATCGACAAACCTTTCATTATGCCTGTTGAGGATGTTTTCTCAATCACAGGCCGTGGAACAGTTGCAACAGGCAGAGTTGAAAAAGGCGTGCTAAAAGTTGGAGATGAAGTTGAAATCGTTGGTTTGATGGATGCTCCAAGGAAAACTGTTGTAACAGGCGTTGAGATGTTCAGAAAACTTCTTGATCAGGCTGTTGCAGGCGACAATATCGGCGCTCTTTTAAGAGGAATTCAAAGAGATGAAGTTGAAAGAGGCCAGGTTTTAGCTAAACCGGGTTCAATCAAACCTCACACTCACTTTAAGAGTCAGGTATACGTTTTAACTAAAGAAGAGGGCGGAAGACACACTCCTTTCTTCAATGGCTACAGACCTCAGTTTTATTTCAGAACTACTGACGTTACGGGCGTAGCTGAATTACCTGAAGGCGTTGAAATGTGCATGCCTGGCGATCATATCGATATGAAGATTAAGTTAATCACTCCTATCGCTATGGACGAAGGACTTAGATTCGCTATCCGCGAAGGCGGCAGAACTGTCGGTTCCGGAGCTGTTACAGGCATCATAGAATAAAATACATAATAAAACAATAAAGAGTGTGGATTTGGTTATGAATCTACACTCTTTTTATTTATAAAGTTATCATATATGTTTAGAAGAAATAAATTTCTGATTTAATCCTGAGACTGGCCTGAATTCCAATGTATGGTTTAATTTATAAGTTTTGCTTTGATTAAAGAAATTCTGATTTGATAACCGATTATGGAAACAAATATTGCTTTTATAACGTCTAAAGGAATGAACGGCAAAACGCCTATATAAATCGCTTTCGTAAGACTGATTTTAAGAACAAAACTTAACCATAATGTACCGAGAGAATAACAAATCAACAGTCCGAAAAGCAAAAGCAACGGCATTATTAAAAACCGCATTATTATATCGGATGCATTTTTGTTTTTTTCAATAATCAATCCGACAATGAATGCAATTATCGGAAAGCTTATAAGGAACCCACCGGTCGGCCCAAGAATCACACCCGGTCCGCCGCTAAAGTTAGAGAATACAGGTAAACCGACAGTACCAATCAAAAGATACACAATTTGAGAAAGAGAACCATATTTACTGCCCAAAATAGTTGCTGACAGAAATACAGCTGCAAGCTGCAGCGTAATAGGTACGGGTGAAAAGGGAACCGGAATTGATATAAGAGCGCATACAGATGTTATTGCAGCAAATAATCCCGTCAAGATAAGTGCCTTGGTATTTATTTTCATAAACCCTCCGGATAAGATATTTAATTGTAAACCAAAAACGAATTTATAGTTAACAATAGAAATGTTAATATAAAATAAAAGTAAAGTCAATAGTTTATTAATTTGTATTTTGGGAATATACTAATAAAAGCTGAAAAATTTTACGAGTAAAAAAATATTTAACCGGGAGGAGTGTTCTTATGATAAAAATTAAGAATGATATTTACTGGGTCGGAATAAAAGACTGGGGTGTCAGAAATTTTCACGGACACGAGTTTTCGACACACAGAGGGTCTTCATATAATTCCTACTTAATTAAAGATGAAAAGACAGTTCTTGTAGACACTGCCTGGACACCATATAAAGAGGAGTACACCGAGAGGCTTGAAAAAGAAGTTGGTTTGAAGAATATTGATATGATAGTAATTAACCATATTGAACCTGACCATGGGGGCTCCCTTGGCTTGCTTATGTCGAAAATCCCGGATACCCCCATATATTGCACAAAGAATGGCGCGGACATAATTAAAAAGTATTTTCATAAGGACTGGAATTTTAATATCGTTAAAACAGGGGATACCATTAAAACAGGGAAATATGAATTGGTTTTTATTGAAATGCAGATGATACACTGGCCGGACAGTATGGCAACCTATGTAAAGGGAGCGGATCTTTTATTGTCAAATGATGCATTCGGGCAGCATTACTCAGCAGAAACATTATTCAGCGACGAAGCAGATAAATGCGAATTGTATCAGGAGGCGTTAAAGTATTATGCGAATATTCTGACACCTTTCAGCGCGCTGATTAAAAAGAAACTTGAACAGATTATGGAATTGAACTTGCCGATTGATATGATTGCGACAAGTCACGGACTTGTCTGGAGAAATAATATCGACGAAATAATACAAAAATACACTGAGTGGTCGAATGATTATAATGAGGGTAATTTTATTGTAATATATGACACAATGTATAATTCAACGAAAATAATGGCAAAGCAGATTATGGCAGGGATTGAATCAACCGGTGTGAAATGCAAGCTTGTGGACAGTGCGGCAAACGACAGAAGTGACCTTATTTCCGAAATATTTAAGGCAAAAGGAATTGTAATCGGTTCGTGCACAATCAACAACACAGTTTTAAGGTCGGTCGCATCACTGCTTGATGATTTGAAAGGATTAAAGTTTAAAGGTAAAGTCGGTGCGGGATTTGGAAGTTACGGATGGAGCGGAGAGGCATCGAAGATAATATCGAATAAGCTCGAAGAAGCAGGGATAAAATTACTTGAAGAACCATTGCAATTGAAGTATAATCCGACAGAGGAAGAATTAAAGCTTTGTTTTGAGTATGGAAAGAAAATTGCCGAACAAATTTAAAAGTTTTAAAATAATTTTGTGAGGAGATGAGAAGATGAGTGAAGCAAAGAAAACATTTAAAAAACGTGTAATGCCGCTATTGCCTTTGAGGGGGCTGACAGTATTTCCTTTTATGATTTTGCACTTTGATGTTGGAAGACCAAAATCTGTAAAAGCGTTAGAAGATGCTATGATAAATGATCAGCTCATATTTCTTGTCACGCAGAAAGACGCATCGAATGATGAGCCGAATGAAAACGATATTTATAAAGTTGGAACAATTTCAAAAGTAAAACAGTTGCTTAAAGTGCCGGGAGACACTATAAGAGTTCTTGTTGAAGGTGTCAGCCGCGCGGAAATCGGTCATATAACCAAGACTGAGCCATTCTTCATGGCGGAAGCAATTGAAAAGGTCCATTCAGCAGAGGGTGAAAACAAAGACGAGATAGAAGCATTGAAGCGCAGGGTGATTTCATCGTTTGAAGAATACATCAAACTCAGCAATAAAATTTCTTCAGAAGTAGTGCTTTCAATAATGTCGATAGAAGATGAAGGTCAATTATGCGATATTATTGCATCCAACATCTTATTGAAGTCAGAACAAAAACAGGAGATTTTAAGTGAGTTCAACCCCAAAATGAGACTTGAAAAGCTTCTGGAACTCCTTCTTAAGGAAATCGATATTTTAAGAATCGAGAAGGAAATCAGTGCAAGAGTTCATACGCAGATTGATAAAATGCAAAAGGAATACTACCTGAGAGAACAGATAAAAGCGATTCAGACCGAACTTGGCGAAAAAGAAGGCGCCAACGGAGAAATTGATGAATATAATGAAAAATTATTATTAGCGCAACTACCTAAAGAAGTTGAGAAAAAGGTCGAAAAAGAAATTGACCGTCTTCTTAAAATGCCGCCGGGTTCTGCGGAAGGAACAGTCGTAAGAACATATCTTGACTGGATTTTTGATTTACCTTGGAATCATTCTACAGAGGAAAACATTGATTTAAAAAAGGCTCAGGAAATATTGGATGAGGATCATTACGGACTGACGAAAGTAAAAGAGAGAATAATAGAATATTTGGCGATAAATAAATTGAAGAAATCAATTAAAGGACCTATTCTTTGCTTAGTCGGACCTCCGGGAGTAGGAAAAACTTCAATAGCAAAGTCGATTGCAAAGGCAATAAACAGAAATTATGTCAGAATGTCTCTGGGAGGAATAAAGGATGAGGCTGAAATCCGCGGGCACAGGCGAACATATGTCGGTGCTATGCCGGGCAGGATAATTGCGGCGATAAAACAGGCGGGCTCAAATAATCCTTTGATATTATTGGATGAGATAGATAAAATGAGCAATGATTACAGGGGGGATCCTTCCTCGGCAATGCTTGAGGTTCTTGACTCCGAGCAGAATTTTGCTTTCAGAGATCATTATCTTGAAATTCCGTTTGACCTTTCAAATGTTCTTTTTATAACAACGGCAAACACTATGGATACAATCCCAAGACCGCTTTATGACAGGATGGAAATCATAAATATTTCGAGTTATACGGAAGAGGAAAAGGCCAAGATAGCAATGAATTACCTGATTCCAAAACAAATCAAATCGCATGGTTTGAAGAAAAGCAACATTACTTTTGACGAAAAGGCTGTATACGATATTATCAATTATTATACGCGGGAGGCAGGAGTTAGAGGTATTGAGAGAGAATTAGCGACAATATGCCGTAAAGCCGCAAAGATAATTGTTTCGGGCAATAAGAAAACTCTTAAGATAACTTCGGGGAATATTGAAAAGTATCTGGGAATAAAGAGATTCAGACACGATAAACTAAACGAAACAAATGACATTGGAATTGCAACAGGTCTTGCATGGACTCCTGTCGGAGGTGAAACACTGTCAATTGAAGTAAATGTGATGAAGGGAAACGGTTCGCTTGAGTTGACGGGACAGCTTGGGGACGTAATGAAAGAGTCGGCAAAAGCCGCAGTTAGTTTTATACGTTCAAAATCATCGGCATTCAATATCGATAATGATTTTCACAATAAATGCGATATCCATATTCATGTTCCGGAAGGTGCGATACCTAAGGACGGTCCATCAGCGGGTATAACGATAGCAACTGCAATGATTTCGGCTTTATCCATGACACCGGTTAAAAGAAGTGTCGCGATGACAGGCGAAATTACATTAAGAGGAAGAGTGCTTCCGATAGGCGGACTTAAAGAAAAGGCGCTGGCTGCACATAGGGCAGGGATTACCACGATTATTATCCCGAGAGACAATAAAAAGGATATCGAAGATATTCCTGAAGCAGTCAGAAAAAGTCTGAAAATTGTCCTTGCATCTGATATGGATACGGTTTTGGAAACTGCTTTGGTAAAGCAAAAAATGAGGAAAAAAGAGGCGCCGTCAGGGACAACAGAGAACGATATGCTGATAATTCAATCCAATGTTTCGAAAAATGAGATTGGACAGTCCATTAAAATGCGGAGCAATTAAGAAATGAAACTTTAAATATAAAAGAACCGTCCTCAACCAAGGGACGGTTCTCTTAATAAGTATTTAATCAATGTGTCACGAGGTGTGAAATTGCCGACTCGGGATGTTTTCTTTTAAAGTTATTTTGAAAACATACTCGTCTTCAACTTCAACCTCTGCCACATTTTTTGTCTTACAATTAAGAACCATCCCCTAATTTATTTATGTTGAAATTAATTTTGGTAAAAGTTATAATGAACATAGCGTTGCGCGTATTGTTACTGCTACTTTAGTGCGATGCCAAATTTGATGCAATTACAGACGAATTGGAAGGGGAAATTATAGATGGGATTTTTTACGAGAGATATCGGAATAGATTTAGGCACTGCAAATACCCTCGTATATGTTCAGGGTAAGGGGATAGTGGTACGGGAGCCTTCAGTTGTTGCAATAAATAAAAAAAACGGTGACATACTTGCTGTCGGTGATGAAGCAAGCAGCATGATTGGCAGAACACCCGAGAATATAGTTGCAATAAGACCTCTTAAAGACGGAGTTATTGCAGATTTCAGCATTACACAAAAAATGCTTAAGTATTTTATTAAAAAAGCAAATATATCAGGCGGATTCCGCAAACCAAGAGTGGTTATATGTGTTCCCTCAGGTGTAACTGAAGTTGAAAAACGTGCGGTTGAAGACGCAGCACTTCAGGCGGGTGCAAAGAACGTTTATTTGATTGAGGAACCTATGGCTGCAGCAATAGGAGCGAATCTTCCTATCGAAGAACCTACAGGCAGCATGATAGTCGATATCGGCGGAGGAACAAGCGAGGTTGCTGTTATTTCGCTGGGGGGAATAGTAACAAGTAAATCTCTGAGGATTGCCGGAGACGAATTCAATGAAGATATAGTTCATTATGTAAAAAAAGAATACAATCTGATGATTGGCGAAAGGACTGCAGAGCAAGTAAAAATGGGAGTGGGGATTGTTTATCCAAATGAGGTAGTCGAAACGATGGAAATAAGGGGAAGAGACCTGATAACAGGCCTTCCAAAAATCCAAAAAATTACTTCGCTTCAGGTACAGGATGCTCTTAAAGATTCAATTAATGCAGTTATTGATTCTATTAAATTTACGTTGGAAAAAACTCCTCCCGAACTTGCATCTGATATCATGGATAAGGGTATAATGTTAACCGGAGGCGGAGCCTTGATAAAAGGTCTTGATAAGCTTATTACAGCTGAAACAGGTATCTCCGTATATATTTCCGACGAACCACTCGACAGCGTTGCGATAGGGGCAGGAAAAGTCCTTGAGGAGATTGAACTTCTAAAAGAGGTTGTTATGTCTTCAAAAAGAAAGAGATAAGAGTTTTGTTTTTTGTTTGAAGAGGAAGGGAGAAATATCCTTTGAAATTTCTTTTAAAAAGTAAATTATTCATCGTTTTGTTGTTGACTGTTCTTATATTAATTGCAATGGGAGTTACAGCAAAGAAAACCGATAGCCTCAAATGGGTTGAAAGTGCCGGAAACGTTATAGTTACACCATTTCAGGCTTTCTTTACTTTTTGCGAAAATTCAACAAGCAATTTTCTCTCAAATTTTGCGAATGCCGAGCTATTAAATAAAAAAAACAAAAAACTTCAGGCGGAAATTGATAAGCTTAAGAATAAAAACAGAGAACTGACTCAATTCGAAACTGAAAACAAAGAGTTGCGTGACATGTTAAATCTTAAAGACCAATTCTTTAATTTCGACACCATCGGAGCGAATTTAATTTCAATTGATTTAGGAAACTGGTTTAACGTATTTACTATTGACAGGGGAAGCCGCGATAAAATTAAAATTAACTCATCGGTAATTACAAGCCAGGGTGTTGTGGGTAAAGTCATCAAAAATATGCCTTTCTCATCTAAGGTTGAATCGATTATCGATTCAGAAAGCTCAATAAGCGCAATAATTTCGAAATCAATGGATTATGTAATAGTTAAAGGAGATATAAACCTTGAAAGCCAGGGTCTGTGCAGAATGAATCAAATTCCGATTGACCTCGATCTTTCAGTCGGAGATACTGTCGAAACATCGGGCATCGGAGGAATATTCCCGAAAGGTTTGTTAATCGGTACCGTGAAAGAAATAGTCAAAGGCAACAGTGAACTTGAAAGATATGCTATTATCAAGCCAGCTGTAGATTTTAGAAGGCTTCAGGAAGTTTTTGTATTAATCAGTAAAAAATAAGAATTTGAATTTGGATAGTGTGAAAAATGAAGATAAGAATTTTGGTTTACGGAATTTGCATATTTTTTATTATAATTATTCAATCAACCATTTTAGATGTCGTCCAAATATATGGCGTCAAACCAAATTTAATGCTTGTTTTTATTGTATCGGTTGCATTAATAAATGGCAGTGTTCAGGGCGCAGCGGTCGGGTTCATATTGGGATTGATGCAGGATATCATTTCAGGCAAGATTATTGGTTTTTATTGTTTGCTGGGCTTATACCTCGGCCTTATTATCGGTTCGGTAAATAAGAGATTATATCGGGAGAATCTCCTTATAATTATATTTTTTACTTTTATTTCGACGGTTGTATATGAAGAGTTGGTTTATATTCTCAATACCTTCTTAAGCGGTAATCTCAATTTCACCGTTTCTTTTGCAAACATAATATTCCCTGAAGCAATTTATAACATGTTTGTATCGATATTTATCTATATGTTTGTCGTTAAAGTAAATCAAAAGATAGAAGTCGCCGGAAATGATTCCGGGTCATATTAATCCTGCCTTTTGCATAATTTCCTTCGTTGATTTTGGTCTGTTCATTGTATAGAGATGTATTCCGGGAGTTCCGTTATCAAGAAGATCGCGAATTTGCTGTGCCGCAAACTCGATACCTGCTCTTCGCAGCCCTTCAGGATCATTGCCGAATTCATCCATCATTAGAACAAGCTTTGCAGGAATTGAACATCCGCTTTTTGCGGTTATGGCTTTAATCTGGTCTGCTTTAAATATCGGCATAATGCCCGGGATTATAGGACATGTGATTCCCGCAGCTCTTGCCTTTTCTAAAAAATCATAAAAAAGTCTGTTGTCAAAAAACAATTGAGTAATAAGGAAATCAACACCGGTGTCCACTTTTTGCTTCAGATGATGCAAATCATCTTTAAGCCTTCGGCAATCAACATGCCCTTCAAGATATGCGGCTGCGGCGATGCAAAAATTCTTTTCCGATCTGATGTGAGAAACAAGCTCGTTTGCATAAGAATAGGAATCTTTTATAGTGTCGCTGCTCTCCGGATTATCCGGAATATCACCCCTTAAGGCTAAAACATTTGCAAGATTGTTCTTTTCCATTAAATTCAGCATCTGATTTATTTCACTTTTTGAATGGCCAATACAGGTAAAATGAGCCATGCTTTCAACGTTATACTCGTTCTTTATTTTTGATGCAATTTCAACGGTTCTGCCCTTTTGGCTTCCGCCTGCACCGTATGTAACGCTTATATAATCGGGTTTTAGAGCGATAAATTTCTCCAATGAGTCATATATACTGTCGATTGAAACATCAGCTCTCGGAGGGAATATCTCGAATCCTATGACCGGTTTTTTCTGTTCAAATAATTCTGAGATTTTCATATTTTTGTCAACACCTCAATTAGAATTTAATGAAAATTATTAACAATATTATATCATAGTCTTTTATTGATACAATATTAATAAAGCGAATTTTAAGTCAAATTAATCATCGGTTTTATTGACGAAGCATACACTAAGCGTTAAAATAGCATTATGATTCTTAAAATGGAGGCTTGTAAATGTTCAAAATAATCAAAAAAGAAGTCTTGAATCCAACTGTTGTTTTAATGGAGGTCGAGGCTCCTTACATAGCAAAAAAAGCTGAACCCGGCCAGTTTATCATATTCAGGATAAACGAAGACGGTGAAAGAATTCCCTTAACAATCGCAGATTTCGACAGAGAAAAAGGGACAATCACGATTATTTTTCAGATTGTCGGGAAGTCGACCAAAATGCTGGGAGAAATGAATGAAGGAGACTGCATACTCGATTTTGTGGGTCCTTTGGGTGTTGCGTCGCATTTGGACGGATATAAAAAAGTTGCTGTTATAGGCGGAGGTCTGGGAACCGCAATTGCTTATCCGCAGGCAAAAAAACTGCACAGATTGGGAGCCGAAGTTGACTCTGTTGTCGGTTTCAGAAACAAGGATCTAATAATTCTTGAAGAGCAAATGAAGGCGGCAAGCTCGAGACTTTTTATTGCGACCGATGACGGTTCGAACGGAAATAAAGGCTTTGTTACGGATGTATTAAAGAAACTTATTGATGAAGGAAATAAATATGATTTGGTCATTGCAATCGGACCGTTGATAATGATGAAGGCAGTGTGCGATCTGACAAAGCAATACGGAATAAAAACCATGATAAGCATGAATCCTGTTATGATTGACGGTACAGGGATGTGCGGCGGCTGCCGTCTGACCGTTGGGGGAAAAACAAAGTTTGCATGTGTTGACGGACCTGACTTTGACGGACATGAAGTTGATTTTGATGAAGCGATGAGGAGACAGACTATGTACAAGACAGAAGAAAACGATATGCTTGCCAAACATTCCTGCAGACTGGCGGGTGCAAAAGATGCCTAATATGTCTTTATCAAAGGTAAAAATGCCCGAGCAGGAGCCCGATATCAGGAACAAAAATTTTCTTGAAGTAACATTGGGATATACAGATGAAATGGCAAAAGAGGAAGCGCAAAGATGCCTGGATTGCAAGCACAAACCGTGTATTGCGGGTTGCCCCGTATATATAAAAATACCTGACTTTATAAAGCTTACAGCTGAGGGGAAATTTGAGGAGGCATATTTAAAAATAACCGAAACAAATAATTTACCTGCGATTTGCGGAAGAGTTTGCCCGCAGGAAACTCAATGCGAACAGTTATGCGTCAGGGCAAAGAAGGGTGAGCCTGTTGCAATAGGCAGACTTGAAAGATTTGTAGCTGACTGGTATATGAAAAACATAAAAGCAGAAACACCGAAAGTTCAAAGGAACGGACACAAGGTTGCTATTATCGGATCCGGACCTGCGGGACTTTCGTGTGCAGCCGACCTTGCCAAAGAAGGATATGAAGTGACCATTTTTGAAGCATTCCATGTTGCCGGTGGGGTTTTAATGTACGGGATTCCCGAATTCAGACTGCCAAAAGCGCTTGTTCAAAAAGAAATCGACGCAGTCAGAAAACTTGGAGTAGAAATAATAACCAATATGGTTATCGGAAGAGTTTTATCGCTGGATGAATTGTATGAAGAAGGATTTGAAGCGATTTTCATAGGTACCGGAGCAGGGTTGCCAAGCTTCATGGGAATACCGGGAGAAAACTTAAACGGAGTTTACTCGGCAAATGAATTTTTGACACGAATTAATCTTATGAAAGCATATAAGTTCCCGGAAACAGACACTCCTGTCAAGGTTGGGAAAAGTGTAGCAGTTGTCGGCGGAGGGAACGTTGCGATGGATGCCGCAAGATGCGCCAAGAGGCTCGGAGCAGAAATAGTATACATTATATACAGACGTTCAGAAGCAGAGATGCCGGCAAGACTTGAAGAAGTGGAACACGCAAAAGAAGAAGGAATAATATTTAAGATGCTTACAAATCCTATTGCTGTTATCGGAACAGAAGACGGCTGGGTTAAGGGTATAGAGTGCGTTGACATGGAGCTTGGAGAACCTGATGAATCAGGAAGAAGAAGACCGGTCACGAAAAAAGGTTCAGAACATATTATTGATGTTGAAACTGTTGTAATTGCTATCGGCCAAAGTCCGAATCCGCTTATTGCAAGCACGACAAAAGGATTGGATACGCAGAAATGGGGCGGAATCATTACAGACGAGGAAACCTGCGAAACAAGCAAGGACGGTGTTTATGCCGGAGGCGATGCCGTAACGGGCGCCGCAACGGTTATTCTTGCAATGGGAGCAGGCAAAAAAGCTGCGATTGCGATAGACGAATATATAAAGAACAAATAGTCAGGAGAAAAAAGATGGCAAAGGAAGTCAGGACAAGGTTTGCACCAAGTCCAACAGGATATATGCATATCGGAAATTTAAGAACGGCGCTCTATGAATACCTTATTGCAAGGAGCAATGGCGGTAAATTTATTCTGCGAATCGAGGATACCGATCAGGAGAGATATGTTGAAGGTGCTGTTGATGTAATATATGAAACATTAAAATTAACGGGACTCAGTCATGATGAAGGGCCCGATATCGGCGGCAATTACGGACCATATGTTCAGAGCATGAGAAAAAATATTTACTTTGAGTATGCCTTGAAGCTTGTAGAATCGGATAAAGCATATTATTGTTTTTGTTCCAAAGAGAGACTTGCAGAGCTAAAAGACAAAAATGAAATTGACGGAGCTTTAAATAAATATGACGGATGCTGCCTGCATCTCCCGCAAGATGGAATACGGACAAAACTGGACAGCAGCACTCCGTTTGTAATACGCCAAAAGATGCCTCAAAGCGGAGAGACAAGTTTTGAAGATGCGGTTTACGGAACAATATCCGTTGACAACAGCCAGCTTGATGACCAGATACTTATCAAGTCGGACGGACTTCCGACATATAATTTTGCAAATGTGGTTGATGACCATCTGATGGGAATAACACATGTAGTCAGGGGCAGCGAGTACTTGTCGTCGACACCGAAGTACAACTTATTATATGAAGCTTTTGGGTGGGATATACCGACATATATTCATCTTCCTCCGGTTATGAAAAATGCGACGGAGAAAATGAGCAAGAGGAGCGGAGATGCATCTTTCCAGGATTTAATCAAAATGGGATACCTGCCTTGCGCAGTTGTGAATTACATAGCATTGCTTGGCTGGAGTCCCGGCGGAACGCAGGAAATATTCAGCCTGAAGGAGCTGGAAAGCGCTTTTTCAATTGATGGAATCAGCAAATCACCCGCGATTTTTGACTTTGAAAAGTTAAATTGGCTAAACGGCGAGTATATACGCAATCTTTCGGATGATGAGTTCCATGAACTCGCATTGCCGTATTATAAAGGCGTGATTTCAAACGCCAAAATTGATTTAAAAAAGATCAGCGCAATTCTGAAAGCAAGAACGGAAGTGCTTGCAACGATACCTTCCAAGGTTGACTTTTTCGACGTGCTTCCGGAATATAGCACTGAGATTTATATTCATAAAAAGATGAAAACTACTTATGAAAATTCCTACGAGAACCTTAAGCTTGCGAAGAAAGAGCTTGAAGGAATCGAAAACTGGAATGTTGATACAATTCACGATATAATAATCGCGCTGGTTGAAAAGCTGGGAATAAAGAACGGACAGGTATTCTGGCCAATCCGTACCGCAGTAACAGGAAAAGAAGTAACTCCGGGAGGGGCAATCGAGATAGCCGATATACTGGGCAAAGATGAAACATTAAGAAGAATTGAAATCGGAATCGAAAAGCTATCGAATAATCAAAATAAAGATTAAAAACCAGGGACGGTTCTCTAAAAACCGGGAGAGGTTCTCCAAAGAATTGAAGCTTCTTAAAATTGGACCACGTAAAACCGGGGACGGTTCTTGGAGAGGGAAACAGCTGATGGATGATAAACTAAGCAAAGACAGAGAATCAGGTCATAATGCCGAACCTGCGAAAAATGAAATTTCAGATAATATTGCTGAACCGGCAGACAGTGGAATTGTGAGCTCGAATTTTATTTGGGATTTTATCGATGAGGATATTAAGGAAGGCAAGGCTGAGAATATTCATACAAGATTTCCGCCTGAGCCTAATGGTTATCTGCATATCGGCCATGCCAAAGCGATTTGCATAAATTTCGAAACATCTGCGAAATATAAAGGTAAATGCAATCTCCGTTTCGATGATACAAACCCGAGCAAAGAAGACGTCGAGTACGTCGATTCGATAAAGGAAGACGTAGCATGGCTGGGGTTTAAATGGGACGGCCTTTATTACGCATCCGATTATTTTGAAAACATGTATGAATGTGCCGAGAAACTTATTAAAAAAGGACTCGCATTTGTCTGCGATTTGAATGCTGATGAAATCAGAGAATATAGGGGGACATTGACGACACCCGGGAAAAACAGCCCCTACAGGGATAGGTCAGTTGAAGAAAATCTGGATTTGTTCAGGTCAATGAGAACGGGTAGATTTGACGATGGCTCCAAGGTTTTAAGGGCAAGAATTGATATGTCATCGCCGAATATGAATATGCGTGATCCGGTATTATACAGGATTCTAAGAGCAACTCATCACAGAACCGGCGATACATGGTGTATTTATCCGATGTATGATTATGCCCATCCGATTGAGGACATGATGGAAAACATCTCGCATTCATTGTGTTCGATCGAGTTTGAGGATCACAGGCCTCTTTATGACTGGGTTGTCAATAATGTTGATATGGATTCAAGCCCGCGTCAGATTGAATTTGCACGATTAAATATAACATATACCGTTATGAGCAAGAGAAAACTGCTTACACTTGTTGACGAAGGAATTGTAAGCGGCTGGGACGACCCGAGACTGCCGACGATTTCGGGATTGAGAAGGAGAGGATATACCCCGTCGTCAATCAGGGATTTTTGCGACCGAATCGGTGTTGCAAAAACAACAAGCATAGTTGATGTGGCACTTCTTGAGCATTGCATAAGAGAAGATTTAAATAAGTCCGCACCGCGTGTTATGTCGGTTCTCAGACCGTTAAAGCTCATTATAGACAATTATCCCGAAAATGTTACGGAAAAATTTGATATTGAAAACAATCCGGAAGATCCTGACAGCGGAACAAGAAAGGTTGAGTTTTCCAGAGAACTTTACATTGAACAGGATGATTTCATGGAGAACCCGCCGGGGAAATATTTCAGACTTTCACCGGGACGTGAGGTAAGGCTCAAACAAACTTATTTCGTTAAATGCACTGATGTAGTTAAGGATGAAAAAACGGGCGAAGTTATTGAAGTTCATTGCACATACGACCCTGAATCAAGGGGCGGTAATTCTCCCGATGGCCGTAAAGTAAAAGGCACAATTCATTGGGTTTCTGCCCATGACGCAATAGACGCAGAAGTGAGGCTTTATGACAGATTATTTACCGTTGAAAATCCGGGAGATGAAAATGAAGACGCAAATTATATGGACTATATTAATCCCATGTCATTTGAAAGACTCACGGAATGCAAGGTTGAGCCGGGTTTAATGAAAGCCGTGAAAGGCAGCAAATACCAGTTCATGAGGATAGGATATTTCTGTGTCGAATCGGTTGATTCAGATAACGGAAAACTGATATTCAACAGAACCGTGTCGCTGAAAGATTCCTGGGCAAAAATGCAGAAGTGAGAGGTGGGAAGTGAGAGGTGAGAATGCTGTTTCGAAACTCTTGATAATAAGGGAAATTTTTTTATAATAAAAGTAAGGAATACAATGATTTCGTGGATAGAGGTGAAAGTTATGGAACTTGCAAAAATCACAACAAAAGGGCAGATTACAATACCGGTTCAAATTCGCAGAAAACTTAATCTTAAAGATGGAGATAAAGTAATTTTCATCGAGCAAGATGGGAAAATAATTTTTGAAAACTCAACAAAAGTTGCTTTGAGCCAAGTACAAGATGCCTTTAAAGGCGAGGCGAAGAGACTTGGTATCAAAACTGAGCAAGATGTTGTCAATATGATTAAGCAAATTAGAAAGGAAATGAGAGAAGAAAAGAATGAGGGTAATGATTGATTCAAACGTCATAATTTCAGCTCTGTAACACTTGAAATGGATATTGATAAACTTATACAAACCCCTGAAATTATTGCTGTCAGTTGAATTGAATTTTAGCAAAAAATATTTTCGACAGTGTATTGAAAATCTCTCATTGCCATGATATTATTATACTGTAAATTAGAAAATTATGGAAATGTTTAGGAACTAATTCTAATTATAGTAATTTAATTAGATGTGTTAAAATGAAAGGTAAGGAGCTTTTAGTAATCATTTTAGAGAAGGTTGAGATTCTTGCAGAAAATGTTGGAATCCTAACACAAGAGGTTGGAAGCCTAAAGCAAGAAGTCAGAGGTCTTAGAACGGATTTAAATAATCTTGAATTAAGGATTGGTTCATTGGAATTAAGAGTTGATTCTCTGGAATCAAAAGTTGATTCTCTGGAATTAAAATTTGGTTCACTGGAATCAAGAGTTGGTTCTCTTGAATCAAAAGTTGATGCTATCGATAGAACTGTTATTCGTATAGAAAACGAGAACAAAATACAACACGGCGTCTTGTTTGATGGCTGGAAGCAGAATACTGAGCAGTTGGATCGTATTGAAAAGCAAGTGGTGAGGCATGAAGAACTTTTGATGAAACGCGCAGTATAAGAACTTTAGGTTGATTAAAAAGATAATAGAAAGGTAAAATATTTGCCAAAATAATTTACTTAAGCCATCGGATTTCCTCCGCTGGCTTTTATTTTTAATTTAATTGTTTTTGCTATTGAATTATATTATTCCTAGGAATATAATATACACTGGTATGTTTTCGACATGGCTTTTTGATGGGCTGTAGAAAAATATTAAAAAAAATTAATATATTTATTTAAGGGAGGATGCAGAGAAATGAATCAAAGGAAGTCGCACAAGTTTTTAAAAGCACTGTGTTTGAGTTTTTCGGGTATCGTTATCGCTATGCTAATGCCGGTAATGACATTTGCGAGCGAAGCCGATCTCAAGATTCCAACACTGGCGTTATGGCAAAACAATCTATTGTTGATTGGCATAGGAATTTGCCTTTTAGGTATGATTTTTGGATTTTATCAGTTCATGAGGGTTAAAAGCATCAAAGCACACAAGTCTATGCTTGATGTATCTGCTATAATTTTCGAAACCTGCAAAACTTATCTGATTCAACAGGGAAAGTTTTTAATAATTCTCTTTGTAATAATCGGATCATGTATTGCATTTTATTTCGGATTTTTACAGCAAAAGGGAGTCGGAGATGTTCTTTTCATATTGATGTGGACTGTATTGGGTATCCTTGGTTCATATGGTGTTGCATGGTACGGTATTCGTATGAATACCCTGGCAAACAGCAGAATGGCATTTTCATCATTGAAAAAGAAGCCATTGAAATTATTAAACATACCTCTTGATGCCGGAATGAGCATCGGTGTGCTTTTGATTTGCGTTGAACTTATCATGATGCTTATGATATTGATTTTTGTACCGCGTCCATTGGCAGGTGCAAGCTTCATAGGATTTGCAATCGGTGAGTCCTTGGGAGCGAGCGCATTGCGTATTGCAGGCGGTATTTTTACAAAGATTGCCGACATTGGGTCCGACTTAATGAAAATTGTTTTCAAAATTAAAGAAGATGATCCTCGCAACCCGGGTGTTATTGCCGACTGCACAGGAGACAATGCCGGTGACAGCGTAGGACCGACAGCTGATGGCTTCGAAACATACGGAGTAACAGGTGTTGCTTTGATTTCATTTATTGTTCTTGCGGTGGGAAGCATGACCGGAGACAAGTTCTTAGGCAATATCGAAATTCAAAAGACTTTGCTTACATGGATTTTTGTAATGCGCATATTGATGGTTCTAACCTCGGTTGGAGCATTCTATATCAACAAAGCAATCAGTAGTTTGATGTACAGCAAGAAAGAAGATATTGATTTTGAAAGACCGCTTTCAAACTTGATATGGATTTCATCCGTTCTTTCTATAATCGTAATATTTGTTGTAAGTTTCTTTATTGTTGGACCGGGCTCGGCAGTTGCGGAAAAATCGAGTACCTTGTGGGTCGTTCTTGCAAGTATAATAAGTATTGGAACACTTGGCGCGGCGTTGATTCCGGAATTCACTAAAATATTTACGAGTACTTCATCGCTCCATGTAAAAGAAGTTGTTAAGATGTCCAGAGAAGGCGGATCTTCGCTTAATATTCTTTCCGGTTTAATCGCAGGAAATATGAGTGCTTTTTGGCAGGGAATAGTATTCTTTGGATTAATGTTTGCAGCATTCTTTGCAAGCACATTTGGTTTGGGTGAAATAATGATTTACCCTTCCATCTTTGCATTCGGTCTTGTTGCATTCGGTTTCTTAAGCATGGGACCTGTAACAATAGCCGTTGACAGTTATGGACCTGTTGCCGACAACGCACAATCAATCTACGAGCTTTCGTTGATTGAAGAAATCCCGAATATCAGTAAAGAAATTGAAAAAGATTTTGGTTTCAAACCTGATTTTGAAAAGGGCAAATATTATCTTGAAGCAAACGACGGAGCGGGAAATACCTTCAAGGCAACCGCAAAACCTGTATTAATAGGTACCGCTGTTGTTGGTGCCACAACAATGATTTTCTCTCTCATACTTGTAATTCAAACTGTTCTCGGAGTCGCTCCGGAACAAATATTGAATCTTTTAAACCCATACACGATATTGGGCTTCATTTGCGGCGGTGCCGTAATCTACTGGTTTACCGGCGCTTCGACTCAGGCGGTTGCAGCAGGAGCGTACCGAGCTGTTGCATATATCAAGAAAAATATATCTTTGGATGAAAATGCAAGTCAAAGCGCAGCTACGGAAAAATCCAAGGAAGTTGTTAAAATATGTACGCAATATGCACAAAAGGGTATGATAAATATCTTTATTGCGATATTCTCATTTGCACTGGCATTTGCATTTATATCAGCCCCTTCAGGAATGGAAAGCACATCTCCGGGTAATTCACCGGTTGCGTTCTTTGTTTCATATTTGATTTCAATTGCTATATTTGGTTTGTTCCAGGCTCTGTTCATGGCTAATGCCGGCGGATGCTGGGATAATGCGAAAAAGGTTGTTGAAGTTGATCTAAAAGAAAAGGGAACACCTCTTCATGATGCAACTGTTGTTGGGGATACCGTAGGAGATCCTTTCAAAGATACTTCTTCGGTAGCTTTAAATCCGATTATCAAGTTTACAACATTGTTTGGCCTTCTCGCTATGGAAATTGCAATATCACCTGATTTCAGGACTGTTGCACCTTTCGTAGGATTGGCATTCTTAGGTTTGGCATTAGTATTTGTATGGCGTTCATTCTACTCCATGAGAATCAAAACAGACGAATAAAAGGCTCTGTGTCAAATGTTGGGGTGGAGCTCAAGTAAAATAAAATATTGATATATTTTTCCGGCAGAGAATCTGATGATTTTCTGCCGGTTTTATATATTAAATTACCCTCAAATAGTATAT
>JBAZRJ010000039.1:0-18738 GCA_041662985.1 Clostridia bacterium
AAAAACCTTAAACCATTCTTTTCCTTGCGGGACAGCTTTTATATATTACCATGTTGTCTTTTCTTTGTCAACTACTTTTTATGCTCTTTTTGGAGAAATTTCATAAGAAATCAGGAACATTTAATGTCAAACCTCTTGCTGAGACAACTTTTACATACTATCATACGATATCTTGCAATGTCAAGGCAATTTTCAGATAAATTTTCGGTCTGTAAATTGCTTATATAATTGTCAAATATAAGAATATTGCTGCTATTTTGTGTGAAATTAAGAAATAGGATTAAAGTATAGAATAGAACAGAAAAGTAAAATCAAGAAAACTCAGATACTGATATAATAAGGAAAGAAATTAAATTTTCTTAAGAACAATTACTTTGTTACCCTTTTTATTAAATTTAATCCTGTCACACAGACTTTCTATTATCAATACACCCCTGCCATACTCTTTCATTTCTGATAAACTTTGATGGGGTGTTTCTCTATTAAGAAATCTTTTAAAATCATAACCCTTTCCCTCATCCTCTACGAAAACGAAGAAATAGCCTTTTCCCGACACTCCGACACGAATCATAATTTTTTTATCGAGATTCTTTTTGTTTCCATGAATAATTGAATTGATTAGAAGCTCATTCAAGATTACTCTTATATCAAATATCGCACATTCATCTATATTGACGCAGGAACCATCGAGATACTGCATTACACCCGATACGGCACTGCTTATTGAGTTGATATCGCTTGATATTTCAAAATTTAATGCTTCCATTCTCACCATACTCCAATCATCATTGGTAATTAGGTTACATCCACTGTACGTTTAGCAATTACCAACATATCATTTCGATTAAACACTGTATTAAACGGTTTTTATAATAAAAGTTTTTATAATATAAATAGGAAACTTTATTTTTTTAAAAGAATCCTGAATTTTTCAATTATTTTCTTTTCAAGTCGTGAAATATACATTTGTGAAACGCCCATTTTAGCCGCAATTTCTTTTTGCGTAGCATTTTTAAAATATCTCAGGGAAATAAAGTTCTTCTCGGCACTGTTGAATTTGTCCAAACTCTTTGTAAGAAAGTCATAATTTTCAATTTTCTCAAAAGTACTGTCTTCCGTTCCGATAAGTTCGTGCAGTTCAAGATTATCCTCAGAAAAAACATTTTGGTCGAATGACTGGATGTTATAAGCATTCCATGATTCGATAATTTCAAGAATTGTTTCCTCGCTCAACTTTAAATGATTCGCTATTTCGTCTATCCGAGGGGTTCTTTTTAATTCCTGCGTAAGATATTCTTTCGCATAATTTACCTTTTGATAAACTTCATATATTCTTCTTGGGATTCTTATTGTTGATCCCTTATCTCGAAAATATCTTTTTATCTCACCAATGATTGTAGGCGTTGCAAAACTTACAAATTTCACACCTTTTTCAAGGTCAAAACGTTCAACAGACTTAATCAGAGCTATACAAGCAACCTGATATATATCTTCATAATCGATTCCTCTGTTATAGAATTTTTTTGATATTATCTCTGCCAGATTAATGTACTTATTGACAACTTGATTTCTATTATCTACAGTAGGATTGTCTCTGTATATTGTCAATAATTCATCTCTTTCGTCTGTCCGGCCACCAATATTATTGTCCTCGGGATTAGATTGCATCTTGTTTTTCTCCTTTGAGAACTTTCGATATCAATAAAAGCTGTTCGGTTTTTGTGCACAATTCAACATCATCCATCAAAGCGTTCATTATTGCAATACCCAAACTGTCATTTTCATTGTCAAAAACGCAATTTAAAGTTCCGTCTTCACAGCAAAAAACTATCGTCAGTTTATCTTTAAATAATTTGAAGACGATTCTATAAGAATCGACCACTTTACTTCCTCTGCTTACTAATTTACTGCAAACCTCTGACAATGCGACCTTAATATCCTCAACTTCTTCTATGTTGAATCCCATTTTTGACGCTACGCTGGATGCCGTGAGTCTTGCAGTGCTTACGTATTCTGCTTTAAAAGGAAGTATGAGTTCAATCGTTTCAAAATAATCAATCATTGTATCTTTTAAATTTTCCATCATATTTACTCCCCTCAACAACTATTCAATAAAAAACAACTTATCCAGTCCGGTAATAAGAAAAAGTTTCTTGATATTATCTTTAAGGCCTGTTATATATACATTATTACCTTTTAACTTTGCTTTTTTCAATGTTCCGACAAGAATACCCAGTCCGGTGCTGTCAATATATTTCAACTCGCTGCAATCAATCTTTAAATCTGTCCCGGATGATTCTAAAACGCTGTACAGTTTTTCTTTGAATTGTTTTGATGTGTAAATATCCACTTCACCGACAACCTTTACTTCTGTAAAATCATCGCTCATATTCTCCGTTAAGATCAATTCACTTGGCATTATAACTTCCTCCTTATTTTATTAGAATTTTTAAGAATTCTTTCGCATTTTCTTTAAAACGGCTGCCGTCCGGTATTGCTCCTATTTTTACCTTGCCTGAGATTTTATCGTCCTTCAAAAATTTATTGTCCAGGAGATCGACTCCATATAATGAAAGCTTACCGGTATCCTTAGCTTCAAACAGAAAATTTTTGTTTTTCACCCTGTCAATATCAAACCCATCAAGACTAATAAAAGCATTTAAATTCTGAAAATAATTATATACCGCTTTGTCCATTATTACAAAGTCCAAATCACTTGCTCCAAAAAGAACCATTACTTTCTTAAATTCATTATTCAAACTCGGCTTTGAAAAATCCAGTCTGATTGTTATTAATTGAATTTGAACTTTTTTAACGTTCGGTAAAGACTTTTCAACTTTTTCAACAAAGCTTTTCGTGACTGTTCCACGGTAATCTCCAATGTATGCAATGTTTAAATCCGGATTTGTATTTGTAATCATAGTTACAGCAAAGGAAGTAAGTATAGCTAATCCTATTAAAATTGCCAGGACAGGGAATTTATAATAATAAATTACATTTGCAACTTTCTTCTCATCCGTCCCAAAAATTCCGAAAAACTTATGAAGTATAGGGACAAGAGGATTATGCGATACTTTTTTATGCTCCTCATAATTTAGATTATTCAACAATTTATATGCTTCGTTTATCTTATCTAAATCAACGGTAACATCCTTATCCTTATTGGCTGCTTCAAAATGATATTTTCTCAAAAGTATTCCATATCTCTTTTCAATTGTATCGAAAGAAGAACCGTCTTCCAATCCTAATATCTCAAAAGCTTCTTTTCTGTCCAAAAAAGTCTCCTCCAATCAGTTCAATAAAAGAACCGACAATCTTATAGTTTCATTCAGTATCGAGGTGTTTTATCGGTTTCATAGTTGGAAACAGTAGAACGTCTCTGATTGAATATGAGTCTGTAAGAAGCATTATCAATCTGTCAATTCCTATGCCGAGACCTCCGGTCGGGGGCATTCCGTATTCCAATGCATTTATAAAATCCTCGTCCATCATATTGGCTTCTTCGTCTCCGGCCTCTCTTTTCCTGACTTGATTAAAAAATCTTTCTTTCTGATCTATAGGATCGTTTAATTCGGAATATGCATTTCCCATTTCCCTGCTTGTGATGAACACTTCAAATCTTTCAGTAAATTCAGGCTTATCAGCCTTTCTTTTCGTTAACGGGGAATTCTCAACCGGATAATCATATATGAAAGTCGGCTGTACTAAATGCTCTTCCACAAGGTCCTCAAAAACTTTGCTTAATATCTCGCCTTTAGACATATTTCCATCAATATGAACATGCTTTGATTCTGCAATTTGCTTTGCCTCTGCGGAATCCTTTATTTTTTCGAAATCGATGCCTGTATATTTTTTAACGGCTTCAACCATAGTCATTCTGGTCCACGGCGGCGTTAAGTCAATTTCGGTATCCTGATACACTATTTTTGTTACTCCAAGAACATTGTTTGCAACAGTAGATATAAGCTCTTCCGCAAGAACCATCATTCCCTTGTAATCATTATAAGCCTCATATACTTCCATCATTGAAAACTCAGGGTTGTGTTTGATTGACATTCCTTCGTTTCTGAACATTCGCCCCATCTCATAAACCTTCTCCATACCACCGACAATGAGTCTTTTTAAATACAGTTCCGGTGCTATTCTCAGATAAAGATCGAGGTCAAGAGAATTGTGGTGCGTAATAAACGGCTTCGCCGCCGCTCCTCCCGGAATAGTATTCAACAGAGGTGTATCAACTTCCAAAAAACCTCTGTCATCTAAAAATCTCCTTATTTCACTTATTATTTTGCTTCTTATGACAAAAGTTTTTCTGACATCAGGGTTTACAATTAAATCTAAATATCTTTGTCTGTACCTTAAATCAGTATCTTTCAGACCATGCCATTTTTCAGGAAGCGGCTGAAGAGATTTTGCAAGCAGAGTAACTTCGCTTGCCTTAATAGAAATTTCTCCTTTGTGTGTTTTAAATACAATTCCCTTTATTCCTATGAAATCACCAATATCATATTTTTTAAAATCCTCGTATTCCTCTTCGCCAATCTGGTCAATTCTCACATATAGCTGAATCCTTCCGTCTCTGTCCTGAACATCGCAGAAGCTTGCTTTTCCCATACCCCTCTTTGACATCATTCTGCCTGCAACCGAAACTTCCTTGTTTTCCATTGCATCAAAATCTTCAAGAATATCGACAGTTGAATTTGTTACATTGTAATTTACAATTTTAAATGGGTCTTTTCCATTATCCCTTAAGTCAGACAATTTCATTCTTCTGACCCTTAATATCTCATTTAAATCCATACCCTCGTCAGGATTATTGTTTTGCTGATTATTGTTTTGCTGATTATTGTTTTGCTGATTATTGTTTTGCCCGCGATCGTTGATGTTATCTGGCATTTAACTTCCTCCTGTGTATCTTAAGTACAATAATTAATATGTCCATCATTTTATATTTATTTGCTATGCTAAAATAACAGTCTACTTTACGTAAACTGTTATTTTTATTATATCAAATCAATTTTATATTACAACTTAATATTGTAACTGCTTTTATTTTCTAATCTCCAGGATTTTGTATTTTGCGCGTCCATCAGGAATAATAACCTCAACTGTGTTGCCCTTTTTCTTTCCTATTAACGCCGCACCGACAGGAGACTCGTTTGATATCTTGCTTCTTACAGGATCGGTTTCTGTAGAACCCACAATATGATATTCAACCTCTTCATTATATTTGACATCAAATAGTTTTACCTTTGAGCCTATACTTACCAAATCTGTACTTACATCATCTTCATCGATCAACTTAGCATTTTTCAGCATATTTTCAATTGTTACGATTCTTCCTTCAACCTGGGCTTGTTCATTTTTCGCATCATCATACTCTGAATTTTCAGAGATATCTCCGAATGAAAGTGCTTGTTTTATTCTTTCTGCAATTTCTCTTCTTTTTGCGCTTTTTAGTAATTCAAGTTCACCTTCCAGCTTCTTTAAACCCTCGTATGTTAAAACGACTTCTTTGTTGGCCATGTTTAAGTCTCTCCTTTGCCCGAATGTTTATATTAATTAAATAAAATTAATTAATCATTTAAACACATCTCAATTAATTTCCTAATTATAGAATAGTTATACCTCGTTGTCAAGAATCGTATAAACCTTCTGGCTGAACGACTGATACTCAAGATGAAATATCATTATCCTTCAATATTACATCATGTGCTCCACCTTCTATAATGCTTGTTGCGGAAACTACTGAAATTCTCGCTTGTTTGTGAAGCTCTTCTATTGATGTTGTTCCACAGGTACACATTGTTGATTTAATCTTGCTTACGGAAACATCAAGGTTATCTCTAAGGCTTCCTGCATAAGGAACATAAGAATCAACGCCTTCTTCAAACTCGAGCTTTGAATCGTTGCTGCCCATATCATAACGCTGCCAGTTTCGCGCCCTGTTTGAACCCTCTCCCCAATATTCCTTAACAAAATTTGTTCCGATTTTGAGTTTTCTGGTCGGGCTTTCGTCAAATCTCGCGAAATATCTTCCAAGCATTACGAAATTTGCCCCCATTGCAAGTGCCAAAACTATATGATAATCGTGCACTATTCCGCCATCTGAGCATATCGGCACATAAATTCCTGATTTGTTGAAGTATTCGTCTCTTGCTTTTGCAACTTCAATTATCGCAGTTGCCTGACCTCTTCCAATTCCTTTTTGTTCACGGGTTATGCAAATAGAACCTCCTCCAATTCCAACCTTCACAAAGTCAGCCCCCGAATCAACAAGATACATGAAACCTTCACGGTCAACAACATTTCCGCCGCCAACCTTTATTTCTTCGTTATATTCCTTTTTTATATATTTAATTACATCTCCCTGCCATTCTGTATAACCATCCGATGAGTCGATGCAAAGAATATCAGCACCCGCTTCTACAAGCGCCGGAACCCTTTCAAGATAATCTCTTGTATTTATGCCCGCTCCGGTTATCAGTCTTTTATTATTATCAAGGAGTTCATTCGGAAATTCTTTATGGCTGTCATAGTCTTTTCTGAAAACAAAATAAACAAGGTTCTGCTTTTCGTCAACTATCGGAAGACAATTTAATTTATGGTCCCAAATCATATCGTTCGCATCTTTTAGAGTAATTCGCTCCCTGCCGTATATTAATGAAGAAAACGGCGTCATGAATTCTTTTACCTTCTTATCAAGCGGAGTCCTGCTTAATCTGTAATCACGGCTTGTAACAATACCCAGCAATTTTCCTGTCGGCGTCCCGTCTAAAGTTATGGCTATAGTTGAATGGCCTTTGATTTCCTTTAGCTTAATAACATCGTTTAGGGTGGCTTCCGGCTTCAAATTCGAATCGCTTACAACAAAACCGGCTTTGAACTTTTTAACCTTTGAAACCATGCTTGCCTGTTCTTCAATCGGTTGAGAACCGAAAATGAATGAAATACCACCGCACCTTGCCAGGGCAATAGACATATTGTGATCGGATACAGATTGCATTATTGCGGAAGCTAGCGGAAGATTTATCTCCAAAGGTGATGTTTCTCCTTTTTTGAACTTCACAATCGGCGTTTTTAAATTGACATTTTCGGCAACGCAATCCTTTTTTGTCAGATTAGGTATCAAAAGATATTCATTAAATGTTCTTGACGGTTCATTATAATAATTAGCCATAAATTGTACCTCCGTTTGTTTTATTAATATACAAAAAAGAGCTCATTCGAACTCTCTGTGTTTTCAACTTAAATATATATTTTCTTTGGAATGAAAACTTTCAACGCCTTCAGCATTCTTTCATCCGGTTCAAAATAAATGACAGCCCTCTCATTTTTATAATTCAAAGTCGCAAAATAAAGGTCCGGGGAATCCATTGATGAACATGTTATGAATTTTTTTTGAATTGATTTTACATCATCGGAATAATTTTCACTATTCACTTTAGCAACAATATCGAATAATTTACACGAAACACTTATAATCCTTTTTCTTCTTTTCTGATTAATAATTTTATCTATATCTATTTCATCATTCGTAACAATATATTCAAATTCGGTATTTAAATTTGAGACGAGAATCCATGCCCCATATATCATGAAAATAATCACAACAAACAATATACTTCTAAAAAAATCTATCATGCTAAGAAGAACGCTCACTACAGGTATCAGCAATATAATTCCTGCCATGGAAATATACTCTTTCATACCCTTTTGCTTTTTTACGATTTTTTCGATGAAAACATCCATTTTAGGTAACCCCGCTTATTGTTTAATGATGATTTTATCATATATGTTACTCTCATTCAATATATATTACAATAAAGACCCACGGTTTTTTCCCATGAGTCTTTATTAATATAAACATTATTTTCTATTAATACATTCCGCCCATTCCGCCCGGCATGCCTCCGCCCGGCATACCCGATTCTTTTTCAGGCTTATCTGCCACAACGCTTTCGGTTGTGAGTACCATAGCAGCAACTGATGCCGCATTCTGGAGCGCTGACCTTGTAACTTTTGCAGGATCTACGATTCCTTTGCTAATCATATTAACATATTTTTCGGTCAAAACATCAAACCCGATTCCCTGATTACTGTTTTTAACCTTGTCAATAATTACTGAGCCTTCAAGTCCTGCATTTTCGGCTATTTGCCTTACCGGCTCTTCAAGTGCTTTTTCGATTATCTGAACTCCTGTCTTTTCGTCACCCTGAGTTTCCGATAATAACATTGCAAGCTTTGGAATTACATTTATAAATGCGATGCCTCCGCCGGATACAATGCCTTCTTCAACTGCAGCTTTTGTAGCCGAAAGTGCATCTTCAATTCTTAGCTTCTTTTCCTTCATCTCAGTTTCGGTTGCCGCTCCAACCTGTATTACCGCAACTCCGCCTGATAATTTTGCAAGTCTCTCCTGTAGTTTCTCTTTGTCAAAATCAGACGTTGTTTCCTCAATCTGAGCTCTGATTGATGCAACTCTCTTTTTAATTTCTACTGGATCGCCCGCACCATCAACTATTATTGTATTTTCCTTCTGAATCTTAACCTGTCTTGCTTTGCCCAATTGAGTAATCTTTGTATCCTTAAGCTCGAGTCCCAAATCCTCTGTTATAACTTCTCCGCCTGTAAGAACAGCTATATCCTGAAGCATTGCTTTCCTTCTGTCCCCAAAACCCGGAGCTTTTACCGCAACACAGTTAAATGTTCCTCTCAGCTTGTTTACCAATATAGTTGCAAGAGCTTCGCCTTCGAGATCTTCTGCCAATATTACAAGTTTCTTGCCCTGCTGAACTATTTGCTCCAAAAGAGGCAATAAATCCTGGATATTAGTTATTTTCTTATCGGTAATTAAAATATATGCGTCATCCAAAACTGCTTCCATCTTTTCTGTATCCGTTACCATGTAAGGTGAAACATAACCTCTGTCGAACTGCATTCCTTCAACGACCTCAAGGTTTGTTCCCATCGTCTTTGATTCTTCAACAGTTATAACGCCGTCGTTTGATACTTTTTCCATAGCATCGGCGATTAATTTACCGATAATTTCATCATTTGCAGATATTGAGGCAACTCTTGTAATGTCACCTTTACCTTTGATTTTCTGGCTGATTTCTCTTATTCCATCAACGCTGACAATAACAGCTTTTTCAATGCCTTTTTTTAAAATCATTGGGTTTGCGCCTGCCGCCACATTCTTCATACCTTCTCTAATGATAGCCTGAGCCAGGATGGTTGCTGTTGTTGTTCCATCTCCGGCAATCTCGTTTGTTTTTGTTGCAACTTCCTTAACCAACTGAGCTCCCATGTTTTCAAATTCATCTTCGAGTTCAATCTCTTTTGCTATTGTAACACCGTCATTTGTAATAAGCGGCGAACCAAATTTCTTATCCAATACTACGTTTCTGCCTTTTGGTCCCAAAGTTATCTTAACTGTATTTGCAAGCTGGTTAACGCCGCTTTCAAGAGCGCGCCTGGCTTCTTCCCCGAATAAAATTTCCTTTGACATAATTATTTCCTCCCATTCAATTTAAACGATTTATTATTCAACAATTGCAAGAATATTCCCTTGTTTAACAATTGTATACTCCTGTCCATCGAGTTTAACCTCTGTCCCGGAATACCTCTCTAAAAGTACTTTGTCTCCGATTTTCACTTCCATTTTAACTTCATTTCCGTCAACTACTGTTCCCGGTCCTACTGCCACTACTTTTGCCAGTTGTGGCTTTTCTTTCGCGGAACCCGCCAAGATAATCCCACTTTTAGTGGTTTCTTCGCTTTCCATCATCTTAATTACAACCTTGTCGCCTAATGGTTTTATTTTCATAAATCAAGACCTCCTAAAATTTTGGTTTTGTTAGCATTCGATGAATGTGAGTGCTAACGTATATAATATAATATAATCTACATTTTAATCAAGCACTTTTTTTGCTGAAATCGTAGTATTTAAGTCGATAATGACTTAATTTTCGCAAAAATACTTTATTTTTTTATAATCTTTCAGCTTTTTTCCTGTTTTTAGCGATTTAAATCCCTAAGTTTTGTTGATAATGAAGTCGCAGAAATATTGTACTTTCTTGCGATTTTTGTTTTGGAGACACCGATTAAATTTAAACTGCAATAGATATATTCAAGAGCCGCCGCCCAAACTTCGCGTTTTTTGATTTTAGGTTCGTTGGTGGGATAGCTCCTCTTAACAATACTAATCCAAATATTCTTTAATTCGTTGCTATATCCATCACTGTAATTCAACTCCTTATTTTGAAGCGCACATTCAATTACAGATTCCCATTCCTTTTTCCATTTTGTTTTGTCTTTTAATGAGTCACATCCGGTGCTAATAATTATTCCCTGTTCAATGCTGTCTGAACCATCATTTATTTTTATGCCTAATCCTTTTGAAATAATTCTTTTAATTTCATCATCTGTGTCTTTGTCTGACATTAGGTTTTTTAATATCGCCCTCGTCTCTATTTTCCCGATTGACAAAAGAGCATTGACAATCGATATTTTCAAATCTTTCTCGCCTTCAAAAAGATAATAAATCAGCATCTCTTTAATGCTCTCATGTCTTTCCCAAACTCTCCTAAGAGAAACCGTGCTTAGTTTCAGAGCATTGGCAATTTTGTTTTTATATTTGCTTTCTGTTTGCGGCGGCAATTTAAATGTTAAAGGAAGTTCGGCATATTCAATTTTGGCTTCATTTGCCATTGAACTGAGCTTAATATAAAAATCTGCAAATATTTTGTACTGAGGATAACATTTAAAAAGCTGCTCCCATGAATTCTGAGCTTCTTCGAATCTTTTTTGATTGTAAAGGCTCAATGAAAGCAAATGGAATAGAAACGGTTCTTTGGATTTCTTCAAATAATTCGAAAGCATCTTAATGATTAACTTCTGCTCTTTTAACTGCATAAAAGTTTCAATAACCTTAATTAAGTCATTTCTGTTTTCTATCTCCAGTTTAGAAATAAGCTCTATCTGCTTCTTATAAAGTTCATCTTTTTTCAATAATGAATAGAATAGCCCAAGATTGCACAATGCCGTAAAATCTTTTGGTTTGAGCCTCAACACACTTTTTGCAATGCTGATTGCTTTGTCGGTTTCTCCCGTGAAGAAATATGCTACCGACAAATTATTTCTTGTCCAGACTGAATCCGGTTGAATCTGAACGAGTTTCTCCAGCTTTTTGCAACCCTTTTTGTAATCGCAGGCATCCATCAAACTTTTACACTCATCTTCAATTCTTGAAACCGATTTACCTCTGTTTTTTCCTGCTTCCATATCGTAATATATTTGCAGATAGTACAAAATATCGTAAGCTTCTTCAATGAACTGTCCTTCAGGTGCAAAATATATATATTTTTCGATGTATTCTTTGGCTTTCTTCAAATCAGATAAGTCAAAATAATTGCATCCGATTCCAAAATAGCATTCTGTCAGCGTTGGATCTATATTCATAAGGATTCCCAGAAGAATTTCGTTTGCTTTCTCAACCTGTTTGAGTTCAACCAAAATGCAGGCAAGATTAAACTGATAATCGGCGTTAAAGGGCTCAATCTCAACCGCTTTTCTGAAATACTTCAGTGCGTTGACGGTAGATTTTTTGTTTGCATACTTCATCCCGACTTTAAAATAGAACTCAGAATCTCTTTTTAGCGGAACAATTTTTTTCTTTTCATTCTCATGCTTCTTTTCTGCCATTTGCAATACTCCCGACAACTTTGTTAAAAATCAACCTGTATAAATATTTTTATATTATATCCCTCGGATAAACCAATTACAACCCCGCTTATTTTCTGCGCTTTAATTCTTTAAAAATCTCATCCAGTCCTATTCCTTTTTCGACCAAAAGCACGCAAATGTGGTAAATTAGGTCTGATATTTCATATTTTATTTCATCATTCGACATGTTTTTTGCGGCAATTATAACCTCAGAGGTTTCTTCTCCGATTTTCTTTAAGATTTTATCTGATCCTTTTGTAAAAAGGTAATTTGTATACGAACCCTCTTTCGGATTTATTTTTCTGTCCTGTATTACCTCATAAAGATTCTGAAGAACGTCTTTCAAATCCTCATCATCGGTTTCTTGATTTGTTGCTGCAATTTTATATTCTTTCGAATCATCCTTCACAGCATTCTTGGATTTTTTTTGATCTGAGTCACTTCTGTCAAGTTTTGTGAAAAAACATGAATAATTCCCGGTGTGACATGCAACTCCGGTTTGCTTTACTTTTATTAAAAGGGTGTCTCCGTCACAATCAATACTTATTGACTTCAATTCCTGAAAGTTTCCTGATGTCTCACCCTTTAACCAGAGTTTATTTCTGCTTCTGCTCCAGTAATAAACTTTTCCCGTTTCAAGAGTCTTTGCGACAGCCTCAGTATTCATATACGCAAGCATCAGAACCTCGTCTGTTCTGTATTCCTGCGTAACTACCGGGACCAATCCTTTATCGTCAAATTTTATTGATTTAATTAGCTCATTCATTTTTCCGACCCTTTCCGAAAATTATTTTCTGAAAATAATTTTACCCTTGCTCTTAATACTTCGAAATAAGTTTTACATTCTGACTTCAATACCTTTTTGTTTTAAATATAGTTTTAAATCTTTAATTTCCATCTCTCTGTAATGAAATAACGATGCAGCCAATACTGCATCAGCTTTTCCTGATGTTAGCGCCTCATAAAAATGTTCCATGGTTCCCGCTCCTCCTGAAGCTATAACGGGTATTCTGACATTGTCGGATATCTTTCTTGTCAATTCAATATCATATCCGTTTTTTGTCCCATCACAATCCATGCTTGTGAGCAATATCTCTCCCGCTCCGAGCTTCTCCGCATAAATTGCCCATTCTATCGCGTCCTTGCCTGTATTTACTCTCCCGCCGTTTAAATATACTTCCCAGCCTCTCCCGTCCGTTCTTCTTTTGGCGTCAATTGCCGTAACAACACATTGGCTTCCGAATCTTGACGCTGCTTCGCTTATTAATTCTGGCCGTTTTAATGCGGCCGAATTAACTGAGATCTTATCTGCCCCGGCCTTCAATATTTCTCTGAAATCTTCAACGGTACGAATTCCTCCGCCAACGGTAAAGGGTATAAACACCTGGTCTGCTACTCTTCTTACAACATCAAGCATTATATTTCTCGCATCGCTCGACGCTGTAATATCAAGGAAGGTCAACTCATCCGCTCCGGCCTTGTCATATATTGCAGCAACTTCAACCGGGTCTCCTGCATCCTTTATATTTATGAAATTAATTCCTTTTACCACTCTGCCCTTACATACATCGAGGCATGGTATTATTCTCTTCGTCAGCATCCGATACTCCTTATCCAATTTTAGTCTTTTGCGGTTTCAATTGCTTCCGTAAGATTGACATCGCCTGTATAAAGCGCTTTTCCTATTATTACACCATGCATTCCTATATCTTTGAGATTTTTTACATCCTCAATCGAACTCACTCCTCCGGAGGCAATCACTTCGACATTAACATTCTTAATCATATCCTCCATGGCCTTCAGATTCGGACCCTTGAGCATTCCGTCTCTTGAAATGTCGGTATAAATTATAGTTTTTGCTCCGATATCTTCCATTTTCTTCGCAAATTCAGTCGCTGTAAATTTGCTCGTTTTGGCCCATCCCTCAATTGCGACCATACCTTCTCTTGCGTCAATCCCGATTGCGAGGTTATTTCTGAATATTCCCACCGCCTCTTCTACAAGCCGGGGGTCAACAACAGCAGATGTTCCCAGGATAATTCTTTGTATACCTTTTGATAGTATTATTTCTATAGTTTCAATTGTTCTTATTCCTCCGCCCAATTGAATCGGGATTCCGCATTTTACAGCCATTTCACTTATAGTTGGAATGTTTTGAGGTTTGCCGATTCTCGCGCCGTCCAGATCTATAACATGAAGATATTCAGCTCCCATGAGTTCCCACTTTAAAGCCATCTCCACAGGACTGTCGGAATATACCGTTACATCGTTGAATTCTCCCTGAGTTAATCTTACACACTTACCGTCTTTAATATCAATGGCAGGATACACAATCATAAATTTTCACCTCGTTTATCATTTGTCAAGATAACTGTGCCCAGTTTTTCAAAATTTCAAGTCCTATTTCTCCGCTTTTTTCCGGATGAAATTGTGTCGCAAATACGTTTTTTCTGCCTACCGCCGAATCAAATTCAATTCCGTATTCTGTTGTGGCAGCTATTATATTCCTGTCCTTTGCATCAGCACAATAGGAATGAACAAAGTACACATACGGGTTTTCCGGCAACCCTTTAAATAAATCGCAGTCATCCTTCACTTTTATCGAATTCCAACCCATGTGAGGAACTTTGAGATTGAACGTTGAGGGAATTTGTTTTACAGAACCTTCGAAAATTCCGAGCCCCTCAACATTTCCTCCGCCTTCTTCGCTGTATTCAAACAGCATCTGCATTCCAAGACAAATGCCCAAAAACGGCCTGCCGTCATTTATTACAGATTTAATCGCATCTATGATATTTGCTTTCTTTAAATTATTCATTGCATCATTAAATGCCCCGACTCCCGGCAATAAAACCGCATCGGCTTTCAGAATTTTATCGGTATCTCCCGTAACGCCGGCATCAAAGCCAATAAACTTTACGGCCTTTTCAACACTCGCTAAATTTCCGACACCATAATCAATTATTGCTATCAAAATAATTATCTCCCCATAATTTTATACTAGCTTATTACCTGTGATTCTTTCATATGCCTCAACATACTTTGCCTCGGTTTTTCTAACCACTTCATCAGGCAATACTGGTGCCGGCGGCTTTTTGTCCCATTCAATTGCTTCGAGATATTCCCTTAAAAACTGTTTGTCAAAGCTCTTTTGCGCTCTACCCGGTTCATATTCGTCTATTGCCCAGAATCTCGAAGAGTCCGGGGTAAATATTTCATCTCCCAAAACAAGCTCACCGTCAATCATTCCAAACTCAAATTTCGTATCTGCAAGAATCAACCCCTTGCTTTGGGCATGTTTACTCGCTTTTAAATATAACTCAATGCTTTTGCTTTCAAGTTTTTTTGCAAGCTCTCCGCCTATCTTATTTGAAAGTTCCTCGACTGACACATTTATATCATGTCCCTCAGACTCCTTTGTAGATGGAGTAAAAATCGGCTTGGGAAGTTTTTCTGCCTGTTTCAAACCCTCAGGCAAAGCAGTTCCGCAAATACTGCCTGTTTTCATGTAATCCTTCAGTCCCGAACCTTCAAGGTATCCCCTTACAATACACTCGGCATTAACCATGTTCATTTTTTTGACAAGCATTGATCTTCCCGATAATTCATCTTTAAACTTTGACAAACCAAACGGATATTTTTCAACATCGGTTGTAATCATATGATTACCGATAATGTCGCCGGTGAAATTGAACCAAAACTCAGAAATACTATTTAAAACTCTGCCCTTGTTGGGTATGAGGTTTGGGAAGACAACGTCAAAAGCCGATATTCTATCTGTTACAACAATCAAAAGCTTATCATCAAGGTCGTAAACATTCCTGACCTTTCCTTTTACAAACAGCGGCATTTTAATAAAATCGGTGTCATTTATCAGCATCTGTAATTTCCTCCAGTATTTTATGTGTTATTGCATTTATGATTTCTTTAACAATTATTCAAACTTTAATTTTATTAATCTTACAGCATTCCCTTTGTTGACAATACCCCTTCGATTCTTTTGTCGATTGATGTTGCTTCATCCAGCGCTTTCGCAAACGCCTTGAAAATTGCTTCGGAAATGTGGTGATTATTGCCGCCGTAAAACACTTTTATGTGCAGATTAATACCCGAGTTAAATGCAATTGCTCTGAAAAACTCAACAATCATATCTGTTTCCATTTCTCCAACCTTATCGGATGTGAACTGGGCGTCAAAAACTACAAAAGGTCTTCCTCCGACATCTATTGCGCAAAGTGCGAGTGATTCGTCCATTGGCACAAATGATGAGCCGTATCTTTTAATCGACTTTTTATCTCCCAATGCCTTTTTTATTGCCTGCCCAAGAACTATTCCAATATCCTCGACAGTGTGATGAGCATCAACATTCAGGTCACCCTTTGCCTTTAACTTAACATCAAAAAGTCCGTGTCTCGAAAACAGCGTCAGCATGTGGTCAAAAAATCCGATTCCGGTCTCTATTTCCCCAATTCCCGATCCATCAATTTTAAATAAAAGTGAAATGTCGGTCTCATTCGTTTTTCTTTCTATCAAACTCTCTCTATCCATTGTGTCCGCCTTTCTGCGAAAGCTTTATTATTCGCAAAATCATTTATATTATATCATTTATTTCATAAATAAATCTCTCCATATCTTCAATTTCCCCCATGCTGATTCTTATGAAATTATCAATCCTTTTTTTGCTGAAATACCTCACAAGTATGCCTCGACTTCGAAGCTCTATAAATAATTTTTCTGCATTAACTTTAGGATGGCTTATAAATATGAAGTTCGCTTTTGAATCAAGCACCCAAAATCCCATCTCTTTGAGCTTCTTAACGACAATTTCTCTTGTTTTGATGATTTTTTTTGTTGTCATTTCAAAATAGTCGTTATCCTTTATTGCCTCAATTGCTCCGATTAACGCAAGTTTACCTGTGGTATAGGAATTAAATGAGTTCTTTATCTTTACCAAAGCATTAATTAAATTACTGTTACCCATTGCAAAACCGACTCTCAAACCTGCAAGTGACCTTGATTTTGAGAATGTCTGCACAACTAGGAGATTCTCATATTTATTAATTAATTTGTATGCGGACTCTCCTCCAAAATCAATATATGCTTCATCAATAATTACCACGGAATCAGTATTGTTTTTCAATATTTCCTCAATTGACGACACCGGCAATGAAATTCCTGTCGGCGCATTTGGATTTGAAATAATAATTCCGCCGTTTTCTTCGTTTAAAAGCTTAGTCTGTACATTAAATTCATCGTCCAAAGGCACGCATTTATAATCAATATTAAACAAATCCGAAAACACAGGATAAAAGCTATATGTAATGTCCGGAAACAGAACCTTTTCTTTGGGATTGAAGAAAGCCATAAATGAAAATGCAAGGATTTCGTCCGAGCCATTCCCTATAAATATCTGTTCATTATCTAATCTGTAATACTCTGCAATCGCTGTCTTCAAATCATTGCACGTCGGATCGGGGTACAGTTTCAAACTTTCATTTGCAGCGTTCCTGATTGCATCAAGAACTTTTACCGAAGGAGAATACGGATTCTCATTAGTATTGAGCTTGATGTATTTTTTGTCCTTCGGCTGTTCGCCGGCGGTATATGGTTCTATGCTGTTTGCAATTTCGCTCCAGAATTTATTCATTTCATTTCTCCTTGTTTTCTTCTAAAAACCTTATCTTTACTGCATTTGCGTGAGCCGTCAATCCTTCGGCGTTTGCAAAGGTGATAACATCATCCTTAACATCATCAAGTGCTTCCTTTGTGTAAGATATTATACTTGTTTTTTTTATAAAATCATTTACTCCCAATGCTGAAAAGAATCTGGCTGTCCCACCGGTCGGCAAAACGTGATTCGGTCCGGCAAAGTAATCGCCGAGAGGTTCCGGTGAATACTGCCCCATGAAAATTGCCCCTGCGTTTTTTATACAGTTCAATATCTCTTCCGGCTTTTCAACTGCGAGTTCAAGGTGTTCAGGCGCAAATAAATTTGCAAGCCCCACCGCTTCATCTATGCTGTCCACCATCACTATCATCCCAAGATCTTCAATTGCTTTTTCCGCAATGCTTTTCCTTGAAAGATTGTTCATTTGTACTTCAATTTCCGAAACGACAGCACCGGCAAGCTCTTCGGAATCCGTAACGAGTATGGCTGATGCAAGAATATCATGTTCTGCCTGAGAAAGAAGGTCGGCTGCGATATAATCTGCATTCGCAGTTTTGTCTGCAATTATCATAATCTCACTCGGCCCCGCAATTGCATCGATATCGCAAACACCAAACACCAACTTCTTTGCGGTCGCAACATAAATGTTCCCCGGTCCCACTATTTTATCGACCTTCGGTATTGTCTCAGTACCGTAAGCTAATGCAGCAATTGCATATGCTCCGCCAATTTTATAAATCTCGTCAACGCCTGCTTCATTTGCGGCTACTACCACTGCGGGATTTATCCCATCCTTTTTCGGAGGCGTAACCATAATTATTCTTTCAACACCTGCAACCTTTGCAGGTATAATATTCATAAGAACTGACGACGGATAAACCGCCGTTCCCCCCGGAACATAAACCCCTGCAATTTCAAGAGGTCTGACTATTTGTCCAAGAATTACACCGTTTTTCTCCTCTGTATACCATGATTCCTCGACCTGCTTTTTCTGAAAATTTTCAATATTGACTTTTGCCTTCCTAATAACATCTAAAAGAGATTTGTCCACTAATTTATAGGCTTCATCTATTTCATCTTTTGTTACTTTGACATTTGAACTGTTCAGTGTTACTCCATCGAATTTTTTCGCATATTCAAAAACAGCCTTATCCTTGTTTTCTTCAACTTCTTTTAAAATATTCTCGACTACCATGGATACGCTATCGTCTTCTTCAGACCTGTTTCTCAAAAACTTATTTACAAACTCGTTCTGATTTTCAGAACTTAAATTAATTTTTCTAATCATGTCATAGCGCTCCTTTCAATCTGATTTTTAATTCCTTCTATAATCTTATTTATCC
>JBAZRJ010000040.1:0-18164 GCA_041662985.1 Clostridia bacterium
CAGGCGATTTGCCGACACCTATTAAATATTACAATCCTGAAATAAATATCGCATATAAGCAAATTGAGAATATATCGAAGGAAAGATTAATCGGAATGCTGCCTGAGGAAATGAAAGAAACATACAGGAGTATTTATTTTTCTGAAAATACAGATTCCGAAATGAGCCATATTGTCAAGGCTGCGGACAAAATATCTGCATTCATTAAGTGCGTGGAAGAGGAAAAAGCCGGTAATACGGAATTTAAAAAAGCCCGTGAAGCATTGCATGATTATTTAACGAAGAATAAATCTTCCGAAGTCGAATATTTCATGAAAGAATTTATTCCAAGTTTTTATCTGACGCTCGATGAAATTGATTAGAATATTCAATAAAATTAATGCAAAATATTTGACTGCGAATAATTTAATTGATACAATTGTGGAAAGCATTTCAAGACTGTGAAATAGCATCTTTTGGAGCGACTTTGTTAATACAGACATCAGGGGAGGTAGGTATGATTGCCAGGCTTTTATTAATAGTTTCTGTGGTCTTTGCGGCTTCAGGTCAGGTGTTGTTTAAAAAAGGGATGAACTCGCTGGCAGATCTATCGTTTTCCGGCGGTATTATGAATTTATTAAAAACACTTGTGACCGTGGTGTTTTCACCGATTGTATTTTCAGGTCTTGTACTATATGCTTTGAGTACAGTACTCTGGTTGGTTGCGTTATCAAAAACAGATTTAAATGTTGCTTATCCTTTTACGGCTCTGACATTTATTCTGGTTATGGCGGCGTCATATTTTCTATTTTCCGAACAACTGCCTGTAAACAGATTGGTCGGGGGCGGAATAATTTGCTTGGGAATAATAATAACATCTATTAAATAAATATATAAAATAAAAATTGTTAATGGGGGATTAAATCATGAAGAAGCGTATATTATTTTTAACAATTGCTTTTACATTGGTATTTGGTTCAAGCGTTTTTGCAAATGTTAAGCTAAATATTCAAAATCCGGGATTTGAAGATGTTAAGTCCGGTAAAATATCGTTCTGGACTACACATGCTTGGGATGAAACCGCAGGGATAACGGTCTTCTCAATTGACAAGAATATTTTTCATTCAGGAAAGAACAGCATGACAATTACGAGCAATAAAACAAATGATGCAAGATATGAACAGACAATTAAAGTTGACAGTGATTCATACTATAAATTTTCATGCTGGATTAAAACTGAAAATGTTGGAACTAAAGCTAAGGGTGCAAATGTTTCCGTCGAAGGAATTCTTGACACCTCAAATGCAATAACCGGTACGAGTGGAACATGGAAGGAATCAATCCTTTATGGTAAAACAGTCGCAAATCAGAAAAGCTTAATTTTATCTCTTGGAATTGGTGGATATGGAAGTACAAATACCGGAAAAGCATGGTTTGATGATGTCAAAGCCCAAAAACTCGACAAAGCTCCTGCCGGAGTTTATGTTGCACCATTGGGACAGACAAATGCTCCATCGAATAACGATCCAAACAAAAGCCAAACCGTTAATGTGAGTAATGTTTTAGTATGTGCATTTATTGGAGTAGTTATAATAATTGCAATAATAACATTTATAACCAATAACAAGAAGAAAAAATTAGGAAAAACCGAAAGCATGACTGAAGAAGAATTGGATTCGGATAAAATTGACGAAAATGAAGAGACTGACACCAAGAGCGAAGAAAAGGAAAATAATGAGCAAGAAAACGACGAAAAAGAAAATAAAGAAGATGATATGAATAAAGATTAAGCGTAGTTTGCATTCTTAAAAGATCTTAGCGGAGGTTCGGACGATGAAAAGGCGCCTATTGCTTTTTGTGTTTGCGTTTATAATTGTGTTTGGTTCAAATGTATGCGCAAATCAAACATTAAAAATTCAAAATCCCGGGTTTGAAGAGGCTTCATCCGGCAAAGCAGACTTCTGGATTGAAAATGCCTGGAATAAAGCAGCAGGTTATACCACATATAAAGTTGATGCGACCGTCCATCATTCGGGCAAAAGCAGTGGCCTGATAGATAACACAAATAAGAATGATGCAAGATATGAACAGGCAATTAGAGTTGATGCCAATTCGTATTATAAATTTTCGTGCTGGATAAAAACTGAAAATATCGGAAAAGATTCAAAGGGTGCGAATATATCGGCTGTTGGAATTCTTGAAACATCGAATCAAATTAACGGAACAAATAATCAATGGCAGCACGCAGTTCTGTATGGGAAAACAGCAGATGGTCAAAGCAGCTTGAGTTTAACGCTAGGTGTTGGCGGTTACGGAAGTGAAAACACAGGAAAAGCATGGTTTGATGATGTTACCGTCGAAAAACTCGACCAGCTGCCATCAGGTGCTATTGCAGTGTCTTTAGACAAGCCAAATCAGGATAATACCGAACCTGAAAAACCCCTCACCCATGAACAAAAGACAAGTAATGATTACAACATGCTTATGCTTATATATTCGGCATTGTTTCTGATAGCAGTTTGTATAATTTACTATCAGATTAAAAAGGGTCGGATAAAAACAAAGCACGGTGTGATTATTTTAGGTATTCTGCTTGCAGCGGGTTTTATATTCAGATTAATAGTTGCTCCGATGATAGAGGGCTGGCCAAATGACATTTCGGCGAATAAATCTTGGGCAGCCAGTGCAGCCAATGACCTCACAAATATATATAGCGGATGGGTTGATTATCCGCCTTTCTTTATGTATGTATTCTTTATAGTCGGTAAAATTTCCGCATTCTTAGGTCAATCTCAGGTAAGTACTTTATTAATCAAATTGCCTTCGATTATAGCTGATCTTGTTACAGCGTTTATGCTTTTCAAACTTGCCAAAAAGCAGTTCGGAATGGAACTGGGGTTGCTTGCGGCGGCAGTGTATGCATTTAATCCGATTGTATTCCTGGATTCAACAATATGGGGGCAGGTCGATTCGTTTTTCACCATGATAGTAGTCGGTGCCCTGATTCTTCTTATGAAAAAGAATATCAAATGGGCCACGGTTTTGTTTGTGGTAGCAGTTTTAATGAAACCTCAAGGTGTATTTTTCTTCCCTGTTATTGTATTTGAACTGGTAATGGTTGTTCTCATTAAACAAAAAAATATAAAGGAATTTCTCTTATCTGTACTATATGGAATTGGAACAGTTCTGGTGATTATTTTGCCGTTCACATTAAACAAGTCGCCAATCTGGATTGTCGAATTATATATGAAGACGGCAGGTGAATATACGTCCGCTGCTATGAATGCATTTAACTCCTGGGGACTCATAGGTGCAAATTTCAAGGATGCTTCAACGTCAACATTTATAGGATTAAGTTACAATACCTGGGGTATAGTTCTTATTGCCTTGATTCTGGGATTTTGCGGTTTTATTTACTGGAAGAGCAAACATGTGGCGACACCTATTTTAGTTGCGGTTATACTTAACGCCGGAGCGTTCATTTTTGTAACCAAAATGCACGAAAGATATATGTTCCCGGTTGTTGCGCTGTTAATAATGGCGTTCATATATATAAAAGATAAAAGAATATTCGTATTAATGCTCGGATTTGGAATAACAATTTTCTTCAATATTCAAATATTATTTGCGAGGATGCTTGCTGTTCCGGCTGAAAGAATAACAGAATCGTACTATCCGGCAGTATATATATGGACAATCGTATTCGGGATAGTGAATATAGCAATGTTCGGCTATCTGATTTGGATTACATGGGATGTTTTTATCAGAAACAAAACAAGGAGCGTTGTCTTTGCTTCAAAAGCAGGCGGCAAGGGTAATGTTGGAGCTATAAAGACAGATACAAAAAAAGTCGAAACGAAAAAAACATATAGTTCCGGGCCAAAAAATAATACCGATAAGAATATTAGTATTGACGCTTTTAGTGAGACACCCAAAATTGCCCCTAAAATTTCAAAATTAAAAATTGACAAAAAAGATATTATTATTATGTGTTCAATGACATTAATATATCTTGTAATTGCGTTGTTTAACCTCGGCAGTTTTTCTGCGCCTCAGACTTCCTGGCAGCCTATGACTGTGGGAAAAGCCTTCACAGTTGATTTTGGAAAAGAGGTTGACCTTGCAAGGGTATACCTTTATGTGGGAGTTGCAGAAGGCGATAGCGGGAAATACAGGTTGGAATATGCGGGCAATGATAAAAAATTCAATAATCTTGAAACCACAGATACTACAAAAAAACTGAATACATTGTGGGTCTTTGAAGTTAATACATGGTATATCTATCCGGTATCGCAAAAAGCGAGATATGTGAATGTTATCGTCGATTCACCGACCGGAACTCTTAACGAAATGGTCTTTACGGAAAATGGTAAAACTCAGCCGATAACCGGATTTAAAATTATAGACAATTCAAAAGATTTTAATCAGGTTGGTACGATTAATAATTTATTTGATGAACAAAGTACACTTGAATACAATCCAACCTATTTAACAAGCACATATTTCGATGAGATATATCATGCAAGAACCGCTTACCAATATCTGCACGGTATGGAGCCTTACGAAAATACACATCCGCCGCTTGGAAAACTTTTGATTGCGGTTGGTATCTCAATATTCGGGATGACCGGATTTGGATGGAGAATTGTCGGAACGCTTTTCGGAGCATTAATGATTCCTCTTATGTATATGTTTGCGAAAAAAATGTTTGATAAAAGATTTTATGGTTTCGCTGCTGCATTTCTGATGATGTTTGACTTTATGCATTTTGTTCAAACAAGAATTTCAACTATAGATGTGTATGTAACATTCTTCGTTATTGTTATGTACTATTTTATGTATGATTATTTCATGAATAAATCTTATGTTATCGGATTAAAAGCGAGTCTCAAACCTTTATTCCTAAGCGGATTGTTCTTTGGGATTGGGGCGGCGTGCAAGTGGATAGCGCTATACGGAGCCGGTGGACTTGCTCTGTTGTTCTTCCTTTCAAGGCTTTTGGAATACCGGGATTATAGAAAAATAACTAAGAATAGCAATTACAGAAAAGAGATTAAAAAGAATAAAAGCAAATTTGAGTGGATAAATAACTTTATGTCCCACCATATAATCTATACAATATTGTTTGCCGGACTATTCTTTATAATAATACCTGCAATAATTTACTTTGCTTCATATATCCCATATATGAATGCAGGTAACGGACATAAATTCAGCGAGGTTCTTTCCGCACAAGCAGGAATGTACGACTATCATGCTCATCTTGAAGCACCGGGAGCTGCTTTCCAGTCACCATGGTGGTCCTGGCCGCTGGATAATATTCCTTATTGGTACTATCAGGGGAAATTACTTGCTCAAGATAAGATTTCCACCATTGTCGCATTTGGAAATCCTGCGATATGGTGGGCGGGAATTCTGGCATTTTTTGCGGCATTAGGTATTGCAATAGCAAAAAAAGAAAAGAAAATGGTTGTTATATTTTCTGCAATTTTATTTCAATATTTCACATGGGTATTTGTAAGCAGAGTAGTATATATTTACCACTTTTTCTCAACGGTACCGTTCATGATTCTTGCGATGGTTTATGTATTTAAAACTGCTATGGACAAGTATGTAAATGCCAAATATGCCGTATATCTCTACCTTGCAATTGTATTATTGCTGTTCATATTATTTTATCCGGTAATATCAGGTTTGGTGGTTGACAAATCATATCTCAAGTCATTGCATTGGATTAGTTCATGGCCGGGATTTAGTTAATAGAATTCATAGGAAAGGAATTGATAATTATGTCTGAAAAAGCAGTCGTTTCAGTTGTAGTCCCTGTATATAATGAAGAAGGTGTTGTTGAAGAATCATATAAAAGATTAAAAAAAGTTATGGATTCAACAGACGAAAGTTACGAAATTATTTTCGTAAATGACGGAAGCAGAGACAGAACTGTTGAAATATTAAGAAATATATGTGATAAAGACAGCACAATCAAGCTTCTGGATTTTTCAAGAAATTTCGGACATCAGATTGCTATTACCGCAGGTATGGATTATACAGAGGGAGATGCCATTGTTGTAATTGATGCCGACCTTCAGGATCCGCCTGAAGTTATACCGCAAATGCTCGCAAAATGGAAAGAGGGCTATGATGTTGTTTATGGAAAAAGAATAAAAAGAAAAGGCGACACATTTTTCAAGAAGATTACAGCGAAAATGTTTTATAGATTTTTGAGGACAATGACAGAAGTTGATATACCTGTTGACACAGGGGATTTCAGACTTATTGACAGAAAAGTATGCAATGCGTTAAAGCAAGTGAATGAAAGAAACAGATACATCAGGGGAATAATAAGCTGGCTGGGATTCAAGCAAATAGGTGTTGAATTTGTCCGCGAGAAACGCTTTGCGGGAGAAACAAAATACCCGCTAAAGAAAATGATAAAATTTGCATCCGATGCAATCACTTCTTTCTCATATAAACCTCTTAAGATTGCAACATATATCGGCGGATTTATTTCATTCCTAAGTTTTGCTTATTTGATATTCGTTTTATGCCAAAGACTATTTACCGTATCAACGCAACCCGGATGGGCTTCGACTATAGCGGTAAATCTGTTTTTCAACGGCATTGTTCTGGTTATTTTGGGTGTGATAGGCGAGTATGTGGGTAGAATATATGACGAAGTAAAAGGCAGACCGCTTTATGTCATAAGAGAAGCAAAGAACATTGATTTAAAATTGGGCGAAAAGGGCAGACAGTAAAACGGGAATTGAAAAATCAGTTTGGCGAAAAGGGCAGATGCAAAACAGAAACTGCAAAATTACAAGAAGAAAAAAGCATATATTTTAAATTTGAAAGTTTAAAATATATGCTGGAAAAAGTAAAAATTATTAGTTAAAAGTTCCATAAAATTTAGCTGAAACTTATCCTTGACTTTATATAAAACTATCTGCTACAATAATAAAGCGCGTTAAGAAGGGTACTTTTTTTTTGGGATAACTTATGGCGGCGTAGCTCAGATGGCTAGAGCATCCGGTTCATACCCGGACGGTCGTTGGTTCAAATCCAACTGCCGCTACCATTTTTTATTTTTTTATGGCCCATTGGTCAAGCGGTCTAAGACACCGCCCTTTCACGGCGGTAACAGGGGTCCGAATCCCCTATGGGTCACCACGCATATGATGTAAAAACAAGACAACGGTTTTTACTCATATTTGGGAGCTTAGCTCAGCTGGGAGAGCACCTGCCTTACAAGCAGGGGGTCGTAGGTTCGAGCCCTACAGTTCCCACCAAAAAAGCAAAGGTTGAAATTACAACCTTTGCTTTTTACTTTTTCGCGACTAATTATACTTGAAAACACTTCCGCTATAATTCTATATTATTGAGATGAGCTTATTCTATTCAGACAATCCCTGAATCTCTCTTATTTTAAAAGTCCGCAGACATTTTCGTATATTCTGTCTTCACTGAACCCGGCTTTCATAAGGGGTTTGATAACATCGTTTTCAATATTCGGCACAAAGGTTTTTAGTGCCCTAAACTTGCCTTCCAAAGTATATTTCCCCATAGATGCAGGAATGAGGGCGGATTCGCCTGCCTTAAAATCAATTTCTCCGCTTTCATATTTGAGTCTGCAGTTACCTTCAATAAATATATAGATTTCAAACTTGCTTCCATTCGCATCTTCATTTTTATATCCATAAATATTGTAGAGCTGTGCACAAAAGTACTGATTTGCAATATAATAAGTAACGTTAGAATTCAGACTCAGCCGAACCTCAAGCCCCTTTGCTTTCGCCTGATTTTCAGCGGAGCTGAAATTAATCACATCCAATGATTTTTCAATGTGAAGCGGTCTCTTTTGTCCATCATTGCCCACACGATTGTAATCGTAAACTCTGTAAGTGGTATTTGAGTTTTGCTGGATTTCAGCAAGAACTATTCCTTCACCAATTGCATGTATTAACCCGGCAGGTATATTTAAAACATCACCCTGACGAACAGGAACATAATTTAAGAATTGTTCAACGGTATCATCTTCAATTGCTTTGGCAAAAATCTCTTTTGTAACTCCCGGCAGGACATTGTATACAAGTCTTGCACCTGGTCTCGCTGAAATTATGTACCACATCTCATTTTTGCCCAGACCGCCGTTTTCATGTATCTTTGCGTAGCTGTCATCAGGATGCACCTGGACTGAAAGTTTATCATTCGCGTCTATTAACTTTATTAAAAGAGGAAAGGTTTTAAGAGCACTGTTGTCTAAAGATGTGCCGATTAAATCTTTGCCGAAACGCTTAATCAAAACCGGCAATGCTATATCCTTGAATTCACCGTTTTCAACTATGCTTATGCCGTCTTCATTGCAGGAAATCTCCCAGCTTTCAGCGACTATTCCTTCGGGAAGTATTTTACCGAGTTTTTCGAGATTTCTCCCGCCCCAAATATAATCTTTATATAAGGATTTGAATTTTAAAGGATAAAACATGATAAGCATACCTCCGCTTCAGCGTGACAATACATAAAAACACATCTTTTTTTATAGTCTACTATAGTTAATTTTTATTTACAAGAGCAACAACTTCACCGGATATGGCAGCCAAAAAATTCAGCAATTTATAAGCCTTAGTATGTTGAAAACACATTATATATGATATAATCGATAAGGAAATTCATAACTCAAGTAGAATAATACATAATGATTGCCACCTTGTTTATAAAGCGCTTAGAAGATAAATTGATTCAAATTTAAATTTGAGGGGGAATTGCTATGAAAGATTATGCTGTCGATAAGATTCGCAACATATGTCTTATGTCACATGGCGGTGCGGGTAAGACGACACTGGCTGAGGCAATGTTGTTCAACACAGGGGTTCTTGACAGATTTGGCAAAGTTGTTGATGGTACAACTACGACCGACTATGATCCGGAAGAGATTAGGAGAAAAATTTCGGTCAGTACATCTATTGCTCCATGTGAATGGAAAGATTCGAAAATCAATTTAATAGACACCCCGGGTTATTTCGATTTTGTCGGTGAAGTTAGGCAGGGAATAAGAGTTTCTGATGGTTCAATTATTCTTGTGTCCGCAAAAAGCGGTGTTGCGGTAGGTACCGAAAAGTCATGGGCATATGCGAAAGAACAGAATATTCCCAAAATGATTTTTGTTAACAAGATGGATGAGGAAAACGCTGATTTCAATAAGGTGCTTGACCAATTGATTAATACTTTTGGAAAAGGAATTACACCTTTTCAAATTCCAATTATTGAAAACGAAAAATTTATCGGATTTGTTGATATTATCAATATGACTGCGAAAAAATTCGACAAGGATAAGCTTGCTGATATTGATATTCCATCCGATTTAAATGATAGAGTTTCTGAAATTAAAAATTCACTAAACGAATTAATAGCCGAGAACGATGAAGAACTGATGGAAAAATTCTTTGGCGGAGAAGAGTTTACACACGAGGAAATGAAGAAGGGATTGAGTCTCGGAATTGCAGATGATTCAATTACCCCTGTATTTTGCGGTTCTGCATTTGGTAATCTTGGTGTTGGAGCACTTATGGATGCAATTGTCGAATATATGCCATCACCTGCCGGCAAAAAGGTTGTTAAAGGATTTAAACCGGGCACGGAAGAGATTATCGAATTCGATACTACACCGGATGCACCTTTGTCAGCATTGATTTTTAAAACGATTGCCGACCCTTTTGTGGGTAAAATTTCGATTTTCAGAGTCTATTCCGGCACGTTTAAATCTGATACCATAGTATACAATTCAAATACTGAAAAAACAGAAAAAACTGCTCAGGTATTCATGCTGAGAGGCAAGAAACAGATACCGGTTGACAAAGTTGTTGCAGGTGACATCGGTGCTGTTGCGAAACTTCAGCATTCAAATACGAATGACACTCTTTGCATGCAGACGAAACCGATTGTGCTTGAAAAGATTGTATTCCCGGAACCCGCTCTTTCTCTTGCGGTTGAAGCAAAAGCAAAGGGAGATGAAGAAAAAATCAGTGCAGGTCTTCAGAAACTTCAGGACGAAGATCCAACATTTAAAGTCGTGATAAATACAGAGACCCATCAGACGATATTGTCAGGTGTCGGTGAGCAGCATCTTGATGTAATTGTCAGCAAACTAAAAGCAAAATTCGGTGTATCCGTCAACCTTTCAAATCCAAGAGTGCCTTACAGAGAAACGCTTAAGAAAAAGGTCAAGGTTGAAGGAAAACATAAAAAGCAATCCGGCGGACATGGTCAATACGGACATGTATGGATTGAATTTGAACCGGCTGAGAGTGAAGATCTCGTTTTTGAAGAGAAAATATTTGGCGGAGCTGTTCCGAGACAATACTTCCCGGCTGTTGAAAAAGGGTTGAGAGAAGCAATAGTGAAGGGTGTATTGGCAGGATATCCTGTTGTTAATCTTAAAGCAACATTGGTTGACGGCTCATATCATGATGTCGATTCATCGGAAATGGCGTTTAAAATTGCCGCTAGACTTGCGTATAAGAAAGGTTTAGCCGAGGCTTCGCCGGCTATTCTTGAACCGATTGCGAATACGAAAGTATATATTCCGGATTCATACATGGGAGATATCATTGGCGATTTAAACAAGAGAAGAGGAAGAATTCTCGGAATGAATCCTGTCGAAGGCGGGCTTCAGGAAGTTGAAGCAGATGTGCCTTTGGCGGAGATGTTTAAATATGCCAACGATTTGAGATCAATGACACAAGGGAGGGGCTATTTCAAGCTCAAATTTGAAAGATACGAAGAAGCTCCGGGAAATGTCAGTCAAAAGGTTATCGAGGAAGCTAAGAAGTTAATGGAAGATTCCGACGACGAAGATTAGACGAAGATTAATTTAAACGATTAAAAGGTGCCGCCTAACGGGGCGCCTTTTTTGTGGTTCATTTACATTGAAATGGGTAATTATTCCTCGAACATTACTTTTGAAACAACATAATAAGGGAATATTTATATAGCAAGGAGGGTTTTATATGTTATGTCAAAGTTGCAATATGAAGGATGCAAATGTTCACTTCACTGAAATTATTAATGACAAGAAAGTTGAATTATATTTATGCAACGAATGCGCACAGGAGGCAAGTCAAAATAATTTGATTTGTCCCATAAATATCAATGATTTTTTTACCGGAATGATTGCAAACTGTGAATCAGAGACGAGACAATCCAACTTTCATTTGGTTGCCTGCAATAAATGCGGGATGAGTTTTGAACAGTTCCAAAAGACAGGGAAATTGGGTTGCGAAGAATGTCATAAAGTTTTTAAAAAAAAGCTTAGGCCTATTTTAAAAAGACTGCACGGAGATTTGCAACACAATGGGAAAAATCCATGCGAAGAAGCAATTTCAAAAATTAGTGAAAAGGTCTCTAAATCAGCATACGATGAGAAATCGGACGTTATCGAAAAGTCAGTCAAAACCGGAAAACCTGAAAAAACTCCGGATGAAATTGAAACATTAAAGAATGATTTAAACAAAGCGATTCAAAGCGAAGAATATGAAAAAGCTGCAGAATTAAGGGATAAAATCAAACTTCTTAAAAATAATGAAATTTCCGAAAAATAGAAGGCTTAGAAATAATAAGGATTTCGAATATTGAGTTGAAGATTAATAAAGGACTGGTGATAGAATGACAAGCTGGTATATTGCAAAGGGTCCTGAGTCTGATGTTGCATTAAGCAGCAGAGTCAGGATTGCAAGGAACTTGAAGGAATATCCTTTCCCTAATAAATTGGACGGTAACCAGGCACTTCTTATAACAAATAGGATCAGCAATGTTTTGAAAACCGATGCTACATTGAAATCAAAAGCTTTCAAATATTATGATTTAGCAAGACTTAATGAAACGGAAAAAAATGTGATGATTGAAAAACATCTCATAAGTCCTGATATAGTAAAATGTTGCAATGAGTGCGGTGTTTTTATCAGCAGAGATGAGAAAATCAGTATTATGATGCAAGAAGAGGATCATATAAGAATTCAGTGCATGCTTCCAGGAAATCAGATTGAAAATGTACTTGAAATGTGCATGGAAATTGATAATATATTTGAAAAGAACATCAAGTATGCTTTCAATGAAGAGTTTGGATATCTTACAAGCTGTCCTACAAATGTGGGAACCGGCATCAGGGCATCTGTAATGTTGCATCTTCCGGCTTTGACCATGACCGGACTGGTAAAAGGGATGCTTACCGCGTGCAGTAAAATCGGGATTGCAATCAGAGGGATTTATGGTGAAAACAGCGAGTCTCTGGGTCAAATATATCAAATTTCAAACCAGGTAACACTTGGCCAAAACGAAAAAGAAATCATTACAAATGTGAGCAGTGTTGTTTTCCAGATTATCGAGCAGGAAAGATTAGTAAGAAAAGAATTACAGAAACAGAATAAAAATCTGTTTAAAGACAGAATAATGAGGGCTTACGGAATAATGACAAATGCTGAAATTATGTCCTCGCAGGAATGTTTAAACCTGATCTCCGAAGTTAGATTAGGAATCAATATGGGTATATTAAAAAATATAAAGATTGAGACATTAAACAAAATAATGCTTTTAATACAACCGGGGAATTTGCAGAAGCATTATGAAATGTCGTTGAACGAGAGAGAAAGAGATATTATGAGGTCTAAACTGATAAAAGAATTATTGAATCCGATTAAGGAGTGATGAATATATGTATGAAAAACTCACAGAAAAGGCCGAAAGAGCTATCGCCTTTTCACAGGAAAGTGCTATGCAGATGGGGCACAATTATGTCGGCACAGAACACATTCTGCTGGGGCTGGTAAAAGAGGGAAGCGGGATTGCCTCAAAGACGCTTGCTTCACAAGGCATTACCGAAGAAAAGGTCCTAAATGAAATCGAGGAATTGATTGGAATCGGCGATGGCATATATGACCAGCCACTTGGTTTTACTCCGAGATCAAAAAGGGTATTGGAGTTAAGTTTCAAGGAAGCAAGAAGAATGGGACAAAATTATATTGGAACAGAACATATATTATTGGGATTGATACGTGAGGGTGAAAGTGTTGCAATCAAAGTTTTGATAGACCTGGGGGCTGATCCCGATAAGCTTGCGTTTGAAATGATGAAAATGCTGAATGAAAGACCGGTAGATGCACCAAGTGAAATAAAAGGAGTTGAGGTTTCGAACACCCCGACTTTGGACCAGTTTGGAAGAGATCTTACCAAGATGGCTAAAGACGGAAGGTTTGATCCGGTTATAGGAAGAATTACAGAAATAGACAGGATAATTCAAATTTTGTGCAGGAGAACGAAAAACAACCCTTGTTTGATTGGCGAGCCGGGGGTTGGTAAAACTGCGATTGCAGAAGGGCTTGCGCAAAAAATATGTGACGGCAATATCCCTGAAATTTTGAAGGGCAAACGCCTTGTAACACTTGATTTATCGGCAATGGTAGCAGGCGCAAAATATAGAGGCGAGTTTGAAGAGCGTTTAAAAAAGGCGATTGAGGAAATACTCGAAGCGCGAAACGTAATCCTGTTCATCGACGAAATGCACACAATTATTGGGGCGGGTGCAGCTGAAGGCGCGATTGACGCTTCGAATATTCTGAAACCGGCACTTGCAAGAGGCGAATTGCAGGTAATAGGGGCGACCACGATTAATGAGTACAGAAAACACATTGAAAAAGATGCTGCACTGGAAAGAAGGTTTCAGCCGATTATTGTCGGAGAACCTACTGAAGAAGAGGCAATTTTAATTCTGAACGGATTAAGGGATAAGTATGAAGCGCATCATAGCGTTAAGATTACTGACGAAGCAATTAATGCAGCGGTTAAATTGTCTTCCAGATATATCACTGACCGATATCTGCCGGATAAGGCGATTGACCTTATCGACGAAGCAGCTTCAAAGGTAAGGCTGAAAGCATATACAGTTCCGCCTGATTTAAAAAAACTTGAAGATACGCAGGAAAAACTGCAAAAAGAAAAAGATGAAGCTGTTAGAAATCAGGAATTTGAGAAAGCGGCGAGTTTGAGGGACAAAGAAAAAAATATTAAAGATGAAATAGAAAAAATGAGAATTGTATGGCATCAAAAAAGCCAGAAAACAACCGGTGTAGTTAATGAGGAGGAAATAGAGGACATAGTTTCGAATTGGACCGGAATACCCGTGAAACGCCTTGCCGAGGAAGAGTCGGAAAGACTTATGAATATGGAGGAAATATTACACAGACGTGTTATTGGCCAGTCTGAGGCCGTAGAAGCGGTATCAAAGGCAATAAGGCGAGGAAGAGTCGGGTTGAAGGATCCCAAAAGACCTATAGGGTCATTCGTGTTTTTAGGTCCGACGGGAGTGGGGAAAACGGAACTGAGCAAGGCCTTGGCAGAAGCGCTTTTCGGCGATGAAAACTCCATTATTAGAGTGGACATGTCAGAATATATGGAAAAACACAGCGTTTCTAAAATGGTTGGGTCTCCTCCCGGTTATGTTGGTTATGATGAGGGAGGACAGCTAACCGAAAAGGTCAGAAGAAAACCATATTGCGTTATTTTATTTGATGAAATTGAAAAAGCACATCCTGACGTTTTTAATATTCTGCTTCAAATTCTCGAAGACGGAAGATTGACCGATTCTCAGGGAAGAACCGTTGATTTTAGAAATACTGTGGTTATTATGACATCAAATGTCGGCGCAAGAATGATTATAGAACCTAAGAAAGTCGGATTTTCGAGTGAAAGCCATAAAAAAATGAACTACGAAGATATGAAGATTGATGTTATGAGCGAATTGAAAAAGACATTCAGACCGGAATTCTTAAACAGGATTGATGACATTATTGTTTTTCATTCCCTTGATATGGAAGACATTAAAAAGATTGTCGGACTCATGATTAATGTCCTTGCAGAACGAGTCAAACAAAATAATGTAATTATTGATGTTTCGGATAGAGCAAAAGAATTATTGGCTAAAAAAGGCTTTGACCCAGTGTATGGTGCAAGACCTTTAAGAAAAACGATTCAATCGCTTATTGAGGACTATCTGGCCGAAGAAATACTGGAAGGAAGAGTAAAGGGCGGCGATGTTGTTTTAGTTGAAGCAGTGAACGATCAAATTTCGATTAATAAAAAGGAAATAGTAAGGAAGAAAAAGTCGGAAAACCAATAAAACAAGACGATTTGTAGTATTTTGGGAATCCTGGCAGAAGATGTACAAATTCTTTTGTTGCAAAAAAAGTAAAAAAAAGTTATTATTAAGTTTAAGATAATACTTGATTATTATTAGAATTTAGAGTATTTTATAGTAGGAAAGATATTTTTTTAAGAGTGAAAATGGAGAACTGTTGATGATTAATGATGTAGTATATTTCTTGAGTTTATTTGCGCAGGTTCTGTTATGGGTAGTTTTCATATATTATTTTGCTGTATCCGCGTTTGGCTGGTTTAAAAGAAAAGAAATTTCGGCTGATCAGTTTCCGGTTGAAAATAAATTTATTGTCTTCATCGCTGCGCATAATGAAGAAAAGGTTATAGGAAATATTATAAGAAATCTTAAAACAATTAACTATCCGAAAGATATGTACGATATTTGCGTAATTGCGGATAACTGCGATGACAGTACTGCAAAAGTTGCTATAGACAATGGAGCGAATGTTTTGGAAAGGAAAAATCCCGCGGAAAAAGGCAAGGGATTTTGTCTTGAATGGGCTTTCAGAAATCTTTTCGAATCCGGAAAAGAATACGATGCAGTTTGTATACTGGATGCAGATAATCTTGTTTCAGATAATTTTTTACTTGAGATGAACAAGCAATTATCTAAGGGCAATAAAGTTGTTCAGGGATATCTTGACAGCAAGAATCCAAATGATTCTTGGGTTTCGGGTAATAATTCAATAACTTTTTGGATTAGTGACAGGTTATTTCAACTACCGAGATATTATCTTGGATTGAGTTGTTTTTTATGCGGCACAGGTTTTGTAATTAAAACTGATTTGTTAAAGAGCATAGGCTGGCAGGCAACGTGCCTTACAGAAGACCTCGAATTTTCTTTGCGCCTTATCTTAAAAGGAATGAGAGTAGCGTGGTCACACGAAGCAATAGTATACGATGAAAAACCTTTGCAGCTCAAACAATCATGGAAGCAAAGAAAACGCTGGATGCAAGGCCATTTTGACTGTGCAACAAGATTTTTAAAGCCACTTATAACAAAAGCAGTTAAAGAAAAAGACCGGGTATCATTTGATGCAGTGATGTATCTTATACAGCCGTTTGTAATTGTAGCAAATGGCATTGCCCTTGTTACCGGATCTGCGATTTTTATTAGAAACAGAACGCAGTTTGTACAAAATAGTAACATTTTGATGTTTATCTTGCTAATGTTAATTTTTACTTATTATACAGTTACGTTTGTGATTGCAGAGGGGAAGATGACAGCGAAGATTTTGAAATACTTTATATTATTCCCGCTCTATAATTTGACGTGGGTGCCGATTATTTTACAAGGGTTTATCCATAGAAACGAGAACGAGTGGGTTCACACAAAACATGTAAGAGACTTAGATATTGATGATATGAAAGAAGTTTTGGCCGAAAAACTAGAAAAAGCCAGATAAATAATCAGAACTTAATAAATACCCAACAATTCAGTAAGATTTGTCTGGGTATTTTTATGTCTGAAGAAACGCTGAAAGGTGTTTATTACAAACTATTATATGGTATAATAGTTTTATGATGAACTAATAAAATGCAGCGACAAAAATGATAATATTTTATCATGCAGATTATATAATCCGGAGGAAAAATGGGTAAGACAAAATCAACTTTTGTGTGTCAGGAATGCGGGTATGAATCAACAGGTTGGCTTGGCAAATGTCCCGCATGTGAGAGCTGGAATTCTTTTGTGGAACAGCTGCAACAGACGACACGCAAAACAGGAAGCAGTATCAGCAGGAACATGATTCCGGTTAATGTAAATGACATCACTTTGAATGAGGAAGAGCGCTATTCAACAGGCATCAAGGAAATGGACAGAGTCCTGGGCGGAGGTATAGTGAAAGGTTCGCTTATACTGGTTGGAGGTGATCCCGGGATTGGAAAATCAACACTGATACTTCAACTGTGCGAAAGTGTGAAATTAAATGCCGGGGTATTATATATTTCAGGTGAAGAATCTGTTAACCAGATTAAGCTAAGAGCCGAAAGGCTCGGCGTAAAATCTAAAAATCTTATGATGGTTTCGGAGACTGATTTTGGCTCCATAAAGAAAATAATTGAAAAAGATAAACCGCATCTTGTTGTTATAGATTCTATACAGACAATGTTCAACGATGATCTGACATCTGCACCAGGAAGCGTAAGCCAGGTGAGAGATGTTACTTCAGGATTGATGAGAATTGCAAAAGAACAGGGGATAGCAATAATCATTGTCGGACATGTAACAAAGGAAGGCGCAATTGCAGGACCTAGAGTTCTCGAGCATATAGTGGATACAGTTTTGTATTTTGAAGGCGACAGACATTTAAGCTACAGAGTACTCAGGTCCGTTAAGAACAGGTTTGGATCAACAAATGAACTTGGGATTTTTGAGATGCGGGATTGCGGTCTTGTGGAAGTGGGAAATCCATCATTGGTTATGTTGATGGGAAGACCTACAGATGTTCCGGGCTCGGTTGTGATTTCGAGTGTTGAAGGAACACGGCCGATGTTGATTGAAATTCAGGCACTTGTTTGCCCGACAAATTTCGGCATTCCGAGAAGAATGGCGACAGGAATTGATTACAATAGAATAACATTGCTGATGGCTGTACTTGAAAAAAAAGTTGGTATGTTATTGCACAATTATGATGCATATGTGAATGTTGTTGGAGGACTGAAACTTATAGAACCCGCTTGTGACCTTGGCATTGTAACTGCTGTAGCATCCAGTTTTAAGAATAAGCCGGTTGATATAGATACAGTGTTAATTGGCGAAGTCGGGTTAACGGGTGAAGTAAGAGCAGTCAGTCAGATTGAAAAAAGAGTTATGGAAGCTGCAAGAATTGGATTTAAGAATTGTATAATTCCATCAGGGAATATGAAGCTTATTAAGCAAATGAAAGGCATCGAGGGAATGGAAATCAAAGCGGTTCAAAATGTTCAAGAGGTCTTGAATTTACTTCTAAATTAATATTTGGAGGGAAAAAGGATGAGAG